>SKVJ01000024.1 GCA_007129495.1 Dehalococcoidia bacterium | reverse complement strand
CTAGCACTTCGCAGATGGCGCTCCGAACGACCGCAAAGCATGTGCCAGAGGCGCAATGAGACACGACCGCAGTAATCTCACGGCTCCAACAGCACTACTGCAAACGCAGCGATGCCCTCCCCTCTACCCACAAACCCCATATGCTCATTCGTTTTAGCCTTGACCGACACTCGCTCGTCCTCTATGCGCATCGCGGCCCCCAGATTCCTGCACATCTGGGGGAGGTACGGTGACAGGAGCGGTACCTCCGCAACAATTGTGGCGTCCACGTTTGAGATGCGCAACCCCTGGCTCGTTATCATCCCTGTCACATTCTGCAACAGAGACAGGCTGGACGCTGCGTGATATCTCTCATCACCGGGAGGGAACAATATACCGATGTCTCCAAGGCGAGAGGCACCACACAACGCATCCATGATTGCATGGATCACGACATCGGCGTCGCTCCAGCCTTCCAACCCTTTCTCGAAAGGAATCGTGACACCACCGAGTACGATAGTCTCATTCTCAATGAGACGGTGCGAGTCATACCCAAGACCCACTCTCATCGGCCGGCCTCCCATCGACGAGCGATTACCTGTGCGACGAGCAAATCATCCGGCGTGGTTACCTTCAGGTTTTCGCACAGGCCTTCATACACTGTGACCTGGTATCCCAGCCTCTCAGCGAGCATCGCATCGTCGGTCACCGTTTCCTCGATATAGTTGTATACATACCGAAGAATGTCCGCTCGAAATACCTGCGGTGTCTGCACAGCCCGCAGGGTACTCCGATCCAGAGTGTCCCGCACCACTCCCTCCGGCGACACGATCTTTACCGTGTCCTTGACCGTCACTGCGGCCACCGCCACGCCTGTCTTTCGCGCAGCACTGATCCCGTTTCTGATCAGAGCCTCCGTAAGAAAGGGCCTGTCTCCATCATGCACGATGATCCAGTCAACGTCATCAAGAACGCCGAGAGCGTTTGCCACGGAGTCTTGCCGCCGACGGCCACCGGTCACAAGCCTCGTTCGCTCCCAATTACTCGTCTGCACCAGAGCATCGAACGTGAGCATCTTCTCAAGAGGAACAGACACCACAATCTCGGTCACAAGAGCATTACGTTCCAGTGTATCAACACACCATGCGAGAAGAGGCCTGCCTGCCAGAGGAGCGAGAAGCTTATCCACCCCTTCCATGCGCTCACTTCGCCCTGAAGCCGGCACAATAGCTCCTACACGGTCCATTACTGTATATACCTGCGTGGCGCCGCTCCACCTTGTTCAAATCCGAACCCAATCGCCTCAACAAGCGAAGACGCCTTCAGAAGCTCAATACTCGAGTCGATGGCATCCAGATTCGCATCTCTGGGAAGAATGCATCTGTTGAAGCCCATCCTCGTGGCTTCACCAAGCCTCCGCATCGGTTGCGAAACTCCTCTGACCTCACCACCCAGTCCCAATTCTCCGAAGACAACCAGCCCGGGCATCAGTGGATGATCTCTTAGACTGGAGACGATTGCAAGAGCAACACCCAAGTCGGCTGCAGGTTCAGCCAGGCGCAATCCACCCGTTACATTGACTATCACGTCCTGATCCGAGAGTTTCATTCTCGCTCGCTTGCTTAGCACAGCCGTTATCAGAAACAGACGGTTGAGATCGAATCCTGTCGCAACGCGACGGGGTGGACCGAAACCTGAAGGGGTAGTCAATGCCTGTATCTCCACAAGGAGAGGGCGGGTGCCCTCAAGAACCGGAACAATGACAGACCCAATGACTTCTCCCTGCTCGCCTCCCGCGAACACCAGCGATGGATTCTCTACTTCGACGAGTCCGGTCGCCACCATCTGAAAAACTCCGAGTTCATCAGTGGAACCGAAACGATTCTTCACACCTCGGACCAGACGATACGCACTGTGCCGTTCTCCTTCCATATACAGAACCACATCCACGATGTGTTCCAAAGTGCCGGGCCCGGCTATTGCACCCTCTTTCGTGACATGTCCTGCGATGAGCACTGAAACACCATGCGCTTTGGCGAAACGCATCAGCGCCACTGTACATTCGCGAACCTGGCTCAGACTTCCGGGGGAACCCCCAACCCCGTCCAACGACATGGTCTGTATAGAGTCGACAATCACCAGCAATGGGGAAAGCCCATTCAGGTGCGCGAGTACAGTATCGAGGCTGGTCTCAGAAAGAAGCAGTATGCGTTCGCCCGACACGCCGAGACGTGTTGCACGCAGCCGAACCTGTTGAGATGATTCCTCCCCGGAGACATAGGCTACCATGCCCTGTTCCTGTGTGAGATGAGAGCACGCCTGCAATAGAAGAGTCGACTTGCCAATCCCAGGTTCCCCCCCAAGGAGGACGAGCGATCCGGGAACCAATCCACCACCGAGTACCCGGTCGAACTCACCAATGCCAAGACTCAAGCGCGGAGTGGACTCAAGCGACACGGTGGAGAGTTCTTCTGGGGGTGCCCCGGCACCTCCGGTGGATGAGATGCTGACACGTCGATCAGGGATGACAGATTCGAAGCTATTCCAGGCTTCACAGGAGGGACAGCGCCCCAGCCACTTCAAACTTTCGCGGCCGCAATACTGACAGACGAATACCTGCTTCGGTTTTGCTGCGCTACGGCTCTCGGGCGTCACGTGCGATATCTCGTTACCGGAACTTGCTAACGAGGACTCTATGTTCAAACGAAAACGACGTCAAGACGTCAGCGCGCAGTCTCTCCTGCAGGAAGGAGTTCGCGAACCTCTCCCTGGCTGAGCATCAGAAGCCGATCATCCTTCGCATCGATCTCTACCACATCCCCAGTCTGGAACTCACCACGCAGAATAGCTTCAGAGAGCTGATCTTCCAGCATACTCTGAATCACCCTTCGAAGTGGCCGTGCCCCAAACACCGGGTCATAGCCCTTGGTACCGAGGAGTTCCTTGGCCTCATCCGACACCAGGAGCGTGATGCCCTTCTCCGTCAGAGATTTGGCAACCTGCTGCAGCATAAGGTCCACGATCTGTCGTAATTCCTCTCTTCCCAGCGAATGAAAGACGACTGTGGTGTCAAGCCGATTAAGAAACTCCGGACGAAACCGATTCTTCAGTTCAGTCAGCACCTTTGCCTTCATCTTGTCATGCTCGACATGCTGCTTCTGAGACTCATCACCTTGAGTTGGGAACCCGATAGTCATGTCCTTTCGGATAAGCTCCGCGCCAACGTTACTGGTCATGATGATGATGCTGTTACGGAAGTCAACACGCCGGCCTTTTGCATCAGTGAGATGACCATCATCGAATATCTGCAGCAGGATGTTAAACACATCGTAGTGAGCCTTCTCAATCTCATCAAGGAGGATGCACGTGTACGACTTGCGGCGAACTGCCTCGGTCAACTGACCACCCTCATCATAGCCCACGTAGCCCGGAGGTGCCCCGACAAGACGTGCCACGGTGTGGCGCTCCATGAATTCCGACATATCGAGTCGGACAATCGAATCATCGCTGCCAAACATGAACTCGGACAATGCCCTGGCCAACTCAGTCTTTCCCACTCCCGTGGGTCCCAGGAACATGAACACGCCGATAGGCCGTCGTGGATCCTTAAGACCGGCCCTCGCCCGGCGCACGGCCCTGGCGATAGTCGTGACAGCTTCATCCTGGCCAACGATACGCTTATGCAGTGCGTCCTCCATCTGGAGCAGACGGCTGCTTTCATCAGAACTCAGCCGTACGACCGGAATCCCGGTCCACATGCTGACGACTTCGGCGACATCATCTTCTCCCACCTCAGGCCTCTCGCTCTCGCGTTTGGACTGCCACTCCTGTTCCATCAGAGACACTTTGTCTAATAACTGGACTTCTCGTTCGCGCAACTCACCGGAATACTCGAACTGCTGAGCTGCAATTGCCGCCTCTTTCTCTCTGCGAACCGATTCGAGTGCCTTGCGCGCCTCCGTAAGCCCGATAGGAGTACTCCCTCGCCTGATGCGAACGCGCGAACTCGCCTCATCAATAACGTCGATAGCCTTATCGGGTAAAAAGCGATCAGGAATGTATCGTGCTGCAAGAGAGGCGGCACTGCTGACCGCCTCATCCGTTATAGTGAGTTGATGAAATCCTTCATATTGTGACCTCACGCCGAGAAGGATGCTGACAGTCTCTTCAACACTCGGTTCCCCTACCAGAACTGTCTGGAATCTCCGCTCGAGTGCAGGGTCTTTCTCGACATACTTGCGATAATCGTTAAGTGTCGTAGCGCCGATGCACTGGATCTGCCCTCGGGATAGTGCCGGTTTCAGCATATTTGACGCATCTACGGCACCTTCAGCAGCACCCGCGCCCACAATTGTGTGCATCTCATCTATGAACAGAACACAGTTCCCCGCGGCCTTTTCTTCCTCAATGACTTTCTTCATCCGTTCTTCGAACTCGCCGCGATACTTAGTGCCGGCCACAAGAGCACCGATATCCAGGGCTACGATTCGCTTGCCCTGTAACACTTCCGGAACCTCGCCATCGATAATGCGTTGCGCCAGCCCCTCGACGATAGCAGTCTTGCCTACGCCAGGCTCACCAATTAACGCCGGGTTATTCTTGGTGCGCCTGCTTAGAATCTGGATTACGCGCTCTATCTCCTGCTGCCGCCCGACTATGGGGTCAAGCTTTCCCGCTCTGGCCAGTGCGGTGAGATCAGTGCCCAACTGGTCCAGGGTGGGAGTCTTAGTTGCCGCGCGGTTCGTCCGGGCGTGCATCGATTCGTGCCGCATTACCTGTCCCACTTCATCGCGCGCACGTTCGATAGTTATTCCGAAGTTCTCAAGTACATTGCAGGCGACCCCCTCCTTACCGCCAAGCAGCCCGAGAAGCAGATGTTCACTGCCAATGTAACTGGAGTTCAGGCGTCTTGCCTCGTCAACCGCAACTTCGATCGCCCGCTTCGCCCGTGGTGCAAGGCTGATATCCCCTGCGGTCCGCCGCTCGCCTTTGCCAACCACGAATTCGACGGCCGCTCTCACTTTAGCGAGGGGCACCCCAAGATTGGTGAGCACTTTAGCCGCGACACCCGTCTCCTCGTCCACAATGCCCAAGAGAATGTGCTCGGTGTCGATATAACCGTGACCGAGGCGCTTCGCCTCTTCCTGCGCTTTCGTCAGGACTTTGCGCGCACCCTCGGAGAATCGTTCAAAACCGCTACTCATACGAAAACCCGCCGTTCGTACCTCATGCCGAAGTATAGTGGATGCCCATATGGCAGTCAAACATCACAAGGCATTGATGAACGTGAGTTTGACATTGTACAATCGTGCCCGGCCACCGGAGCCTGCAAATGCGAGTAGAGGGCGGAAGTGCAAGAGGCATCGAATTGAAAGCACCGCCAGGACGACGTGTGAGACCCACCACCAGCCTGACGCGCCAGGCGGTCTTCTCTATGATTGAGAATTCAGGATGCAAATACGATACTGTACTCGACCTCTACGCAGGAAGTGGTGCACTTGGAATAGAGGCGCTCAGCAGAGGAGCTCACCGGGCAGACTTTGTGGACAACAGTCGCGAGTGCTGTACTGTCATTCGGCAGAATCTCTTGCGGACTGGCTTCGCCGATCGTGCCGATGTGTACTGTATCTCCGCACACAAAGCTCTTGGGATATTGGAGCGGCAATATGATGTGATTCTGCTCGATCCGCCATATGATGACTCTTGTACTGATGAGCTTCTCTCGAAACTGATGACCGGTCCTCTGGTTACGCCTGAGACATTGGTGGTTGTGAGTCACGGAGCCCGTCATCCACTCGCCCGTTCCTATGGGTTGTTCGCGGCATGGAAGCAACGCCGCTATGGCGATTCGCATATCTCGCTATACCGGAGAGAGGAGCAATGAGATGACCATCGCTGTTTACCCTGGCTCATTCGATCCCATCACCAACGGGCACATTGACATCGTGAAGCGAGCTTCTTCCCTGTTTGACTATCTCATTATTGCGGTGTACGACAGGCCTGAGAAGAACTTGTTGTTCAGCGTGGACGAGCGCATCGAACTTGCACGGATTGCTTCGAATGACATTCCCAATGTCTCCGTTCAGGCATTCTCCGGTTTGGTCGTAGACTTCATCCACCATATGAAGGCAGATGTCATGATTCGAGGTCTACGAGCCAACTCGGATTTCGAGAGAGAGTTCGAGATGGCCCTGATGAATCACAAGCTGGCGCCTGATATCGAGTTAGTGTGTCTCATGACAAGCGCCAAGTACCAGTTCATCAGTTCGAGTGTGATAAAAGAGGTCGCCAGGCTGGGTGGATGCCTCGAAGACATGGTCCCTACCCATGTAGCTGCGGCACTGATCACAAAGTACGCAGACTATATCCGGGAAGTTGAAAAGCGCACGAGTGGCGGGTACAATAGCCACAATCCGCGTACCTGAGGAGGTAATGCAATACCATGGCATACACGATCACCGAGGACTGTATCAGTTGCGGCGCATGCGAACCCGAGTGCAAAAACTCTGCCATCAGCGAGGGAGATGCCGCGTATGTGATTGACTCCGATAAGTGCACCGAATGTGTGGGCTGGTTTGAAGCCGCCCGGTGCGCCGAGGTATGTCCCGTAGGCGCTCCTGTACCGGATCCCGAGAACTCCGAGACCAAAGAGCAACTGCTCGAGAAGTTCAAGAGGTTGAACCCGGACACTGCTCCAGCCGAGGGAACATACTAGCGGGGGTGCTAGAGTACCTTCGACCTGGCATAAGCAGCAGCAATCGCTTCCGACACCAAAGCTCTCAGGCTGCCCTTCTCAAGAGTATGGAGGGCAGCCGCCGTTGTCCCCCCAGGGGAAGTCACCATATTACGTAACTCGGCTGGGTGCTTCTCGGATTCGAGCAGATACTCTGTCGATCCAAGCACCGTCTGTACTGCGAGTCTTCTGGCCATAGGACGCGGCATCCCAATAGCAACTGCTCCATCCATCAGGGCTTCCAGGAACAGGAACACGTATGCCGGTCCACTCCCACTGAGTGCTGACGCCATATCCACGTACTTCTCCTCAGGAACGTAGAACTCATCTCCAAGAGCAGCAAGTATGGCCCGTACCTTTTCCACATGAACCTGCCCAACCTCGGCCGTGGCGGTCCATACGGTCATGCCCCTGCCTATCTGAGCAGGCGTGTTCGGCATTGCCCGCACCACCAGGTGATGGGCGAAATGTTGCACCAGCCGCTCCAACTTGACCCCCGCCAGGATGGACAGGAGCACCTGGTCCGGCTGCAATTCTCCGACTTGAGAGGCCACTGTTCCAAGTTCCTGAGGTTTCACCGCAAGGATCACAACATCGGCTCCACGAATACACGACGACGGATCTGCATGAACAGCGATACCATACCGCGTGCCCAGTAGCTCGCGACGTGCAAACGACGGGTCGACCACATTGACCAGTTCACACGAGACAATACTGCTGGTAACCAGTCGTTGAATCATGGCCTCAGCCATGATTCCGCCGCCCACAAATGTCAGATTCATGTCACCTCTTCTACTCCGGCGCGACAACGATATTCACGATGCGGCCGGGCACGTAGATTACCTTCTTCACTACTCGACCATCGAGGTGCGCCCGTACCCTTTCGCTTGCGAGCGCAAGCGTTCTGACTGCTTCTTCAGAAATACCGGCGGGAACAACAAGCTTATCCCGCAGTTTACCATTCACCTGGACTGCCACAGTTACCTCGTCCTCTTCTGCGAGTCTTTCATCGAATGACGGCCACATTTGATTGTGTATGCTGTAGGGATATCCGCGCCGTACCCAGAGCTCCTCGCTGATGTGGGGAGCACTGGGAGCGAGCAACAGGAGGAGCATTTTCAACGCCTCTTCCCATGTCTCGGCGGACACATTCGCACTCTCCTGAACGGGACCAAGTACATTAGTGAACTCCATCAATCGTGCGAGCATAGTATTGAAACGGAATTCCTCAAGGTCGAATGTCACTGCTCTTATGGTCTTGTGCGTCATGTGCCGAACCTGGCTGTCAGTTGCCGTGTCCACCAGTCGGCACTGGTAGTCCCGATCATATAAGGACCACACGCGATTCAGCCATCGGCTGAGACCAACAATACCACTGTCACTCCATTCGCCTCCCAAGTTCCACGGACCCACAAACATCAAATACGTGCGAACTGCATCCGCACCAAGCTTCGAAACGTAGACATCTGGGGAGACAACGTTGCCTTTCGACTTGCTCATCTTGCCGCCACCGTAGCTGATAGTGCCCTGGTTGTAGAGCCTTGTGAAAGGCTCATCGAACTCAAGTAATCCAATGTCTCGGAGTGCCTTGATGAAGAACCGCGAGTACATCAGGTGCAGTACCGCGTGTTCAGCGCCGCCGGTATAGAGGTCGACCGGCATCCAGTAGTTGAGCTTCGAATTATCGTATGGTCCATAGTCAACCCCGGGGCTTGTATAGCGCAGGAAGTACCAGTTGGAGCACATGAACGTATCCATGGTATCCGTCTCACGTTTTCCCCGCCCACTACACTTGGGACAGGTGGTGTTGACAAATGAATCGCAGTACTTCAACGGCGACTCCCCCGTCGGCCTGAACTCCGCATCAGGAGGAAGCAGTACCGGCAAATCCTCCTCCGGTACCGGAACTATGCCGCACTGTCCACAATAGACTATCGGAATTGGTGCACCCCAATAGCGCTGCCGGGAGATGAGCCAGTCACGGATGCGATATGCCCGAGCGGCCTTGCCCCAACCTTCGCGCTCAAGCTTCTGACAGATCGCCTTAAATCCTTCTTCCGCCGGCAGGCCATTGAACTCGCCCGAGTTCACTAAATTGCCATCACCAAGGTACGCTTCCTCAAATGGTGTGCCATCCCAATCCTGTGGAGCGATGACGGGCCTGATAGGCAGATCGAACTTCTTAGCAAACTCGAAATCGCGTTCATCATGGGCAGGAACTCCCATAACAGCACCCGTCCCATAGGACGAGAGCACGTAGTCTGTGATCCAGATCGGCACACACTCTTTGTTGAATCGATTGATCACGTAACTGCCGAGAAAGACTCCGCTCTTCTCACGTCCAAGCGCGGTCCTTTCATAATCAGCCTGACGCCGACACCAAAGCACGTAATCTTCAACCTCGGTCTTACGGTCAGCAGTGGTGAGCTTCGGCACGAGCTGATGCTCAGGGGACAGAAGAAAGTATGTGACACCGAACACGGTGTCGGGCCGCGTAGTGAACACGCGAATCTCTTTCTCTTCTACTCCGGGATGATTCAGCCCAAATGAAATCTCGGCCCCTTCGCTGCGACCAATCCAGTTCGTCTGTATCGCTTTGATGCGTTCAGGCCAGTCGACTTTGCTGAAGTCAAGTAACTCTTCCGCATAACTGGTTATGCGGAAGAACCATTGCTCCATGTCTCGCTTGGTGACTATCGCACCGCACCTTTCGCACTCACCTTCACCAACAACCTGCTCGTTGGCCAATACCGTCTGACATTGAGGACACCAGTTGACCGGCGCGGTTCCTCGGTACGCCAGGCCAGCTTCATAGAGTTTCAGAAAGAACCATTCGGTCCACGTATAGTAGTCGGGCTGACAACTCACCACCTCTCTACTCCAATCGTAAATACAGCCCATAGTCCGCAACTGGGCACGCATCCTTTCAATGTTGCCCATCGTCCAGGTATAAGGATGAATGCCATGCTTGATTGCAGCATTCTCCGCGGGCAAGCCGAATGCATCGAAACCCATCGGATGCAATACGTTGTATCCCTGCATTCGCTTGTAACGAGCGCGCACATCGGACGGAGCCATAGCGTACCAGTGACCGATATGCAGTTCTCCCGAGGGATATGGAAACATGGTGAGTGCGTAATACTTGGTCGCACCTGGATCTTCAATCACCTCATAGAGGTGGTCATTTTCCCACCTGTCCTGCCACTTCTTCTCAATAGCCCGGGGATCGTAATTGTTGGTCATGACTCAGGATTTTAGCCCAACGTACGTGAAATGGGAAGTCCGAACGCGTTCACCGTCGCGCTGCCAACACTGGATGGGACTGACGACCCGGATCGTTTCACAACAAACATGTGATGCTGCGCACAGCCATGAGGGAGTGCTAGAATGATTCGCCGTTATTAACTCCGGCAGCATGCAAGGGACAGGCTATGAACGTCAATCGTCTTACAGAGAAGGCGCGCGAGGCGCTCAGGAAGGAAGAGGACCAGGCTTCCCGTGAGCGGCTTGCGACCATGGAGAAGGAGCTTGCCGACGTGCGTGAAGAGGCGACTCAACTGCGCGCCCGATGGCAGCGTGAGAAGGAAGAGATACAGGCTCTGCAGCAGCTGAAAGAGCAACTGGAGCAGGTGAAGATCGACGTCGAAGGATCGGAGAGGATGGGAGATCTGGAGCATGCGGCGCAACTCAAATACGGGACGCTGGTGGAGCTGGGGAGTCAGCTCATGCACAAGGAAGGGCAACTCGCCGCAAGCAAGGCCGATCAGCTGCTGAAGGAGGAGGTTGACGAGCAGGACATCGCCGAGGTAGTCGCTCGATGGACTCGCATCCCTGTCAGCCGGCTTCTGGAGGGGGAAATCGAGAAGCTGCTGAAGATGGAGGATCGCCTAAGAGACAGAGTGGTTGGCCAGGAGGAGGCGATCCATGCAGTCTCAAACGCTATGCGAAGAGCACGGCCCGGGCTGCAGGATCCCAACCGGCCGCTCGGAAGCTTCATCTTCCTCGGCCCTACCGGTGTCGGCAAGACCGAGCTCGCACGGGCCCTTGCCGAATTTTTGTTTGACGACGAGCGGTCGATGATCCGACTCGACATGTCGGAGTACATGGAGAAGCACACGGTCTCGCGACTCATCGGAGCTCCCCCAGGCTACGTGGGATTTGAGGAGGGAGGACAGCTCACCGAGGCGGTACGCCGACGTCCCTACGCGGTAGTACTGCTCGACGAGATCGAGAAGGCCCATACTGACGTCTTCAACGTGTTGCTTCAGATACTGGATGACGGACGCCTCACTGACGGACACGGGCGAACAATCGACTCAAAGAACACGGTCCTCATCATGACAAGCAATCTTGGCAGTCAATGGCTCGTCGATGTGCAGCCGGGACAGGAAGAGGAGGCGCGGGAGCACGTCATGGAAACACCCCGCGCGCACTTCCGCCCCGAGTTCCTCAACCGGGTCGATGAGATCATCGTCTTCCGGAAGCTCGGAGAGGAACAGATACGCACGATCGTTGATCTTCAGTTCACCGCTCTGAAGCGTCGACTCGCGGAACGACGGATAGACGTGACGCTTAGTAATAACGCACGTGACACACTCGTACGTGAAGGTTTCGACGCTGCGTACGGCGCACGCCCTCTGAAGCGCACCATCCAGCGCCTTGTTCTGGACCCGCTGGCAGTCAAGGTCCTGGAGGGCGCCTTCCACGATGGAGACGTCATCCTCGTGGACTCGCGCGACGGTGGACTGGCATTTGAGGTCACAAACCAGACAGCCGAGCCAGCGCCCCATACGACGGTTGCGAATGATCACACTACTCGATAGATATGCAGACACCTGCCATGAAGGGAAGTGACATGACGGCAAACCAAGACCATCTGGACAATCTGTGCATCAATACCATACGAACGCTCTCGATAGACGCAGTGGAGGCCGCGAGTTCGGGGCATCCGGGCACACCGTTGGGTGCCGCCGTGATGGCATACGTTCTTTGGGATCGATTCCTGAAGCACAATCCGCAGGATCCCGCCTGGCCTGACCGTGACCGATTCGTACTCTCTGCCGGCCATGCTTCTATGCTTCTGTACTCCCTCCTGCACCTTACGGGTTACGACCTTAGCCTGGACGAGATCCGGCGTTTCAGACAGTGGGACAGTAAAGCAACGGGCCACCCGGAACACGAGTTGACACCGGGAGTGGAGACTACTACCGGTCCTTTAGGTCAGGGTTTCGCCAACTCAGTTGGCATGGCGATGGCTGAGCGCTGGATGGCGGCTCGCTACAACCGCCCGGGCCATGAGATTATCGATCATCACACCTTCTGTATAGCGTCTGATGGTGACATGCAGGAAGGGCTGTCCAGTGAGGCAGCCTCACTGGCAGGCACTCTCAAGCTTGGTCGGCTCATAGTGCTGTATGATTCCAATAACATCTCAATCGAAGGAAACACAGACGTTGCGTTCACGGAAGACGTAGCGGGTCGTTTCATGGCCTATGGCTGGCAGGTCATAGGTCCAATAGATGGACTCTCTGTGTCAGAAGTCGAGAGCGCTATCGCTAAAGCCAAGACAGACGTTTCACAGCCGAGTCTCGTCATCTGCCGCACGATCATCGGCTATGGAAGCCCGAACAAGGCAAACAGCGGTGCCGCACATGGTGAACCACTGGGCGAAGACGAGACCCGACTGACGAAGCAGCAACTGGGATGGCCGTATGATGAGCCATTCGTAATACCGCAGGAAGCGCTGAATTATTTCCGCCAGGCTGAATCGCGTGGTGGCTCCAGGCAACAAGACTGGAACATGCGATTCGCCGCGTACCGCGCTGAGTTCCCCGATGAGGCTCAACAGATGCAGCGCGATCTCTCGGGCGTATTGACGGATGACTGGGAGACTCACCTGGCAGGAGTAAACATTCCGGAGGCGCCCACTGCGACGCGCACCACAGCCGGCCATGCGCTGAATGCTCTCGCCGCTGGTATTCCCGCCCTGATAGGTGGCAGCGCAGACCTTGCGCCGTCGACAAAGACTAGCATAGCGGATTCCAGGGACTTCGCCTCCCCGGAATACATCGGCCGAAATATCCGATTTGGCGTAAGGGAGCACGCAATGGCAGGCATCTGCAATGGACTGGCGCTCCATGGCGGCACGATTCCATACGGATCCACTTTTCTTGTGTTCTACGACTACATGCGGCCATCGGTACGTTTGACGGCATTAATGCAACTGCACGTTGTCTTCGTCTTCACGCACGATTCCATCGGGGTCGGAGAAGATGGCCCCACGCATCAACCTGTTGAACAACTCTTTGGCCTCCGTTCAGTCCCAGGATTGACGGTTATTCGACCGGCCGACGCAGCCGAGGCGATCGAGGCATGGCGCACGGCGATAACGAACCGCCGGGGACCTACGGCATTGGTACTGACGCGGCAGAACGTGCCGCTTTTGGACAGGAGCAAGGGTGCTCCTGCCTCAGACCTGGCCAAGGGGGCATACATCCTCTGGGAGCCGGGCCGATCACCCGATGCCATCGTCATAGCAACAGGTTCTGAGGTCAGCATAGCTTTGGAGGCGGCACACAATCTCTGGGACGCAAACATCGCCGTTCGCGTCATATCTATGCCATCCTGGGAGCTTTTCGAGGCACAGCCAGAAGAGTATCGTGATAAGGTGTTACCACCAGACATACAACTGCGAGTATCTGTCGAGGCCGGCATTTCACTTGGATGGGAACGTTATGTAGGGCCAACGGGCAGGATAATAGGTGTTAACTCCTTCGGTAAGTCAGCCCCTGGAGGCGAGATTTTGCGCAATTTCGGGTTTACGGCGGCGAGGATCGCCGACGAGATCTCCTCACTGATCTGATGAAGGGAGTAGATTTATGAGACTTCACGTGGCAATCGCGGCAGACCACGGTGGCTTTGATCTGAAACAGGAGTTGATCAGGAGACTTTCCGGCAGTCTTGACCTCGTCGACAAGGGAGCTCACGAGTTCGACGCGGACGATGACTACCCTGACTATGTGGTTCAGGTAGGACGTGCGATAGCAGAGGGAGAGGTCGATAGAGGCATTATCATCTGCGGAAGCGGAGTAGGCGCATGTGTTGCGGCAAATAAGATGCCAGGCGTGCGCGCATCCGTCTGTCACGATACCTATTCGGCGCATCAGGGCGTTGAGCACGATGACCAGAACGTGCTTTGTCTTGGTGCGCGGGTCATAGGAGTGGAAGTCGCTACCGAGTTGGCGGTCGCATTTCTCATGGCTCGTTTCTCCGGCGAAGAGCGCCACGTACGGCGGTTGGAGAAGGTGCTGTCTCTGGAGAGGGAGTCGCAGTCACGCCGGATTGAAGCCGCAGCCTCTCCTGAACTGGAACCACCTGAACAGGAATTAGAGGATCTCCTCGAGGAGGCGGATGATGACAATGAGTGATCTTTTTCCTCAGAACTTGCCGCTTGAGGTTGCATGTGCCCTGGACCAGTGCCTTGTAGAACTGCAGTCTCAAAAATTCAGCGAGCGCATCCATGAGCACGACGCCACTCTCTGGCCTGGAGATGCGAATGAGATCCGGCAACGCCTCGGCTGGCTCCATGTTTACGAAACGATGATGCCCCATCGAGACACTCTGTCGTCATTCGCCGAACAGGTGAGGCTTCACGGCTTCAAGAACGTAGTCCTCATCGGTATGGGCGGCAGTAGCCTGGGCGCCGAGGTCCTCAACCGGGTCAGCGAAACAACAGCCGGCTATCCCAAACTGCACGTTCTTGACTCCACCGTGCCCAGCGCGGTCAGAGCCCTCACCACCAGCATTGACGTGGAGCAGACACTGTTCGTAGTTGCATCGAAGTCAGGCGGCACCCTCGAGCCCAACCTGCTCTACGACCATTTCTGGCACGAAGCGGTCAGACAAACAGGCAGCGGCGCAGGTGTGCAGTTCGTTGCCATTACTGACGCCGGCTCTTCTCTCGAGAGGCTGGCCCGCGAGCGCGGTTTCCGGAATGTATTTCTGAATCCGAGTGACATCGGAGGCCGTTTCTCCGTTCTGTCGCTGTTCGGCCTTGTTCCAGGCGTTCTACTGGGACTCGACCCCACACAACTACTCGAACACGCGCATGTCATGCAGAAGCGCTGTGCCACCATACACACCATCGAGAATCCGGGCGCCTGGTTGGGCTCCTATGTCGCAGGCTGCGCACGCAGTGGTCGAGACAAACTCACCATCCTCACATCCCCACGACTGAAGAGTTTCGGTCTGTGGGCCGAACAGCTCATCGCAGAGAGCACGGGCAAGGAAGGCAAGGGCATTGTGCCTGTGACCGACGAACCCTTGCTGCCACCAACTGCCTACTCAAGTGACAGGGCTTTTGTCTACATCCGGTTGAGGGGAGATCAATGTACTGATATCGATGAGCATGCTCTCGCACTGACGCAGTCGGGACATCCCTGCACAGTCCTCGAGATCGGCAATGCATACGATCTCGGCAACGAGTTCTACCGCTGGGAATATGCAACGGCTGCTGTGGGAGCACTGCTCGGCATCAATCCATTCGACCAGCCGGATGTTCAGAGAGCGAAAGACGCAAGCACTGAAATGCTCCAGCACTATGAAACACACCGGCAGTTCCCCGCCATCCAAGGCCTGGTCGTCGCTGAAGAACTGCTGCACGCGGCCGCGCCTCCTGACTACGTGGGTATCATGGCCTACTTACGGCAGACCCCTGAATTGGATGAAGTATTTGACTCATTCCGCCGAAGAGTCAGTGAGAACCTGGGGGGCATCGCGACAACACTGGGGTACGGACCGAGATTCCTGCATTCAACAGGTCAGCTTCACAAGGGTGGGCCGAACCGATGCATCCTGCTGCAGATTGTTTGCGCACATAAGAATGATGTGTCCATTCCAGGCACAAACTACTCCTTTGGCGTCGTGGCGGACGGCCAGGCGCTTGGAGATCTGCATGCGTTGCAGAGCCTTAACCGGCGTGTAGCAAGAATCGTCCTCGACGATGAGGACCCGGCACTACTTGCGCAGGCCCTCAAGCACATCGCGTAAGCGCACACTGCTGTGTACAGGCCGGAACACGACTGACGGGCATTGTCGATGAGGTGAAACACAGAACACGCTAGGCCTGGCGCGCGAGGCTGACGAACCGGCAATAGCTGGCGGCGGGATTGGCACTCCGGAATATGGCACTTCCGATGCAGATTGTGTCGACGCCATGCCTTGCGACTTCCACCAGATTCGACTCGTTGATGCCTCCGTCGACCGCAATCTGAACCTCAGGATGGGCCTCCCGAACCTGCCCGACCTTTGACATGACCTCAGGCACGAACGGTGCTCCATAGTATCCGGGATATACAGTCATCAGCAGCACGCTATCAATTCTCCCGAGAAGAGAAGCGACATCCGCCACGCGAGTGGGAGGATTCACTGCTACACCAACCCCCATGCCGAGTGAGCGTGCGCCGGAAATGACACAGCCTGCGTTGTCCTCGGACTCAATGTGGAAGATAATCCGTGCAGCACCAATCTCTCGTAAGGTCTCAAGGTATCGAAGGGGATGTGCAACCATCAGGTGAGCTTCCCACTTGAACCGGATGTCTGCCTTGCCAAGATCGTCCATACCGACACTGCGGGAGGGCACGAACAGACCATCCATAATATCCATTTGCACGAGGGGTGCGCACTCGTTGCCAACGCCGACCATACGGTTCAACTCCAGTGTATTGTCCGTGAGGATCGCCGGGACGATTTTCACGTTTCGGCTCATAGGGAATCCATTGGCCCGGAGGCGATGACGCTGATCATGACAGGAAAACAAGAATCAGCCGCATTTCTCGAACAGCCTCGGACAGGACTGGTGGAGCTGATGGGATTCGAACCCACTACCTTTTGACTGCCAGTCAAACGCTCTCCCGATTGAGCTACAGCCCCATAAGCTTACGAAATATACCGTATCGAGCGGCTCGCGCACAAGTCAGACCTGAATCCCCATCAATCGGAGAAACGTACGTAATCCGAAGAATCCAAGATAGGCCAGAAGCAGGTTCTTCAGGGTCCTGCCGAGTAACGTATAAATGAAGAATCTGCCCACGCGTACACGTAGTACTCCCATCCACACGGCGAAGGGATAATAAATCGGATTCACCAGTGCCGCCATCAGGAACATAGCCTTTGCACCGTGCCGTTCCATGAAGGCAGACAATCTGCCTTTCAACGGATTGGCAACCATGAATCCACGTCCGCCGTATCCCGTAAGGTAAGCTCCCACAGCTCCCGTAGCTTCTCCGAGGCCGGCGACCAGTCCGACAACCGCAGGGTTGAGCACTCCCCCAAAGGTGAACGTAATTACTGCGCCCATCCCAGGCAACACCATTGTTCCGCTGGCAACCACAGTCACAAGAAAGAGACCTAAGTATCCCCAGTGGCGCAACTCATCGATAAACTCGCGATGCAGGATGATGAGTATACACAGCGTTATAGTAAGCCCAATCGAGATAATGGCAAGCCATACGTTGCGCTTTGGGGTCTGCCTCTCCACAGAGAGAAAGTATACCCTACATTCGGTGTCTTACGACCGAACCCGACCGGACTGTAACAACGCAAGATTGCTGCCTCTAACTGGATGCAAGCCTCAGGCCATCATCCTGCACGCTTACGGTTACGTGATCGCCTTCTTTGACCTCACCGCTCAGTATCTTCGAAGACAAAGGGTTCTCCACATACCGCTCGATGGCTCTACGCAAAGGTCTGGCCCCGAAGACCGGATCATAGCCGGCACGGATAAGCCACGCCCGGGCATCCTCATTCACTTCAAGCGTCACAGAACGTTCGGTAAGCCGTTCCTGAGTCTCTCTCAACATCAGCATAACGATCTTACTGAGGTGTTCCTCACTGAGCGGATGAAAGATGATCACGTCATCCATCCGGTTCAATAGCTCAGGGCGGAAGGTGCGTTTCAGCTCAGACTCAATCGTTTTGCGGAGATCCTGCTCCTCCGATACTTCCCCTCGGGCGAATCCTATCGCCTGTCTCTGAAAGTCCGCAGTGCCAAGATTGCTCGTCATTATGACAATAACGTTCCTGAAATCGACAGTTCTACCATGTCCATCGGTGAGCCTTCCGTCTTCCAATAACTGCAGGAGTATGTTGAACACATCCGGGTGAGCCTTCTCGATCTCGTCGAACAGAACCACACGGTATGGCCGGCGCCTTACGGCCTCGGTCAATTGCCCTCCTTCGTCAAATCCAACATATCCCGGAGGAGCACCGATCAGCCGCGAAACTGTGTGCTTCTCCATATACTCAGACATGTCGAGCCGCACCATGGCATCCTCATTGTCGAACATGAACCATGCAAGAGCACGGGCCAGTTCAGTCTTACCTACGCCGGTGGGCCCTAGAAAAATGAAACTACCAATCGGTCGGCGAGGGTTCTTGAGTCCGGCGCGACTGCGGCGTATCGCCTCACTGATAGCGGATACTGCTTCCTCCTGATTTACAATCCGCTCATGCAGCCGCTCCTCCATATGCACGAGCCTTGCTGCCTCGGACTCCAGCATCCTGAAAACCGGAATCCCAGTCCATTGCGAGATCAGTGCTGCAATGTCTTCACCCCGCACCAGGCCATCCATCTGGTTCTCCATCGGCCACTGGCATTTGGCATTGGTATATTCCGATTCCAGCTTCGCCAACTGGGCCTTCGCCTCCGCAGCCTTCTCATAGTCCTCGCGCTGTGCGGCGGCATCCCGCTCATCACGAAGTCGGTGCACCTCACGTTCCAATTCCTGAACATGGGCAGGCGCACTCTCCATGTCCAGTCGCCTCTTGCTGGCAGCCTCATCGATCAGGTCTATCGCCTTATCCGGAAGGAACCTGTCCGAAATATAACGGTGAGACAACTGCGCAGCAGCTTCAAGCGCTGAGTCGTCGAGTTTCACTGTCTTATGGTGCGCCTCGTAGCGTGGTCTCAGTGCCTTAAGGATCTCCAACGTGGTCGCCTCGTCAGGCTCGCCGATGTATACCGGCTGGAAGCGCCGCTCGAGAGCCCGGTCTTTCTCGATGATGCGACGGTATTCATCCAGAGTAGTCGCCCCCACACACTGGAGCTCGCCGCGGGCTAGTGCCGGCTTCAGAATATTGCCGGCATCGATTGCACCTTCAGCACCACCTGCTCCGGCTACTGTATGCAACTCGTCAATGAAGAGGATCACCTCTCCAGCGGCCTGGCGCACCTCGTCAAGGACCGCTTTGAGTCTCTCTTCGAACTCGCCCCGAAATTTGCTTCCTGCGACAAGAGCTGCCATATCAAGAGCCACGACTCTCTTACCACGCAAGGAACCTGGAACGTCCTCAGCCACTACACGTTGAGCCAGTCCTTCAGCGATAGCCGTCTTTCCTACTCCGGCATCACCTATGAGAACGGGGTTGTTCTTGGTACGACGTCCCAGTATCTGAATGGTGCGTCTGATTTCTTCGTTCCGACCGATGACCGGATCGAGCCGACCGTGACGCGCCATCTCGGTCAAGTCATGCCCGTACTTATCAAGAGATCGATACTTGCTCTCTGCGTGTGGATCAGTGACCCGATGGCCTCCACGAATACCTTGAAGCGCCCGATAGACGCTTTCGGCGGTGATGCGAAATCCGCTGAGGATCCGCGCGGACTCACCTGTTGACTCGCCTGCTATTGCTATCAGAATGTGTTCTGTGCTTATGAACTCATCCCTGAAGCGTTCAGCCTCCTGTCTGGCCCTGTCCAGCACTCGTTGTATTCGCGGAGTAGCATAGACTTGTGTCCCCTGGTACGCAACCTTGGGAAACCCTTCAAGGGCGCCGCGAAGAGCGGTCCGCACCGCACCAGTATCGACATCCAGTTCAGAAAGGATACGATCCGTAAGTCCCGATTCCTGCTCTACGAGAGCGAGTGCGACATGCTCAACGTCCCATTGATTGTGCTGGAACTCCCTCAAATATTGCTGAGATGCCGCAAGTACCTGCTGCGCCTGCTCGGTGAATTTGTCCGGTGTAATAGGTCCAATATTGCCACCTGTGGCCATCTGCTAAACCCCTTCTCCAGTTACGTTCCAATCTGTAGTGCCTTTTCGCCTGCGTTCCAGTCGCCTGACGCGAGTCGACATTGCCGCGACTTCCCGCTGTAATGTTTCCACGTGCTGCATCAGTGCCAACGCAAACTGGACACCAGCCGAATTCAACCCTAAATCGTTCATAAGTGTCTTGACACACGTAAGATAGTTGATGTCCTCCTGCGAATACAGCCGGGTGTTACCCAGTGAACGACCGGGCCGCACAAATCCCAAGCGTTCATAATGCCGCAACCTGTGTGCCTCTATACCGACCATCCTCGAAGCAACACTGATCACGTAACGCGGTTCGGAATGTTCCGGCGCCCCTACACTCAAGCTAAGCAATCTACAAAGCGCCTGACATGCGCGTTGCATCTCATCGGAACCTTCGAGCCCCGGCTTCAGCGCCTCCAATTCCTCATTCAGGTATGCCATCACTTACCTCCGCTACGTCAGAAGGCATTGTAGCTCACAGATATATTTCCAGTCAAAACCTGCGATAAAATCTGACATGGCCTAATAAGTCACCAACACTTCTCAGAAGAGGCATGAACGATTACGGATCTGGCAGAATGTTCGAGCGGCCAATCAAGTGCGCTGCTGTTCTGGGGAATCATCCAGCAGGCTTACGAGATGCTTGAGAATGCGACCAGTAGCTCCCCAGATGACGTGCCCGTCATAATCGCATACGGGCCCATGGTAGTAATACTCTCCGATAACTCGTTCCTGCGTACGAAAACTCTGTGGATCCATCAGGACTGACAAAGGAACGAAGAATATGTCCTGTGTCTCCAGCGAGCTGGCCTTAAAGGGGTATGGATACGGAATGAATCCCACGAATGGAGTGATCACATAACCGGTACTTTGCACCACGTTGTCATCTATTTCTCCGATAATCTCCACATCTTCCGCTTTCACTCCGGTCTCCTCCCAGGTCTCTCGGAGTGCGGTGCCAAGCAGTGATTCATCACTCGGATGCACAGTGCCTCCCGGAAGACACACCTGGCCTTTGTGAGAACGCACTTCGATGGTGCGTTCAGTGAGCAATACATGCAGCGCCTGGTCCTTGTATAGAAGCGGTACAAGCACCGCCGACTGCACCAGGTGCCTGCCGGTGATTCTCTGCTTCTTGTGGGCGCCAATTGCAGCACGAACCTCGTCTTTGCTCACGCCGGGATTATAGCACCCCCCACCCAACGCTATGGAGGCAGGGATTCGCTCAAGACGCCTTCGTGATGTTTGTCAAGAAACACGTTACATGGCTAAAATGATGAGTTAGGAGTGAGAGAAATGCAGGTGCGACGCGACTACTATGAAGTCCTCGGAATCGCGAGCAACGCGAGTAGCGAAGAGATTCGCAAAGCGTTCAGGCGGCTGGCGTTCCAGTATCACCCTGACCGTAATCACGACGCGGATGCCGAGGAGAGATTCAAAGAGATTAACGAGGCTTATCAGTGTCTGTGCGATCCGGATAACCGTCGCACGTATGACATCTACGGTCGGCAGGGAACCGCCGCCGGTGGTTTTGAGGATTTCGGATTCGGCGGGCTCGGCGAGATATTCGAGACGTTTTTCGGAAGCGCGTTCGGCGATTCTGCAAGACAGGCTCCCATCCCCGGAGAGACGTTCAGACTGAAGGCGCAACTATCCTTCGAGGAGGCAGCGTTCGGGTGCATTCGTGAGTTCTCGATCAGACGGGCCGAAGTCTGCCCCGAGTGCCGGGGGACGGGCTGTGCAAGCGGAACTACTCCTCTCAGGTGTCCCGATTGCCGCGGTGCCGGGAGGGTCAGGCGGATGGAGCAGAGCATATTCGGCCGATTCAGCCACGTAGTGCGCTGTAATCACTGCAACGGGAAAGGGACTGTCATTGCGTCTTCGTGCAACTCCTGCAAAGGCAAGGGCGCGATTGCAGCATCGCGGACACTGCGTGTGGATGTGCCCGCAGGGGTCGACACGGGCAGCATCATCACACTGCGCGGACAAGGTAGTATCGGCTCACGCGGTGGAAAAACTGGAGATGTGCTCGTGACCGTCGATGTGCAACCTCATCAGCTTTTCACTCGTGAAGGTTTGAATATCCATTACGACTTGCCGGTGAATTTCGCTCAGGCTGCGCTTGGAGCCCGGATTGAGGTACCGGTTCTGGGCGGAACCATGAGCGTGCGATTGCCGGCGAATACGCAGGCAGGTGATGTGGTGCGCCTCAAAGGCGTGGGCATACAGGATCCGCACAGCAAGAAGCGTGGAGACCAGTATGTTCATACCCGTATCGTGACACCTAAGAAACTAAGTCGCGAGCAACGCCGCCTGTTTGAGGAACTGGCGAAGACTATGCGTACTGAATGATGCACGTTCACAATGGTTCGGCTGTTCAGATTCCGCGCCGGACCTGCCCGGTGAACCTCGCCACCGCCTTAGCCACAGGATAGCCCTCGAAGAGCGCGCGATAGATGGAGATCATGATCGGCGCTTCAATCCGCAGTTCGCACGCCAGACGATACACGGCCTCTGAAGTATGCACGCCTTCCGCCACCTGGTGCATCGATTGCAGTACGTGACAGAGGGTACGCCCACGGGCGATCTCGCAACCTACGAAATGGTTCCGACTCAGCGCACTCACACTGGTGGCAACCACATCGCCTATACCAGCGAGTCCATAGAACGTGGACTCGCGTGCCCCCATCGCTACACCAAACGAAATCACCTCACTCCACACAAATGCTATGAACGCCGCTTTGGCATTATCGCCCAATCCAAGCCCGTCCATCATGCCCGCTCCCAAAGCGACAACGTTCTTCAACGCCCCAGCAAGTTCAACACCAATCACATCATCGCTGATGATGGTAACGAATCTATGTGACCCGAATAGCGATTGTACTTCGTGCGCGATCCGGATATCCGCAGCCGCGACAATCGATGCTGCGGGCAACCCTTTTGCGATCTCACCAGCCAGGTTGGGCCCCGATAGCGCACATACCCCGCGCAATCCGGTGTGACCGAGCACTTCGAGAATTACTTCCGTCATGCGTCTGCCAGTGCCGACTTCGAGGCCCTTGGAAACGCTCACGTGACACTGGTCGGGAAGAAGCACCTGTTTGAACGTATCCACATTGTGCCGCATCGTCTGCGACGGCACGGCCCACACCACAAATCGTGCTCCCGCAAGGGCTTCACCAGGAAGGTGAGTTGGATAGTAATCAATGGAGCTGTCGCACAGGACCCGGGCCTCTTCGGCAGTCCGCGTCAGCAGATGCACACGGGACGCATTCCTTACCAACAACCCGGCAATCGTATTGCCCCAGCCGGTATTGCCAACAACTGCAACTTCGTCCATGGTTCCCTGCATATCGATACAATGAATGGTTGTCTCAGAAGAGCTTTCGTTCTGTGCCCTTTCTGAGCCGGCTGATGTTGTCACGGTGAGCATACACAATAAAACCTACTACAACCACCGCATAGGCAACGTGGGGCAGTGGTGCGCGTCCCAGGAAGTAGAGTGCTATCATAGCAACACACGTCACCAGACCGGCAACGATCGAGCCAAGAGACATGAACCGGCTCAGTCCGGCGACCAGTATGAGGGTCACTATGCCTGTGAACGCCACCGGCAAATTGAGCAAACACATGGTCCCGAAGAACGACGACACTCCTCTACCACCGCGAAACCCCGCAAATACAGGGCGAGTATGTCCGATGATGGCGGCCCCACCCGCAAGGCTCTGAACGAGGGGAACCCCGACCGACAGAGTTCCGATGGTCAGGGACGAGAGCGGCCACAGCAACGTGGCAATCAGGACAGCTATTAATGCCTTAAGTCCATCGAGGACGAGAGTGAGGAAGCCCCACCCACGACCAGCCGACCGCATGACGTTTGTGGCTCCGGTCTTGCCACTACCTGTGGCTCTAAGATCATGTCCCGTCTTCAGCCACGCCACTACCAAGCCCACAGGCACAGATCCGAATGTATACGCCAGCAGGAGAATCCCCAGCAGCAGTAGTGCGCTCATCACGTCTCCGGTTCCTGACGGCGGCGCTTTCGCCGGCCGGCGGGCACAAACTCGAAGATCAGCGGAACGCCCTTGTACTTGAACTGACGCCTTAGCTCGTGTTCCAGATAACGCACGTAATTCGAAGGCACAAGAGCGGGGTCGTTCACATGAAGGACGAACTTCCAAGGTTCATCGTCGTTCTGGTGGGACCACACTACGTTGAGTCGTCGAGTACCCACTCTGGGTGGAGCATGACGCTCAATAGCAGCTTTGATGGCCGCATCCACAATTGACCGGGAGAAGCGTTGTTCCCTGGCTTTCCACACCTCAAATGCGCGTTGGAGCACCAGCTTGACGTTCTTGCGTTCCTTCGCGGAAACATGCAGCACAGGTGCGAAGTCAAGAAATTCCACCTTTCGCTTCATCCAATCCTTATGCGCGTCCCGAAGTTCTGCAGGAACAAGGTCCCACTTGTTGACCACAAGAACCAATCCTCTGCCCGATTCACGGATGTACCTCGCTATGGTTACATCTTGAGCGGTTGCCGGTTCAGTGGCATCTATGACCAGCAGTGCGACGTCACAGCGGTCGATTGCCTGCATCGCCCGTATTACGGAGAAATAATCGACTCCATAATCAACTCGTGAGCGCTTACGTATGCCGGCGGTATCCACGAGGATGAGTCGCCTGCCCTGCCAGAGCAGTTCGGCGTCAAGGGGATCCCTCGTGGTTCCTGGCACCTCGTCAACGATAGCGCGCTCATCGCCAACAATCGCATTCAACAGTGTAGATTTACCCGCGTTCGGTTTGCCCACGATTGCGATGCGTATTGCACCCTCCGGAAGCGGTTCCACGTCCTCAGCAGGTGGCAGTTTGTTCACAACGGCATCCATCAGTTCGTCGATGCCGCGATTATGTATCGCACTCACACCTACCGTCGTTTCAAGGCCCAGCCGGTAGAACTCCCCGATGAGCGGCTCATGGCGGTCATGGTCGACCTTGTTCACCACAAGTATGGATGGCTTACCCGCGGCACGCACGAGCTTCGCAGCCTCTTCGTCGCTGGCAATCACACCATCGCTTGCGGCAGCAACCAGTACAAGGACGTCTGCCTGAGACACGGCAACTTCGGCCTGGCGTTTCACTTTGACATCGAGTGGTGATCCTGCGTCCACACCCCAGCCACCAGTGTCCACCATGGTGAATTCGCGTCCACCCCAAGCCACAGGTACGATCAGTCGATCACGTGTCACATTCGGCTGATCGTCAACTACCGCTCGACGGTTGCCGAGAATACGATTTAGAAGGGTTGATTTGCCAACGTTGGTCCTGCCAACGAGAGCCACTACAGGCCTGGACATCGCTGCTCCTCTCTAGTCGGCGGGAATCAATATCTGCGCCAGAATCGCCTTTTGAATGTGCAGGCGATTCTCTGCCTGGTCGAACACCACCGAAGTTTCGCCGTTCAGTACCTCAGATGTAACTTCCTCACCATGATGTGCAGGTAGACAATGCATGAAGAGCGCCCCGGGACGAGCCTCCGCCATAAGCGTGCTGTTGACCTGGAAGTGCGCGAATAACTTGCGCCTCATATCTGCCTGGTCTTCCTGTCCCATGCTGGTCCATGTATCCGTGTACACCACATGCGCACCACTCACTGCCAGCACAGGATCATCCGTAACCGTGAAACTCGAGCCTTTGGATGCGGCAAGACCCCGTACACCTGCCTCCGTCGCCTCATCCAGCCGATAATCTTGAGGCGTCGCGATAGCAAAATCAACACCCATCATACCAGCGAGCAGGGCCAGGCTTCGCGCCACATTGTTACCATCCCCCACATATGCGAGCCTCACTCCCGTAAGAGTAGCCAGCCGCTCACGAATAGTCAGAAAATCCCCAAGCGCCTGACACGGATGCTCGAGGTCTGACAATGCATTGAGAACCGACACTGAAGCCGATTGTGCCAGTAGTGCGACTGTCTCATGCTTGAAGACACGGGCAACGATACAATCCACGTAACGGCTGAGGACGCGTGCAACATCAGGCACCGGTTCCCTCTGCCCCAACCCCACTTCCTGTGGTGACAGGTAGAGGCAATGACCGCCCAGTTGCGTCACGGCGAGCTCGAAACTTACGCGCGTTCGCAGGGATGGCTTCTCAAAGAGAAGGGCAACCGATCTCCACGGGAGGAGACAACGCATGCCTCCCTGTTTCATCACCAGGGCCTGCTCGATCAACTGCGCGGCCTCTGTGGGAGTCAGATCGACGATTGAGAGGAGATCCTGCTTCACGAAAATTTAGTATACCATGAGCCGTCAGCGTATAATGTCGATAATGAATTTATCCCCGCAACGATTGCTCCTGCTGATTGACGGTAATGCACTTGTCCACCGCGGCTTCCACGCTCTGCCTCCACTGACAACGTCGAGAACCGGAGAAATGGTGAATGCCGTGTACGGTTTTGCCAACACCCTTTTCAAAGTGGTCAGTACTCAGAAACCAAGCCACTGGGCGATCGCCTTCGATTTCCCGGCACCGACATTCAGACATGCGCTCTACGACCAATACAAATCGCAGCGGCCACCAACCCCTGAGGAGCTCAAGAGCCAGATCCGCCGCGTCCATGAACTTGCCGATGCACTTGGAATTCCGTCGTTCGAGTTGGAGGGCTACGAGGCCGATGACATACTCGCAACTCTCGCGCTGCAAGCTCGCGAAGTAGATATTCCTGCTTCTATCCTCACCGGCGACCGTGATCTGCTGCAGGTCGTCCGTCCGGGTATAACCGTCCTCCTGCCGGGACGCAATTTCAGCGAGGCCGTGACCTACGACGAGGCAGCCGTTGAGGCTCGCTTCGGTGTGACTCCAGAGCAGTATGCAGCATTCAAGGCACTCGTGGGTGACACATCTGACAACATTCCGGGGGTACCGGGTATCGGCGACAAGACCGCCGCAAAACTCCTGTCACAGTTCGGAAGTCTTGAAGAGCTGTTCAGGAACGTGTCCGCAGTGACCCCTCAAAGAGCGCAATCTGCGCTTGCAGCCTCGCGAGACCAGGTGAAAGCAAGCGAGCAGCTGTCCAGCGTCGTCACCGATGTGCCTCTCCAACTTACTCTTGAGGACTGCACCATCGGAAATTACGATCATGATCGCATACTGTCGCTGCTGAAGGAGCTCGAATTCAACAGCCTCATAAACCGGTTGCCTCCGATTCTGCAGCATGACCCACTACCGCCGGCGTCAGACACTGCTCCTTCCTCAGAGATCAGCGTGACTGTCCTGACGGCAGACCACCTCGGGCCGCTGCTTCAAGACCTGGAGCAGGCACAGGAGGTGGTCCTGTGCGTGGCGCTGGACGGCAACGGAGGAAAGGAAACCCGCGGTGCACGGCAAAGCGGACCATCCGGCGCCCGATTACGGGGATTAGGATTATCCACATTCCGGCACAGGACTGTCTATGTCCCGGCCGGTCCGTCGACCGCCGCGGATTCCGGCGAACCTTTACCCCAAGGCACTTTTGAGTCTGTGATTTCGTTACTCGAACGCTCGGACTGCTTGAAGGTATGTGACGACGTCAAATCAGTGCTGCGCCATCTCCTTATGCACGGCATACCGGTAATTGGCCCATGGTTTGATGTCCCGGTTGCAGCCCACTTGGTAGGGGAAAAATCGATAACGCTGGGAGCACTTGCATCCAATCGATTGGGCTCGGCGCTTACCGCTTCTCCCGACATGCAGGATTCGGTGACAGCTTCGACTGATGCAGAAGTCGCCAGATGGCTCTCTCTGCGAGCAGCGGCCTGCTGGTCTCTGCGGGAGCAACTCGAAGCAGAAATGGTGTACCGCGAGGTCATCGACCTCTTTCGCAACGTCGAGATGCCGCTTGTCCGTGTCCTTGCGGAGATGGAGCACAACGGAATCATGATCGACACTGAGAAACTACGGGCCATGTCGCGCATGCTGGGCGAACAGCTCGCCGTACTTGAGGTGGACATCTACAACGCGGTGGGGCATCGATTCAATATCAATTCTCCCCGGCAACTCGGCAACGTGCTGTTCAGCGAACTCGGACTTCAGGGAGGACGCAAGATAAGCAGCGGGTATTCAACTGAGGCCTCTCTACTCGAATCAATGCGGAGCGCCCATCCGGTAATCGATCTCGTATTGGCATACCGCCAACTGTCCAAGTTGAAGTCGACCTACGTTGACACTCTTCCTGGAATGGTGAACCCGAGGACTGGTAGGCTGCATACCGTATTCAGCCAGACAGGCACGACTACTGGACGCCTCTCCTCGAGTGAGCCGAACCTCCAGAACCTTCCGATTCGGACAGAACTCGGGAGAACCATTCGTGCGGCGGTAGTCGCCCCGAAGGGCTGGGCCCTGCTCAGCGCTGATTACTCACAAATAGATCTCAGGGCGCTTGCGCACCTCTCCCAGGACGAGGCATTGAAAGCTGCATTTCTGAACGACGAGGACATTCACACAGCCACTGCAGGCAGGGTCTTCGGAGTAACGCCGGACGAGGTGACCTCAGAGATGCGCCGGGCAGCCAAGGTCGTCAATTTCGGCGTCATTTACGGAATGAGCGACTACGGACTCGAGCAGGCAACCGGTTTCTCTCGCGCCGAGGCAGGAAGCTTTATCAACGCGTATTTCAAGCAGTATCCCGGCGTGCATCGGTGGTTGGAGCAGACCAAGGCACAAGCGCACCAGCATCTGTTCGTTACCACTCTGCTCGGCCGCAGACGCTACATCCCTGAAATTCGTTCCACGAACCGGCAGGTACGCGAGTCGGCGGAGAGGATGGCCATCAACGCGCCCGTCCAAGGCACCTCCGCTGACATCATCAAGATAGCTATGATACAAATCCATGAAACGTTACGCGGCAAGGGTATGATGAGCAGAATGCTCCTGCAGATACATGATGAGCTTGTGTTCGAGGCTCCCGAGGCCGAGGTTTCTGAACTGTCTGAGATCGTAAGTCTGTCAATGAGAACTGCCGTAGAGCTGACGGTGCCTCTGAAAGTGGACCTCAAATCGGGTCCGAATTGGGCCGACATGAAACCAATGGCTGACTAGCCAAAACGCATGGCTATAGTGTCCGCAGATAAGCATCGATGTCGACTGCAGCCCGTCTACCCGCACCCATCGCACTGATTACCGTTGCAGCCCCGGTTGCCATATCTCCACCACACCACACACCGGTTCGACTGGTGCGCCCCGTCTTGAGATCGGTTACTATCGTGCCCTCACGCGTCAATTCAAGCCCGGGAGTAGTGGTGGGTATGATTGCATTAGGCCGGGTCCCGAGAGCAACGATAGCCGTATCGACTTCTATCTCAAACGCCGTGTCGGGTTTGGCGATCGGCCGTCTGCGCCCGCTTTCGTCGGGTTCACCCAACTCCATCTCGTAGCACTCCACGGCACGCACACCGGCCTGGTCATCAGCGACGAAACGGCGGGGGTTCGTCAGCACCTTGAAGATAACGCCCTCTTCTTTCGCGTTCTCTCTTTCCTCCTCACGGGCGGGCATCTCGTGCTCCGAGCGCCGGTAGATGATGTATACCTTTTCAGCACCAAGACGGAGCGCACAACGGGAGGCATCCATCGCTACGTTTCCTCCACCGATCACCGCCACCCGTTTTCCGGCACGGATTGGCGTGTCGTACTGAGGGAAACGGTATGCCTTCATAAGGTTGACCCTGGTAAGGAACTCGTTCGCTGAATACACATTGTTGAGATTTTCACCCGGGATATTCAAAAACATGGGTGCGCCAGCTCCGGGAGCGAGGAAGATCGCATCGAAACCTTCCTCGAAAAGATCATCCACCGTCTCGGTCCTGCCCACCACATTGTCGAGTTCGATCACCACACCGAGCGACTTCACGAACTGCACCTCGGCTTCGACCGTGCGCTTGGGCAGTCTGAACTCCGGAATGCCATACTTCAGCACGCCACCGGCCGTATGCAAAGCTTCAAACAGCGTCACGGAATGGCCTGATCTCGCAAGGTCAGCCGCACAGGTGAGACCCGCAGGTCCTGCTCCCACCACGGCCACCTTCCTGCCGCTGGGAGACACACTCGGTGACTCGGCAGATGCTTCTTCAGATTGTTTGAGAATCCAGTCGGCTATGTAGCGTTCCAGTCGGCCGATTGCGACTGGAGCCCCCTTACGAGTCAGGACACATGCGGCCTCACACTGCTCTTCTTGAGGACAGACGCGGCCACATACCGCGGGCAGGGTGTTCTTGTCCTTCAGGGCCTGTGCGGATGCCTGCAGGTCACCCTCGCGAAGCGCCTTGATGAACTCCGGTATCGGCACGTTCACCGGGCAACCATCCTTGCACACGGGCCTGGGACACTGAAGGCACCTGTTTGCCTCTTCGATTGCCTGCTCGTCAGAATAGCCGAGGGAGACTTCCTCGAAGTTGCGGGCGCGTTCAACGGGATCCTGTTTCGGCATGGGCACCCTGTTGAGATTCAACTCTTTCCTAGCCATGATGGCACCCCTCTCGGCAAGCGTGGCGTACTTGTTCGATCGACGTTTTCTCGTCTTCCACGTAAGCCCGCTGCCGGCTGATAAGGAGGTCCCAGTCGACCAGGTGTCCATCAAATTCGGGGCCGTCCACGCAGGCCAGCTTCGTCTCTCCTCCAATCTCGACTCGGCATGCACCACACATGCCCGTGCCATCCACCATGATCGGGTTGAGACTCACAATGGTGCGAACCCCGAAACGCTTTGAAGTAAGTGACGAGAACTTCATCATGACGGTCGGCCCGATTGAGATGATCCGATCTACCTTGTTCGTATCCAAAACGTCCTTCAACGGTTCCGTCACAAGTCCTTTCCGGCCATACGTCCCATCATCCGTCGTGACGATGAGTTCATCGCTGAATTGGCCCAGCCGCTCTTCCCAGAATACCAGGTCGCGCGAACGAAACCCCATGATGGAGATGACACGGTTGCCGGCTTCCTTCATGGCACGTGCGACAGGTACGATGGTGGCGATGGCAAAACCTCCGGCAACGCACACTACTGTGCCGTAGTGTTCGATCTCAGTGGGCTTTCCCAACGGACCGACAAAGTCGTCGATCACATCACCGGCGTTGAGTCGTGCGAATTTCTCCGTACTTGCCCCGACCTGCATGAACACAACCGTCACCGTGCCCGCATCGCGGTCCCAGTCGGCAATCGTCAGAGGAATTCGTTCCCCTTCTTCGCCGTGACGAAGTATGACGAACTGCCCGGCGTGTGCCCTTCGCGCCACCCGGGGCGCCTCGATCTTCCACAGGTGAATAATGGGAGTCAGGTCCTCTTTCTCAAGTATTCGATACATCAGTCCTCTCAAAACGTATTGCTAGTCCACGAAAGGTAGGATTACACACCCGCCGGAGTAACCACACTTTCGCCTAGAATACCGCATAGAATACACTAGCATCAATGCCTGAACTACCCGAGGTGGAAACGATCAGACGGGCCATCGAGCCCCTCATCAGCGGCCAGCATCTCATCAATCTGGAACTGCGCGACCCCTCGATTCTGCGTGGGGATACCTCCACACTGCGCTCCAGTATCATCGGCAAGCTGGTGACCGGAGTGTCACGCAGGGGCAAACAACTGCTCCTTGTGCTCGAAGGAGGCTGGGCGATCGTGATTCACCTGCGCATGACCGGCGCGCTACTCCTGGAGGAGCCCGACCCGTCACGCAGGGTACGCGCCGTCCTGCATTTGTCGAACGGCACGCGCCTGTACTTCAATGACATCCGTCGGCTCGGTACCATAGCGCTGGTGAAGGACCTGGACGGCTGCTGCCGCCGACTCGGCCCGGAACCGCTTACGGGCGATTTCACCCCGGACATACTGAGGCAGTGTCTGGCAGGACACCGCATACCGGTCAAAGCGGCACTACTGGACCAGCACATCGTAGCGGGTGTAGGCAACATGTACGCAGATGAAGCCTTGTATGAAGCAAACATCCATCCATTGACTCCAGCCAACGAACTGAGTCCAGGCCAGATCAGCCGCCTTTGGGAGGCGATACGCGCAGTACTCCAGCGAGCCATCGCCTGTCAGGGAGCAAGCATTGCAACATACGCACTTCCAAGCGGAGAGAGGGGCACCGCTCACAACCTGTTCAACGTTGCCCACAAGAAGGATGCACCCTGTCCACGATGTGGAACCCCGATCACGCGGGTGATGGTGCGAAAACGTGGGGCCAGCTTCTGTCCCTCGTGCCAGCAGCCTGGCAATCATTTAGGATAGTGAGGTAAGGGAGTCGATCTGCCGACGGCGGGCAACGGATTTCCAGGAGCGGGACCGTTACCCCGGGTGCGTGACCACGCAGCAGCTTACCAGTTGACAGGGCATTCGGTTTGATTCCCCACGACTGGATTTGGGCCGACTGTGAGATAAGGAGATCTTCGAGGTTCCGGTTTGCGAAAATGAGGCCGCCGTATGCGACATCCCGAAGGTTTCAGACGGGGACGATTGACGAATCGACAGGACCGTGACATCGTTATTTCGCGCCCTTCCCGCTTTGTTTTTCGACACACCACCGCAGCCGTGCATATACTTAGACTCGACCTTGGTCTTGGAAGCAAGGCCGGGGAATCTGTGATTAACTGATGTGTGGTACCGGTGCACGAGTCAGAGGCCACACCCTGGAGGAGGAGGTTGTCATGCAAACCACGGGAGTATCTGCAATCGATACCACTATCCAGAAGACGAACGTATGGCTGAAGGAGGTTATGGAGGAAATCGGCTCCACCGAACGGCAGCAGGCATATGTCGCGCTGCGTGCCGTGCTTCATACTCTGCGGGATCGACTCACGGTACAGGAAGCTACTGACCTGGGAGCTCAGTTGCCTATGCTGGTCAGAGGTCTGTACTACGACGGCTGGAATCCGTCGGGCAAGCCAGCCAAGTTCGACAAGGATGGCTTTCTTGCCAGTCTTCGCGAACATTTTGCCAGCGCCCCAATCAGGGCAAGTGACGCAGAGAAGATGGCTGCAGGAGTTTTTCGGGTACTGGACAAGCATATTACAGAGGGCGAGATCGCGGATGTAAAGGCTATTCTGCCCAACGACCTGAAAGAATTCTGGGAAGGCCTGCAAGGCTGACCGCCAGACTCGTTACGGCCGGGCAGGAGTAGCGACCCAACCTTGTGCGCGCCCTCAATTGAGGAATTGAGGGCGTTGGTAACGACCACGGTTTAGCGGAATAGGGAAGTGGGGTCCTCCCAATGCCATGGGTGATTTCTTCCAGTTCGCCGCGGCCATCTGCGTCATTCAACCACTCGCACAGACATGAAGGCGGACACCGGGTTGGTCATTCGCCGATACGGTCGTGATCGGTAAACACTGGGGAGGGGTGAGGTACCTCAATGGAAGAGGAACGAAGACCTCGTTTTCGAGACAGGGTTGATGCCGGAAGACAGCTCGCAGAGGCATTGCAGCCATACCGTTCTGCCGACACCATCGTCCTCGGAGTCCCCGGGGGTGGCGTACCGGTTGCAGTTGAGGTTGCGAAGCGATTGAAGGCTCCGCTTGATGTCGTGGTTACACGCAAAATCACTATACCGGGCAACCCTGAGGCTGGCTATGGCGCCGTAGCCGAGGACGGCAGCATCTTCCAGAATGAGCCACTCGTAGCTCAGCTGGGCCTGAGCCAGCGTCAGAGAGAGCACGATGCAGCACGGGTTCTGGTGGAGCTTCAGCGTAGAAGCGCTCTCTACCGGGGTAACCTGCCGCGAGCTTCTTTGGCGCACAGGACGGCAATTGTCATTGATGATGGACTGGCTTCAGGCTTCACTATGGTTGCGGCAGCAAAATCGGTAGAGCAACAGGGAGCAGCCGGCATCGTGGTCGCAAGCCCGGTGGCTTCGGAAAGCGCCTACAACCTTATTAAGCCTATGTGTGACGCCATTGTCTGCCTGGTAGTAAGTCGTTCCTATCGATTTGCCGTCGCCAGCTTCTATCAACACTGGCATGATCTGACAGATGAGGAGGTAACTGATTTTCTCAAATCGTGGCAGGCGGGACGAACTGATACTCGAAACGAGGATCCACTCCCGTGAAATACCCGAAAACGAGGTCTATCCGTGCAGGTATCTTGCCACAGCATCGGACAGCATTGCTTAAGGATCGGGTCACTTTCCCGGGAAGTCGTCCCCCTTATTTCCGCCTGGGCAGTTGTTTCAGTTCTTTCAAGGTCCTCGTATTGAGAACATCATCTCGCTCAAGCCAGCCGCGCCGTGCCTGAGAGAGGCCAAACCGCATCAAGTTAAGATCGTTCACACTGTGGGCGTCAGTACAGATGGCAATCGGCACACCCATTTCCTTTGCCATCCTCGCATGGACGTCTGTGAGATCGAGGCGTTCAGGCTGTGCATTTAACTCCAGCACACAACCTGTCTCTCTTGCGGCCTTTATCAACCGTTCCAGATCCAATTCGGAAGGTTCGCGCCTGCCAATCATGCGGCCAGTCGGATGGGCCAGGATAGTGAAGTATGGATTGTCTATGGCCCTGATAATACGCTCTATCTGTTTATCTGCCGCGAGGCGCAACTTGTAATGCACAGCGCAGACGACAACATCCAACTCCTTCAATATGTCATCAGGCAAGTCAAGTGACCCATCTTCCAGGATATCCACCTCAGCACCCTTGAGCAGGACGATGCCACCCAGCTTCTCATTGAGACGGTCTATCTCCCGTATCTGCGCATGAAGCCGCCTTGCGTCAAAACCTCTCGCTACTGTCACATGTTTCGTGTGCTCGGTGATCGCCAGATATTCATACCCCCGCGCCCTTGCGGCTTCCGCCATCTCCTCTAACGTAGCTCGTCCATCAGTCGCCTTCGTGTGACTATGCAAGTCGCCCCGTATTTCTTCCAGTGTAATCAACTCCGGCAAAGTGCCCTTCCGAGCCGCATCGATCTCCCCGCTATTCTCACGCAACTCAGGTTCAATGTAGGGAAGGTCTACTTGAGCGTAGACTTCCGCCTCAGTTTCCCCGGCGATCCTTCTCTCCCCTTGGAAGACACCATACTCGTTTATCTTGAGTCCTTTACCGGCCGCAAGCTTGCGTATGGCGATATTGTGAGATTGAGATCCTGTGAAGTAATGCAGGGCTGCTCCGTAATTCTCCTCAGCAACGGCCCGCAGATCTACCTGCACACCAAAGCGCAGCACCACGGTGGAGCGGGTGCCGCCCTCGGCAATAACCCGGTCTACATCTTCATGTTCCACGAAGCGCTTCATCAACTGAGATCCCTCTTCATGAGCCGCCAGTATGTCCAGGTCTCCCACAGTTTCCTTTCTTCGACGGTAGCTGCCCGCCGCATCCACCTTCCTGACGCCGTCGACGTGCCGCAGGTGTGAGAGCAGAGATTCGGCCAGCCCCTCGAGCACTGCCAGCTTATACCGCTTCTTCTGCCCCACATCTTCGCTTACCCGACTTATCTCTTCCAGAATCTTCTGTTCTGTTCTCGCTGCGAAGCCGGGTAACATCCTGACCTTCTGTTCTTCAGCGGCCTCTTTAAGCTGCCATAGATTGGTTACGCCCAGATTCTGGTATAAAGCTCCGGTACGCTTCGGACCTAATCCAGCGAGCCTGCTGATATCGAGCAACTCTGCGGGCAGTTCTTGTTTCAATTGCTCCAACTGAGAGAACCTGCCACTTCTCACAATTGCCGTCAGCTTTGCGGCGAGGTCCTTGCCGAGCCCTGGAAGCCTGGACAGATCTTCTTTCCCGCTGACCATGTCCGCAATGTCACGTGGAAAATTCGAAATATTCCGAGCCGCGGTACGGTAAGCGCGTATCCTGTACTCATTTGCACCCTTAATCTCTAAGAGGTCCGCATATTCACCGAGCAGGCTCGCAATTTCCGCATTATGCATAGGCATGACAACCTCCCCTCCCACAAAGTCGAGTGACCGGTGCAACCCATCAGAGAAGTCCGTCAGGCGAACTGTATTGTCTAACTGACCTTTAGCACTTTCCGCAACCTTCAATGATTTGCCACCTGCCCCGTGGCACAGGAACCGCCGGTCACAGATACACTCGGCGTCCCCTACCAGACCTTCCCTCAATTCGACAGCTACAGGTTCCGGCTGCACAGGCATCTCCGTCTCAGGGGCCCCCGGCGGCCACGGGTCCATACATGCCCGCGCCGTCACACTTTTCCTTGTTCCTGTTTGCCGGAGGGCACTGATAGAACTCTCCGGCACGGATTCTCTGTCGTGCCTAAAGATTAGCAGAGAAATCCCGCCTCCCCCACGAGCAAGTCTTGAGGGAAAAAGCTCGTGTCAACGAGCGGTAGTCACATCGACCATCTCATCAGGGGGCAGACCGGAAGATCATACTTCTGCCGGCATGCCAGCCGGTCAAGATGACATGCGAAGATGAAGGGCAGTGCAACCGGTGGCAGTGGGTGGACTCACATTGACGACTGGGAATTCCCGAGGATCAGTATCTTATGTACGCAGGAAACCTTCCGGTCTGACAGGGGCTGCCGCAACATAATCCTTTGCTCGTCATTGGAGGCTGGTCTGCTATGAGACTGAGCCCTACGCTGGCGCTCGCTCATGCAGATACAGGAGACTGCGTCCACCTGTTCTTGCGATGACCGCCGATTGTGATCGCCGCAGTCAGAGCGCGAGGGCGGACGCCTGCAGCAACGAGGTCCTCATCCCTGTAATTTGTAATAAGAATCAACCCGCCCTTCGGCGAATTCACCCCGCCGCAGCCTATATCCGCAGGAAACGCTCCATTCTCTCCTGAATCTGGTTCAAAGTCTCCCACCTCTTGGCAAAACAGAACCGGACCTTGTCACGGCCGTCCTCGGGACGATGGTAGAAACTCGAACCCGGCACCACGGCCAGGCCGGCCTCTTCCACAAGGGCCTGGGCGAACGCCTCATCATTTCCACGACCCAGTTTGTCGATACGGATCATCATGTAGTAGGCGCCTTCCGGACGGAAGACCGGCACGGACAGCTCCCCGAACACATTCAGCAGGTAGTCCCGTCGCTCCCGGTAGAATTCCTGCAGTTCCCCGTAGTAGGACTCGGGAAGCCCCATGGCCACCACCGCCCCCATCTGGAACGGGGTGGGTGCCGCCACCACCATGTAGTCGTGGCACTTTCGAATCGCCGACATCAGTCGGCTGTGGGCGATGACGTAGCCGACCCGCCAGCCGGTAGCGCTGTATGTCTTGGAGATGCCGCTGATGGTGACCGTCTGTTCCCACATCCCCGGCAGGGTGGCCATGTGAATGTGCGGCAGCCCGTCGTAGAGGATGTGCTCATAGATCTCGTCAGTAATCACGAACGTCCCATACTCCCGGCAGAATCCGGCAATCATCTCCATCTCCTCGCGGGAGAAGACCTTCCCTGAGGGATTGGCCGGAGTATTCAGGATCAGCGCCTTGGGCCGTGTCGAAAAGGCCTTCTTCAGTTCCTCGGGGTCCAGCAACCAGTCAGGGTCACATAATCGGACGAACTGCGGGATCCCTCCGCAGAGGGTCAGGCCAGGGAGATAGTTCTCATAGAAGGGCTCGAAAACGATCACCTTCTCGCCCGGATTCACGAGAGCCATCAGGGTAGCTACGATGGCTTCGCTGCTCCCGCAGGTGATGGTGATTTCGGTCTCCGGGTCTGCGCTCAGGCCGGCAAAACGGCAGAACTTTTCTGCTACCGCCTCGCGGAGAGCCGGCAGTCCCCAGGTGATGGAGTACTGGTTGTAACCCTGCTGGATCGCACGCACCGCCTCGTCAACCACCTCTTGCGGAGGATCCTTTTCCGGAAACCCCTGGGCCAGGTTAACGCCCTGGTATCGCTGGCATACTCGCGTCATCTTGCGGATGACAGATTCCTGAAATGACTCGGTTCTATCGGCTACATTCATAGTGCACTCCAATTCGATTACTAAACAATCTTCAAGTCACGTGGCCGAAGGTAGCGTATGTATTCATTCCGCACATTCCCGATATCCAGTCTCCACATTGTATCCCTCTGCCTCCAATACCTGGATTGCCTCCTTCACGTGCTCCTGCTTTGTGAGGAGATAGTCCGTGTCATACGTAGACAGCGAGAAGACGCTGATCCCTTCTCGAGCCAGCGGGCCGATCAGCGAATCCAGCACTCCGGTCAAAGAGAAGTCCAACGGCCCCTCGACCATCAGGATCTTCCATCCACAGACCCTCTCCACTCCGGCGGGAACCTGCGCATCCGGGCAGACCAACGAGAGTTCGCCCGAAGTGCGGGTGACGGAAGAGAACGTCCCTCGAGTGCCCCACTCGGGTACTGGAGCGTCCGCGTCCAGCCGGCACACGGCATAGCTGTCCGACAACAGTACCAGCTTTCTCTTCCCCTCTTCCATCCCTTTGTCCTTCCGCCTGGCATCGCTCCCGTTCTGACGGTTTGATCAGCGTATCATAATAACCTCGTGTACAGAACACGCTCAAACCCGTGAGAGAGTGCCGGAGCGACAATTGCACGCGGAACACGAAATGGGACGAGACCAGTACGCATACGCCAAGTGGCCGGTTCAGAGTGCCCTGTGCTATTTTCCATGGCAACCCATGGCAGTCCCGGTCGGTGCACTGGCACAATGGATGGTGCAACTGGAGAGACATACCTTGAAAGGGGATACCAATCGTGAACGTTAAGAGAGTATGGGCTGTGTATTTCAGTCCAACAGGAACTACGCGTAAGACAGTCACAAGCATCGCGACGGCGATCGCCGCTGAATTGGATGTCTCGTGTGAGAGATATGACTTCACCCGGCCTGCATCCAGAGAGGTTGTCCTGAGTTTCTCTGCAGATGACCTCGTGGTTCTCGGCACACCTGTATATGCCGGACGCGTTCCCAACATCCTGTTGAAATACCTGGGAACATTGCGCGGAAACGGTGCCGTTGCGGTGCCGGTAGTGTCGTTCGGTAATCGCGCATACGACGACGCGCTGATTGAACTGAGAGACATACTGGAGAGGGTCGGTTTCCACGCGATAGCGGCAGCGGCGTTCGTAGGAGAGCACTCCTTCTCATACACACTCGCGAAGGGCAGGCCGGATGAGGCCGACTTGGCTATCGCCTCCGATCTTGCGCGGAAAGTTGTCGCGAAGCTGCAGGCTGTCGCCGACAGCCACGCATTGGCACCGGTGGACGTGAAGGGTGTGCCCCATCCCTATCGCGGATATTTCCAGCCGCTGGATGCCGACGGGAATCCGGTCGACATCCGCAAGGTCAAACCGTTGACAGGGCCGGACTGCACTGACTGCAAGGCCTGCGCGGAGGCGTGTCCGATGGGCTCAATCAGGTACGATAACGTGAGGGAGTACACCGGCATCTGCATCAAGTGTGCAGCGTGTATCAAGAAATGCCCGCAGCATGCCAGGTACTACGATGACAGCAACTACCTGTATCATAAACAGGAACTGGAGGAAGGTCTGACCCGAAGAGCGGAGCCGGAACTGTTTGTCTAGGCCGGCACCACTCCCTTCGTTTGGAAGATTGCTCACCTCCACCAGAGGGCTCCAGTCACCTACCCGCACTACTTCCAAGTCAAGGTCTACCGCCTCCTTCAAAGTCCGCCCTTCGCCGGCACACACTCCAGGAGCCCGGAACCAGCCCTACCAGCAACGAAACAACGGGGAACACCAGCAAAGGATGACAGGGCCGAAGGAAAACCTGGTGGCAGCGGGTAGATTCGAACTACCGACCAAGGGCTTATGAGTCCCCTGCTCTACCACTGAGCTACGCTGCCGCTGACGGTTCGTAATTTAGCATAGGCTTTGACCAGGGTCAACGCTCGCATTGGATGCCGATTGTCTTCGGCATGACCGGCGAACTAGGACTTTTCGGCCAGGTACCAATATCCGCCTCCAGCCCTACTATCGAGCGATGTGAAAACAAACCTTTCATGCCAATACTTGTCCTGACTGGACACAACCTCTATCCCATAGTGGGAGCCACGAAGATGGACAAGAGAAGTACAGGAACGATCTATGCGAGCGAAAGGCCGATCGCCCCACCGGAAAGCCTCGAGCATCTTTATGCGGACTACCGGGAACGCCTGCTGCGATTCGTGCTCTCACGAGTGGGTGATGACCGCCATACAGCCGAGGACATCGTTCAGGAGGCGTTTGCCGCTGCGCTCATCTCACTCGCAGGATTCAGATCGCGCTCGACGCATTACACATGGCTCTGCTCCATCGCACAGCACAAGATCGCGGATTACTACCGCAGGAAGCCATCGGCCACTGTTCGCGAGACCACGTTCACAGATACCGGTCTGAGCGCCGATTCAGGTCAGGATGAGCGCCATTCACCGGTCGAACAGTGGTTTGAGCGACAGGAGACCCGTGTACTGGTGCAACACGCGCTGCAGCAGCTACCTGACACGTATGAGGAAGTGCTGCGACTGAAGTACTTCGATGGTCTCGCGGTAATCGAGATCGGCAACCGAATAGGACGTTCGCCTAAAGCGGTAGAGGGGTTACTCGCAAGAGCGCGCCTGGCGCTTTCGCGAATCCTGTCGACGCCACACTGAGGCACTGCAGCGAACACGATAATCCCCGAAGACAGTATCTCTCTACGGAACCTGTGGAATCTCCTCGTCCATAGATAGCAGCCCCCTGAAAGCAACTCAGCCACCGGATTGTCGAAGGCCGAATCGGCTTCGTCTGACCCCTCGGCCCTGTTCAACCCCACCGAAGCACACACCGGAGAATCTTTCCGGATTCCACCGATCTTACCTGCCCCGGTTGGCGTACATTGGTCCTGTGACCTGTGTGGTTCTCTATGCAATCGCAACACATGTCATATTGGTTGCTTTCTGGTTCGGTTATACCTGCGCCCAGGTTTGTGCCCTCATAGAAGATATTCCGTAAGAAAAAACTCCACTGATACTGCGCGCTATGACAAAAGTCCTATGCATGCGAGTGATTTTGCGCTAGACTTGCGACTAATTGGGTGACGAAAGTCATGACCTCAGACCGATGATGTGGCATGAAGTGGAGAAGTGATATGAAGAGACTACTGGCGACAATTTCTGCAGGAATACTCCTGATGACAATGTTGGCAAGCCTGCCATTCGGCTCGCTTGCGATGGCTGATACAGATTACGCCACGTTGAATATCCAAGAAGACAAGGGGACCGATGCGTGGCTTTTCGTATGGAACGATACTCTTGGGGAATGGGCCAAAGACTACACAAATCCATCAGATCCGATTGACATTGACGGAACTAACCACCAGCTCTCAGTTCAAGTGAAGGTAACCCTCGGCCACTGTTATGAGGTATGGGCCGAAAAGGGAAGTGTCAGTTACGTAGTGAAGGTCCTTGCAGGCAATGCCAACAACTGGACCGGGAAGGGTGCCCAGAAAGCCGAAGGTTGCGCGACCAAGAGTTCCGGAAACTACAATATTCACTTCACCTCTGTCGACGATGAACCGGATGAACCGGACATCGACATTATCAAGATCGGCTCTTTCAACGATGAGAATCAGGATGGGTACGCCAACGTCGGTGAGACCGTAAGCTATTCCTTCATCGTCACCAACACCGGTAACGTCACCCTCACCAATATCACCGTCACCGATCCCCTCGTCACCGTCTCCGGTGGCCCCATCACCCTTGCCCCCGGCGAGTCTGATTCCACCACCTTCACCGCCACCTACGTCATCACCCAGACCGACATCGACGCTGGGGAGGTGGTTAACGAGGCCACCGTTACTGGCACAGCTCCGGATAATTCCACCGTCACCGATTCGAACGAAGAGACTGTCATTCTTCTCCAGAACCCGGACATCG
>SKVJ01000001.1 GCA_007129495.1 Dehalococcoidia bacterium | reverse complement strand
CGATCTGGGCGTCGACGTATCTACAGACGAGTTTGTGGAAGCGGTGCGGCAGGGCAACTATGACATTCTAGGGCTCTCTTCGCTCTTGACCATGACCCAGTCCTCGGTGGTCCAGGTACTCGGAGCGCTCGAGGCTGAGGGACTTCGTAGGAAGATCAAGGTGATGGTAGGAGGTGCTCCTGTCACCAGCGAGTGGGCTGACAAGATTGGAGCGGATGGATATGCAGCCGATGGTCCTGAAGCTGCCCGAGTCGCAGCTGGTCTGCTAAAGAAGTCTTGAGGGGGATTTGCGATGACGGAGAAGATGACAAGTGTAGAGAGAGTGCTCAGTGCGCTGCGTCTTAAGACACCAGACACTGTGCCGATCGTCGAGATCGGCATCGATCAGACGGTTATCAATGGGATTCACGAGGGGATGGACTACGCGGAGTTCTGTGACACAATGGGTCTGGATGCCATATGCTTCTTCGACATGAAAGGAAACGTCTACAGAATGGTTGACGAGAACAGGCGGATTGCGAGGGATGAGTGGGGCGCTCTCAGACGGTTCACTGATGCCGCACCGCACAATCCTGTACCTTGGGAAGCGGCAGTGAAGGAACCGGGAGATATCAAGAAGCTTGGTCGCCCGGATCCGGATCTGTCCTCGCGCTACATCGCTATTGAGGATGCTCTGAAGAAGTACAAGGGAAAGCGCGCGATCATAGCCAGTGTGATGGATCCGTTCAATACAGTGAAGGACTCAATTCGTGGCGAAGTGAATCTGTACATGGATATGCGCCAGCGACCAACCTTGTACGACGAGCTTCATGAAATAGCGCAAGACTACCACATGCGCTATGTGAAGCACTGCATAGACCTTGGAGTCGACGTCATCTGGGTCACGGGCGACTATGCGATGACAAAAGGACCTATGGTGTCACCAGCGTATACAGCGCGGTTTCTCACCCCAGGGCTCAAGAAGATCGTCGATTACTGTCATAGTCGTGGAGTTCCATGCATGAAACACACGGATGGCAACATATGGCCCATATTCGACGTGCTCCTCGAGACAGGCATTGATGGCCTTCATCCAATCGATCCCTCGGCAGGGATGGAATTAGGAGAAGCAAAGCTCAAATATGGCGACCGCGTTTGTCTTGTCGGTGGGGTTGACTGTGGAGCAACACTCAGTTGGGGTTCAAAAGAGGAGGTGCGGGAAGCGGTGCGGGATGCGATAAGGAAGGCAGGCCCTAATGGTGGTTACATGTGTGCTTCCAGCAACTCGATTCACGCAGGTGTTAAGCCGGAGAACTACGTGGAGATGATTGCAGCGGCGAAGGAGTTCGGCCGCTACCCTCTGGCAGTGTAGGGTGACGTCGGCATCCTGCAGAGGAAGGCAGTTGGAAAGAAGAGGTGCAGCAGCGTGGGAGTTGCTCAGTAATTTCCGCGATAGAGCGGAGTACAGTCAAGCTAGTCGAGCACTTCGTTAGCTTGCCGAAGTGAACCAGTACGCATCATGGTGTGCAAGCCTTGCACAGAGAAGCAGATCGGCGAGGCGGTGCAGGTGGCCGAAGCTGGATTAGAGGTGGCGGATTGATGCAGGAAGTACGGCATCAGCGAGGCGACTCACCACGACGCGCGTAGAAGTCCGGGTTCGGCGCTTGGATTCAGAGATCCGATATCGAAGGGAAAGTGAGGCGACAGAGAACATTATGAAGATCACGCATGTGGAGGCAATTGAGCTTCGGCTCCCAGAAGAAGAAATCGCAGACAAGGCATCCGCTGGCCAGAACTCGTTGATCGTGAAGATCCATACTGATGAAGGTCTGGTGGGAGTGGGAGAAATCGATTCACACGCTCGTGTCGCAAAGGCGGTGGTCGAGGGGCCGTTCGTTCACTCTGTATGTACAGGCCTTGCACGAGTCATGATTGGCCTTGATCCGATGGATATCAGGGTGATTTATGAGAAGCTCTATCAGGCCACCTTCTACTATGGACGGCGTGGTGTAGTAATTCACGCCATGGGGGGTCTCGACATGGCACTGTGGGATCTCAAGGGCAAGATTCTGAATCAGCCTGTGTATCGGTTGTTGGGCGGAGCGTTTCAGACGAAGGTCCGTGCCTACGCGAGTGATCTATGGGGCTGCAATGGTGACGAGACTGCAGTGAAAGCTAGTCGTTGGAAGGCCTTTGGCTACACTGCCATTAAGTTTGGCTGGGCGCCGATGGGGCATAGTGAAAAGGTAGACCTCGACCTTGTCGAAGGGGCGCGCCGTGGCGCGGGACTGGATATGGACATTCTTGTTGATGCCGGGTGCTGTTGGGATACTGTCACAGCCATAAGGCGTGCGCAGCAGTTCGAGGAATATAATGTCTTCTGGCTGGAGGAGCCGCTGCAGCAGGACAATCTTGAGGGGTACCTGCAGCTCAGTGGTGTTTCCAGAATTCCCATCGCTGCTGGCGAGGGCGACTCTGGTCGCTTCGCATGGAGCGACCTGATTGACCGAGGTGGCATTCACATCTGCCAGATAGACCTTGCGCGGAACGGGTTTACTGAGGCGATGCGCATTGCTGACCTTGCAGAAGATCGAGGCCGAAAAGTTGTGAACCACTTCTACACTAGTGGGATTAATCTGGCAGCTGGGCTCCACTTTCTTGCAGCACGCAAGTCGACGTTCATCTGCGAATACTGTGTCGAGGAGACGCCTATTCGCTGGGATGTGACGAAGCAGCGAATGGAGATCGACTCAGGTGGCTATGTCCATGTTCCCGAAGGACCGGGTTTGGGCATTGATCTGAACGAGGATACGATCGATAATCTGCGCGTTACATAGTATCAATTCTTGGGGGCACCCGAAAGACTCCATGCGATTCCACACAATCAGGTGGATGTCATCGTTAAGAGAGGATGTGGGGTAGTAAGGTGGACTCCTGCTGTCTGCTTGGTATGGTTTGGCACTGTCAGACCGACAGCGAATTTGTCTTGACAGCAGGAACCGTAGACCGCCTCCGCGTGTGCCAGTCTCAAAGAAAGTTAGACAACCACCCAACGGGTTCCAGAGACTGAATCCATGCCAACTGTTTTGTGTGAAAAGAGACGAATGGTGCGTCTGTAATTCCGTCGGTTCAGGTCAGGACCTCATCGATGCCATCGTCCGGTAACAGGCCCGCCTTTGGGGCGTGACTCGTGGTCACACCTGAGCAGACTTGGCTGCATGGCTTGAAGCTCGGGAAAGGGATTCTCGATTATTCCATCAATCGCGAAGCATGGGCTCGCTGACAGTGGACATCATTCGCTGCCCGCCGGATTCTGGGTTGCGGGAGTGTATGGTCTCTCCGGGATTCGGTTGCATATACTACTGCAACAGGGACAATGGCAGCACGGGAGGGTAGTCAGTGCCGGTGCTCATAGCATTTCTCGCGGTCGGGTTCGGCGAGGCGGTTGGACAGGTCCTGCTCATCAGAGAACTCATCGTCAACTTCCAGGGGAATGAGATGTCCCTTGGCATCATTCTTGCCTGCTGGTTGCTGATGATGGCGTTGGGCAGTTGGCTGCTTGGCAGAGTTGCTGCCAAGCTCCCTGCCGAACCATCCGCCTTTGCCGTCACCATCCTGCTTTACGCGATCATCCTGCCCGGCCAGGTTCTTCTTGCTCGTGGAGTCAACAGCATCATTGGGGTGGAAGCCGGCGAGATAGCCGGATTGGGCTCCATACTGCTCGCCTGCCTTATCGTGCTGACGCCTGTGTGTCTCCTTCACGGTTTTCAGTTCCCCTATGCGTGCCGAATACTGTCCGCTCAGAAGGGCGCGGCGCCGTTCCAGGTAGGCCGCGTATACATTGCCGAGGCCATCGGCACCATGGCCGGTGGCGTCCTGATTGCCTATCTACTGGTGCACTACCTGAATCACCTGGAGATTGCGGTGTTGACTGTGCTCTCCAGCCTGGCTGCCGGGCTTCTCCTTGTCAGGCCGATTGCCTCAGTTCGGTTTCTCTTTCACAAAGTGGCTATTGGTACCCTCTGTCTGCTCGCCATCGCCCTCATGGCGACGGGATCATTAGGCAGACTTGATCTGCTCTCCTCGCAGTGGCAGTGGCAAGAGCACGAACTGGTTTCTGTGGAGAATTCCGTATATCAGAACATCGCGGTGACAAGGAAAGAAGAACAGCTCAACTTCTTCGCCAATGGGATGCTGCTCTTCACCGCGCCGGTGCCGGACATCAAGTTCGTTGAAGAACTGGCTCATCTGCCGCTCCTGTATCATTCTGACCCCGAGAAGGTCCTCGTAGTCGGTGGTGGCATGGGTGGCTTGCTCGAAGAGATTCTCCGGCATCCAGTAGACAACGTTGTGTACATTGAACCTGACCCAAAGATGATTCAAACGGCAGCGAAGCATCTGCCTCTGAACCCATTGGATGACGCCCGCATCACTGTGGAGTACACCGATGGCCGGCTCTTCATAGAGCGAACTGCGAAGAGATTCGACGTAGTGATAATGAACCTGCCCTCGCCCTCCACCTTGCAGGTGAACCGCTTCTATACCATCGAGTTCTTCGAGGCGGTGAGAGAAGTCCTGGAGGAGGGCGGCGTCTTCGCCTGTGGCATGCCGTCGTCGGACGCATATATGGGCCAGGAGATGCTCACTCTGAACCGAGGGCTTCACTCAACACTCACCGGGGCATTTCCGGAGGTTCTGGTGATTCCCAATGACTTCACTGTGCTATTGGCTTCATCCGAACCAGGGCTGCATCACCTTGCCGCGGAAGAGATCGTCACGCGGTACCTGGAAAGAGAGTTGGAGATGAGGCTTCTGACTCCGCACTATATCGAGTTCAAGCTGTCTCCGGAGAGAATCAGCCGGCTCGCAGCGTATCTCGACGAGCCGGGCGAGATAAATCGCGATCTCAGGCCGGTCAGCACGTTCCATAATCTCGCGCTCTGGAATGCCATGTTCTATCCGGAACTGAAGGGCACTCTTGACCTCATGGCGGAGGGAAGACTGTGGTGGTTTCTGCCCCCGATGGTCCTGCTGATCCTGCCGTTCTTGGGCCCAGCCAAGAGGAAGCAATCGACTCTGTATCCAGTCGGCCTGGGGCTTTTCGCGACAGGATTCGCAGGAATGACCTTCAGCATGGTGCTTCTGTTCGCATTCCAGGTATCTCACGGCCACCTGTATCAGAAGATAGGCATCCTGATCGCTGCGTTCATGCTGGGAACAGCTTTGGGAGGATGGGTAATGAACCGGTTCATGGACCGGCTGATCAGCGATGTGAGGGTGTTCCGGTTGATAGTCCTGGCCGTTGGTCTTTTTGCCGGGTTGCTGCCGTGGCTGGTTTCGCTATCTGCCGGTCTTACAGCCGTGCCGGGAGAGGCGCCCTATTCGCTCCTTAATCTCACCGCCGGCCTTCTAACCGGTCTGCTGTTCCCGCTTGCTGGCAAGATATACCTGAAGCGGAATGGAAGCGTTGCACCTGTGGTTGGATTGATCTATGCGGCCGACCTCTGGGGAGCAGTCCTTGGAGCAGTGCTTGCATCGGTCTTCCTCATTCCCGTCCTTGGCATCGTGCAAACCTGCCGCCTGGCTGGAATGCTCAGCGCGGTTGCCTTTGCCATTCTGGTCGTCAACGGCAGATTGTCGCGATGATGCCGCCACAAACGAGGGGCAATACCGCTGCTTGTTCATCTGAGCTGCAAAGCACGCACCAATATTGTGCTGGCCTTTACAGTACCCATCCCACCGCAATTGGGACAGGAACTGCCGCCCTTCCCTTCGCAGGCATCGCACAAGCCGGTCGTACGACTTGGGTATGAACCATGTCCACGACAGATCCGACATTCAGGATCCGCGCCGCGACAGCCGCATTCCACATCCTGATGAAGCACGATGGACCCGGTGCTCTTCGTTACGACTCCCAGCCCCTTGCACTCAGGACAATCGGGGCTGCCACGAGGAAGGCCGATGATGGTGGTCATCGGTTCGCAGCGCGAGCATCTCACCAGGTTCCTGCATTCATCACAATCGATGACACCTGCGGCGCATTCTGAACAGTCGAATTCGACCCTCGTAGATGTGATCGCACCTCCGATGATAATGATACCGGCTAGAGTGATGAGAACCACCCGCTTCATTCCCAGACCCCTGGTATCTTGTGGCCACACTGGTTGCATCGACCGTTCACTATGTTGTTCTCCTCGACGGTGAAATGGACTCGCTTGATAAGTGTGGTGTCACATTCCGGGCAGAAAGTGCTGTTGGCCTCATGTCCGGGCACGTTGCCGATGGTCACGTAGTGCAAACCCTCTTCCATGGCTACGCTTCTGGCTGTCTCCAGTGTTTCGATGGGAGTCGGGGGCAGCCTGGTCAGTTTGTAGGCGGGGAAGAAGCGGCTGAAGTGTACCGGCACCTCTGCCCCGAGATTCTCCAGTATCCAGCGGGACATCTCCCGTATCTGCTCTGGATCGTCGTTCAAGGTTGGAATAATAAGACACGTAATCTCGAACCATACGCCGGATGCCTTGATAATCTTCAAGGTGTTGAGCACCGGCTCCAGGTCGGAGAACGAGGTCACCTCATAGAACTCTGAGGTGAATCCCTTGAGGTCGACGCAGACGGCATCCATATGCGGCAGAAGCTCTTTCAGGGGTTCAGGCCGTATGCCGGCGTTGGTGTGAAAGTAGGTCTTGATGCCGTTCTGCTGGGCCATCTTGCTGACGTCGTAGACCCATTCATAGAAGACGGTGGGCTCGTTATAGGTGAATGAGATGGAACTGCAGCCGGATTCGATCGCCCTGGACACTGCCTCCTCGGGCGTCATCTCGAGGAATCTCACCTCTTCCGGGGTGCTGGCCGCGAGGTGCCAGTTGTGGCAGAAGGTGCACCGGAAGTTGCATCCCGCGGTGCCAAAACACAGGCTGTTGGTTCCGGGATAAAAATGAAGAAGAGGCTCTTTTTCCACAGGGTCAACCTGGGCGGTGGCCGTCCCGTACACAAGGCTGTAGAGACTGCCGTCACGATTGATCCTGGCGGTGCAGTACCCTCTCTCGCCTTTGGCGATGATGCAGCTTCGGAAACACAGCTCGCACTGGACTGAGTTGTCCGGCAATTCGCTCCAGTGCCTCGCTGGAACCAGCGTGACTTCGCCATCTGGTGTCATGGTAACAGGCATGCCTCTCCAGACTACTGCCACACCAATAATAACGAAGCACACCAGGACAAGTATCTCAATCTGTCGTCGCCAGCGTCCCGAAACCATCGCGTATCACCCCCAAGTCCGGACGTCGATGAGCCCAAAACGCACCCATCTCGCTGATCACCCGCATATCACTAATCATCCTTCAATCTCACAGGAGAGTCGTCAATACCATCCTGATGCCGAATAACAGCAGTATACCGCCGGATGCATGCCGGAAAACCTTGAGTAGAACGGGCGTCTTGAACACCCGTGGCAGTAGCGCGGCTGCAGGCCCAACCACGAGCAGCGGGGTAATAAGTGCCGCGCCAAGTCCAAAGGCAAGCCCGCACATGGCGCCAAGCGGGATATCCCCCAGGGCGAAGGCAATGTACGTCAGAATACCCAGAAACGGAGCGCAATAGGGAACGATGCCGATGAGGAAACCGAGCAATGCCATAGACAGGGTGCTGTTCTGCACGGTGTGCCGGCTGAGGTAGTGGCACAGATGCATGTGGGGATGGTGTCCGATGGCAATCAATGCTCCGAGCAGAATCACAAAAGCTGCGGCGCCGAACTGTATCCATGAGGCTATCGCCTGCTGCTGCAGGCTCGTCACAAGGGTCATGCCGATAGCCCCGGCAAGGGCTCCCAGCAGCGTGTAGGCTGATAGCCGGGCCAGGGAGAAGGCGAGCGTGGCTCTGAGGCCTGCGCGCCATCCGTCAGTTGAACCGGCGACGTACAGTGCCACCACTGGTGCGCATGCAAATACGCAGGACCCCATGCCCACCGTCAGTCCGGTGATGAACAGCGCTCCGAGTGTAGCTGTCAACTCCTCCATCTCCGTTTCCTCTCGCGGGGAGTGGTGTCAGGAGTGTGATGTAGTACGCAGGGTCGGCTCGCACTTAGTATAGCTGACATTGATCCGTAATTGATGCCGGCGCAACCCTGTACTCAGTCTGATTGGCTGCAATTACCCGGCGGAGGCATCTCTCCTCGTGAGCCCCTGCCCAATCTCAGGGGGCTCAAGTCGTCGGACGGTTCAGGCGGACGCTCTCGTTTCCTTCCACGCGTCCGGTCGTAAGCTGCCAGCCAGATCACGCCGACAGCCAACAGTAGCGGGGCGATGATCTGCGATTGTGCCATCCATCCCACTCTCTGCAGTTGAGCGTAATCACATCTCAGGAAAGTGATCAGGAACCTATCGAGCGAGTGTGCGAACAGGAAGAGCATGAAGAACGCACCCTCTATTGGCCGAAGGTGGGGACGCAGACACAGAAGGATGACGCCCGACGCAACACGCAACCTCCGAGCTTGTTGCTACCTACGTCGACCGGATTGCTGCTGCCTTGACGCGAAACCATCCAACACGCACCGGCATCAGGCAGCCGTACAGCTACGCAGCACACACAGGGCAGCCAACAGGGCAGGTCCAAACCGTATCTGTGCAGACTAGCCAGCACATGGGCTCGGTCTAAGAAAACCCTGGCCGTGCTCTGGGAAGCGCTCGGTGGCGCGTAGCCTGGTGGTCCTTCCAGTACTCGTGCACCCGTGTCACTTCCTGCATTCGGAATGCCTCATAGTCGTGTCCATCGTATCGACCGAGCCCAGTCCCGCACTTGAAGGAGCCTTTCCCTGGGATGTTCTCGCCCTTCAGCATCACCACCGCGGAGATCATTGGGCGACCTGCCCAGTGTTCGTATTGATTGATTTCGTCGGGGATGTGGCCAAACTCGGTACGTCCTACCGGCGAGGAGATATCCATCCCGACGATCTGGCCTGCTTCAGCATAAGTTGTCAGATCTCCAGCGCTGGCTATGCGCTGAAGATAGCTGTACATCGCTTGATTCAACTCCTCCCACCTCCCATCCTCTTGGATTGCTCAAAACTCATTCGCGCTAACTTCTCAAGCAACACGATGCAGCACGCCACATAAATGCTTGATGATGGCCTATGATACGTGCGTATTCAGTGCGAAACCAGGGGGAGTGCTGGTGGGTGGCTGTGCAGATTATCTCCCGGTGCCGGTCTGATATCAAGGACCTGAGCGAAACCCAATCGAGGATGGTATCCGTAGGGAGTCAAGGGCTGTCATTCACTATGGCTTGGAAGGGGGCACGATGGTCAGGAAGACACTGGGGAATCCACACGACTTGAATTGGTTGGGGCGAAAGTGAACAGAAGGGAAAGGTCTGACAGATAGAATCCCACCGCCTCAACCGGGAGTCTATCGGCTGCGAGACGCCAGGGTAGCCACTACGTTGCTGTATGTGGGCAAAACAAGGACCTGGAGCAGCGGATAGTTCGTTGACCTGCGTTGTGGAAGGTCAAAACATCGCGATTCGGTGCGGTGCCGTCACCCACACGGCGGTTCCCCGCATCGCAAATCATGAGGGTCAGAGTGCCGTCATAGAAGTGAGTTGGCTCAAGGAGAGAGTCGGCGACAAGCGTGAGCGAGAAGGCATAGAATGTGAGTATACCGCCGCTCACCGAGGATTAACGGCGTCAATCTGGTGTGCCGGTTCGGCTACCTGCACGACTACGGGCCATGAGGTACGAGGTTCCATGGCTGGTTGCCCACTGCAATGTCAGGCTTTCGGTCGGGATTGGCGATCCGCCTTGAGTCGCAGGGGGGTCGACCTGCCGCGTTTGCAGGCAACGGCGGTCTCTAGTGTCATGGCGAAAGTGTTCGGTCAAATGCGTGTCCCATCTTACTGATTGCCAACACTCCACAGAGGTGAGGACACTTCATTCTTCCGCAATCTGAGTGCCTGTCGAAACCTGTTGTGGGGACCCTGATGGCAGCGGTTTCACAAACAAGGTGAGAAACCCAGCCAGTGCAGCGATAACACCACAGACTGCAAAAGGTATCGTATAGCTGCCAAGAAAGTCGAAGCCGTAACCAGCGAGAGCTGGTCCGCCTGCGCTTCCTATCAGGACACTGAACACGATGGCTCCCAGAATCGTCCCGTGGGCACGAAGCCCGAACAACTCAGCTGCCCTATAGGACTCCAAAGGTACAACTCCACCATACGCGAACCCGAATACAGCTGCCAGTGTGTAGATTGCCCACCGCTGGTCGGCGATTACCAGCCAGAAAAGGCTGAGTGAAAGCATGGCGAACACTATTGTCAGCAGCCATCTTGCTCCCAATCGGTCTGCAAGGCCACCGACGCCAATTCTGCCAACAATACCGAAGCCACCCACAACACTCATGATGGCGGCGGCGCTTGCCGGAGAGAATCCCAGTCCTCTTGCGTGGACGACCACGTGGACCATGACCGATTGGAAAGCGTACCCGAAGCCTAAGAATGCGATACACAGCAACCAGAACTGCTTTGTGCGCATTACGGCTGAGAGTTGAAGGCCGGCACGCGGAAAAGTCTGTGCTGTCCGCTCGCCAGTTAGTTCGTCCAATTTCGAGAGCCGGAACCGCTCCTCCGATGGATCACGCCGGAGAAATTGGGCCGAGAGAACGATGACTGCTGTCAGGATGAGACCGAGAGCCATGTATGCGGTGCGCCAGTCGGTATGATAGATGAGCCAGTTTGCCAGAGGCGGCATCAGCATGGTGCCCACTCCGGAGCCAGCCATGACGATCCCCGTCATGAGTCCGCGTCTGGTATGGAACCACCGGGCAATGGTCGACATGAGAGGAACTGGTACACCGCTGAAACCTGCCGCAATCATCAGCCCATATACGATGTAGAACTGCCAGACAGTGTCCACGCGGGACATCATGAGAAATCCCAGACCGAACAAGAGACCGGACACGCTGACCACTAATCGAGGACCAAACCTGTCGGTCAGTTTCCCGCTCCCAATTGAGAACGTGCCTTGACCGACCATAGACACCGAGAAAGCACCGGCAGTGACGGCTCTACTCCAACCGAAATGCTGCTGCAGCGGTTCCACGAATACGCTGAAGCTGTAAAGTGCCCCGGATGCCACCGCGATCACAGCAAAGGAAGCGATCACTACGACGTAACCGTAGAAGAATTTCGACTTGCGCAGGGGTCGATTCCGCATGAGTCTGTCCGCGGCGGGGTGCTGAAGGGTGGTGACACCCACAACCATATGTGAACACACGACCCGCATGAGGTCGTAGTGCAGACTATATAGCCTTGGCAGTATGACTGTCCACTGGATGTCTGTGTCAACCTTGGGGTCTCGCAGTTCCTGCCTGAGTACGATGACTGAGGAGCAAGCCGGCGCCGCGTGGCCAATCTGGTCGGCTCTCGTACGCATAACGAAAGGCAGTCACTCCTGCCAACCACTGTACCACCGTAGCATGTTCAGCAGTAGTTACCCGGTCTCTGCCAGCAGGCAGATCCCTTCGCTCCCTCCACTGTCCCCATCCATCATAGTGTGCATGGTTTCATCGGCCCACTGGTTGTATCCGATTATCGCTGAAGGTCTAAACTATGGAGGTTCGACCGATCTCCTGAGGCCCGGCCGCGGCTCCCCACACAGGGATCCAGGAGTGGTGTCTCCGGCAGGTGTGGAGCCGTCCAGCAGCCTGGCGATCGCCTCGCAGAAGCTGTCCTGAGCCCCGTCGCCGATGACCCAGTCCGCCGCTGCTCTGACCTCAGCGGGACCGTCGCCGACCACAATGCCCAGCCCGGCCCACCTGAGCATGCTGATGTCGTTCGGGCTGTCGCCTATGGCAACCACCTGGCTCCGCGGAATAGCCAGCCGTGTCGCGAGGTGCTCCAGGGCGTTTCCCTTGCCGGATTCGGCGTCCGCAATCTCGCAGAAGGAGTTATGTATCTTGTTCACGATAACCTCAGACCCGCAACAGTCACGGACAAGAGCCACCACACGATCGATGTCCTCGGGCTGGCCCCTGGCGGCAATCTCTGTGGGTCGCCCGTGGTGGAGCGTCGTAAGGTCATCAACCAGATGCAGCTCAACGCCATTGCGCCGGGCATATCGCCGGTCTTCGTCGCGCACTTGTTCCACGTAGATGGCCCCGTTGACATACGCGTACTGATGAACGCCTAGTCGCCGTATCCCGGCAATCACTTTTCGGGCCACGGGCAGAGGCAAAGGCTTGTGCCACCAGACGTCTCCGTTTCCGGACTGGCGTATCAATGCTCCCTGGTAGCAGATGAGGGGCGCCGAGACGTTCAGCTCTTCTGCAAAGCGATTGCTGGGCTGATACATGCGCCCGGTGGCCAGAGTGACGGTAATTCCCCGAGCCAGAACATCACGGATGGCCTCCTTGGCACCGGGAAAGATGAATCCGTCTCCGTCAAGAACGGTTCCGTCCAGGTCAATGGCAATTAAACGGTACTTCAATGTAATCTGCCCTCCGGATAAGTCGCGGCTGCCCCTCACGCCTTATGCCACAGGAGCATTCTGGTGAGTTGCTTCTCCATGTACCGCTTGCGTGCCACTCCGAGTCCTCCTCTGTATCCCTCAGTCTAACAGAGGACTCTGATTCACACTGGTACTGATTTAGGGGGAAGGTCACTGGCCATAGGTTCCTCCCGCTGTAGCGTCCGCTGAGTATCGTCAGTTGCCGGTTCTGGAGAGCAGTGCCTCTCCGAGGTTCGACGGCCCACGGTTTGCAGCGTGGACCACAAGGCCTTCGGCCGCATTCGATTCGCTGGCGGTCTCTGCTCAGAAATCCAATATCGTGGGCTATGTCGCCCATTGGCGTTGGCTCGTCAAGACTGGCTCGACTATCTCTTCTGGGATGCCTTACTGCTGAACACAAACAGGATGATTCCCAGCCCCAGGGCTGCGAGTGTCAGAGGGCAAGGCAACGGCCAACCCGGAATCGGGTTCGGACTTCCTGTAGCCAGTAGTATCGCATCCATCACGAGGAGAACACCGGCCACCACGAGCAGGACTTTGGAAACCATTAACATAGTCCACCTCCCGCCTGTCAACTGCTGATTGTATGGTGCACTCGGCGATATCGGCAGTCAAGACCGTATGATAGAAGGAACGATGGCAATCGTCGTCGGCCTGCAATGTCAATCTGCACCACGCGAGGCCTGCGACGCAGCAAGCCGTGCCATCTCGCGGCTCCAATACACCGCCGGTATTTCCGGCCGGTTTCTCTCAAAGCTGGTCAAGTCGTGGACGTCGTTTCCCATGGCCAAGACTGCGACTACTGTTCCAGGTTCAGGCCGGGATTGCCCGTATCAACCCATACAGAACATGCCTAGCCTTCGTAATCCTTGCTACTGTACGCTATAGCCGGTGCATCCTATCGTCAATCCCTTCCCGAACCCGATCATGCCCGACGCAAGCTAAACGGTGCACTCGTTTATATCGCCGGGAATAGTGCCGCTCTTTCCGGGATCGGAACCGGTATGAGGCTGCGTCCTCTGATAGACTGACACAGGCAGGCAGAACTCACTAAGGCTCACGGGCGTGACGGAGCGTCCGAACCTAGCCGGTGCCCTTGCAGGCCACTCGTAAGCCAGGGTACACGGAAACTATGCGGTAAACGTGACGGTAGCTCTGTGGACAGGCGGCAAGGCCATGGAAGCATGGAATGAAGGCGACAACAGATTTCAGTCGTACAAATGAATGTCCGAGGAAATACCAGTTACAGAGAACTGGAACGCGACTACAATCTGCACGGACATCAATCAAGGAGCGAGGTCAGGAGTATTGAAGGCGAATGCCCGCGCCCGACAGGCTGCAACAGGGAGAATCCGAATGAGAGTAACCGGCAGAAGAACAGTTTTTGAGGGACGCTTCTTCAGGATTGTGGAGAAGGTTATCGATAGCGGGAAGGGCGAGAATCTGGCTTGGGAGACTGTGGAAAGGACAAACGTTCACGGAAGTGGGGCAGTAGTTATCATTGCTCTAACGAAGGATGGCGACCTGCTCTTTGAGAAGAACTGGCGTGCGCCGATTGAATCTTCCGTCATACAGTTTCCGGCAGGCCTCACGGATGTCCAAGCCGAAAGCGAGGGGGACGCGGCGCGCAGAGAGCTCCTTGAAGAAACCGGCTATGCTGCAACGGAGCTGATTCCGGTGTTCCTGTCGCCTCTATGCGCGGCAGTGACGAGCACCAGGGCTATGCACTTCTTCGCCCCCGGAGTGGAGTTTGTGGGACGGACCGGCAGTCAGGAAACCAAGGGAATAGAGGTAATAAGAGTGCCAGCGGACGAGGCTGATGAGTTCATGCTGAATCTTCCGGAGGGTGTAGAACTCGACCTGAGGGTACCCGGCATACTCTGGCTTCTCAGAAAGAAAGGACTCATATAAGCGGCTCGGGGTCGAGTTGAGTTCTGACTTCAGAGCAGCTTCCGTGTGATGGTGTCGAATATCTCTTCCGCTGCGGCGTACGGACTTATTTCGCCTTTATTCATCTGCGAAACGAATCCTGCGAGGCGATCGTCCGCCGAGATCGTGTCCATGAATTGCCGTGTAACCATCTTCTGCAGTATTGCAGTGAACTCATCATGCCTTTGCCGGGCCCTCCTTTCGGAGAAGGCACCGGTCTCTATTGTGGTCTTGCGGTGATGGCAGATCTGCTCATACAGCTCTCCAACCCCGATGTTGTTCTCCGCCTGTGTGGCCAATACAGGTATCATCCAGTCATTGCTCTGGCACACGAGATCGAGCATGCTCCTGATTCCTGCCACAAGGCTTTCGGCTCCCGGTCGGTCGGCCTTGTTGACCGCGAATATGTCTGCAATCTCCATCAGGCCGGCCTTCATTGCCTGTATGTCATCGCCCGCCTCCGGGACGAGCGCTACCACCACCGTGTCCACATTCTCCATGACGTCGAGCTCCATCTGTCCGACACCCACGGTTTCCACCAGTATCAGGTCCTTACCTGACGCATCCATAAGCTTGATTATGCCATGGACGGTAGACGGAAGGCCACCGAGACTCCCGCGCGTGGACATGCTTCGAATATGCACTCCCTCGTCCATATAATGCTGGGTCATCCTTACCCGGTCGCCCAGTACTGCCCCACCGCTGAACGGGCTGCTCGGATCTGCGCAGATGATGCCTACCCGCAGTTCGTTCTGCCTGGCGAATGTGGTCAACCTGTTGACCAGTGTGCTCTTACCGGCACCTGGAGGCCCGGTAACACCAACACGATGCGCATTAAATGATGGGCTGATGTGCTTCAGAACCTGATAGCTCTCTTCATCATCTTCCTCGACGATCGTTATCAGTCTGGCCAGGGCTCGCGCGTTGCCCTGCAGCATATCGTCTATCAGGATCGAGGTTTCCCGGCTAAGTGCTCTTCGCGTTGCCACTGCAAGCTCTCTCTCTTTCGTGTCTTCGGTGCGGGACGGTCCTGCCTAAGCCTCCTTCACCAGCCGTCCTGTCTGAAGTCGGTGGCTGCTATGGCCTTCTCCCCAGATACGGCGCCTCGAAAACTGCGCAGATTCTCCGTCAGAACTCAATTCCCTTGCGGGCTTCGACTCCCTTACTATAGTAATGGCGTATTTCCACCATCTCTGTCACGAGGTCGACGGCATCTATGACTTCCTGCGGGGCATATCGGCCGGTGAACACAATCTCCACGTTGTAGGGTTTGATGCGTACGAGTTCCAGGATACTCTCAACAGAGAGCAGGCGAAAATCGTGTGCGGTAAGGATCTCGTCAAACACGACGATATCATAGGCACCCGATAGCATGGCGCTCCGAGCCTTGGACAAACCATCCTCTGCCATCCGGATATCTTCCTGCAGTGGTGGTTCCTTGACGTGCACAAGATCCTTCCGGCCGTACTGCTCGATCGTAATATAGGGCTTCACCAGTCTGGCTGCTTCGAGCTCGCCGTAGTGTTGCCCTTTCATGAACTGGCCTATGTAGGTCTTCAAGCCGCTTCCCATGGCTCGAAAAGCGAGTCCCAACGCAGCGGTGGTCTTGCCCTTGCAGTGCCCTGTGTAGACCTGCGCGTAGCCCTTTACAAGACGTGACTGTTCATTGATTGTCATATTCATCGTGCCTTGAGGCTGTCGGTGTTCCGTTGCGTACCGCTGTTCCATTCAACCGGAGCATTCCTGCCGTCAGTGCCTTACGTCTTTGCGACGGTTGTCCTTATGTGGTCGATTACTACCGACAAGGGCGTGCCGGGACCGTAGTTGCCGGTGACCCCCAGCTTTTCGAGATAGGGCAGGTCCTTCCTGGCGATCAGGCCGCCGGCGATAACGGGAATATCGCCTCCGCCGTATTTCTTGAGGGCAGCCATGACGTCTGCAGCGATGTAACGCATGCTCCCTGTGTGATCGCTCAAAGCAACTACGCTCGCGTCTTCGTCCACCGCCGTCTTGGCAACTGCATCGGCGGTCTGAAATCTGCCCAGGTAAATGACTTCCATTCCGGCGTCCCTGAACGCGCGAGCCAGTATGAGTGCGCCCCTCTCGTGAATGTCACAGCCCACTTTCCCGATGACCACTCTGATGGTCTTCTGTTTGACCGCCATTATTTGCCTCCCAGCAGGTTGGTGATGAAACCGGGGGCTTCTATCTGATTCAACGGGTCATAGCCATATCCGTACGCCATGCGGATCACTCCCACCGTCTCGCCCACTGTAACACCCGCCTTTGATGCCTCAATAGTCGCGCGTACGATGTTTCTGCCTTCTTTGGTGGCACTGTACAGCTCCATGATGGTGGCGTTTACCTTCTCATTATCACGCGTTGCTCTGAGCTTTCTGACGTCCGCTATCGTACGGAGTCTGAGCTTCTTCGAGGGGACCTTGTAAGCACAGTTCTCGATGGCCTTGTTGATTGGTCCCTCTTCTCCCTGGAACGCGTTGACGCCAACAATCAGCCGTTTGCCTTCGTTAATCTCTGCTTGCACTCTCATCCGGCTGGAATCGATCTGCTGTCTCAGCCAGCCTGACTCCAGGCACGCCCACATGCCACCATTCTCTTCAATCATCCGCAGGATCTCGTTCGCCCCTTCTTCTATCTGGTTGGTCAGCCACTCAACGTAATAGGACCCTCCCAACGGGTCGGCCACCAGAGGCACATTCGCTTCATGGGTGATGATGTGCTGCGTATCGAGGTTAAAAAGTCGCGCCTCCTTGGACGGCAGACCGATGGCCTCATCGATGCTGGAGGCATCCACCGAGTTGACTCCGCCCAGTACGCAACTAAGTATCTGCAGGGTAACCCGGGCTGCGTTATTCAAAGGTTTCTGCGTCTGCAGTGACAGACCTGACGTCCTGATACCTATACGCAGGCTCTGCGCACGAGCGGTGGTGGCCCCCAGCTTCTCTTTCGCTATCTTGGCCCACATCCTTCGCGTCGCTCTGAACATGCAGATTGTCTCGAATAGGTCGGACTCAGCATCCATTGAGAAGACCGTCGGACCTATTTCATCAAGGCTGATCTTGCGCTCGTTTATCATGTCGGTGTAGACGGCCGTAGCTACGCCCAGGACATGGGCGGCTTCCTGTATCGCTGTCATTCCCGACTGCTGTGGATCGACTCCGTTGGGTGCATACGCCTTCCACTTTGGCGTATTTCTGACGCTGAACTCGATGAGGTCGAGGCAGATGCGACGGTCTATCTCGGTGGGAAAATCAGGGCATCCATAGACTATCTTGGACCTGAATGGGTCATTAATGGAGGCGCCACGCAGCGCAGATATGTCCAGACCTCTTTTCTCCATCATCGCCACAAGATATGAATAGAAACAGAGAAAGCTGGACATCCCCATGTGCGCGAGCTCATAGTCGACGTCCTCAAGGGGCAATCCTTCCAGCATTCTTTCGTAGGTTTCCAGGGCATAAGAAGAGATGCCGCCGCACAGCATGCTGTTCCATGACGATGGATGGTCGGGGTCGATGCCCGTCTGTATGGGCAGGTCACACAGCAGTCGAAGCCCCGTCTGCCCGCCCGCCAGGTATTCCTTAAAGGCCTCGTTCGTTTCCTCGGGCGTGCTGTAGCTGACAATGAATGACTTTATCCATAACCTGTCCCGAAACATCTTCGGGTAGATGCCCCTTGTGAACGGATAGCACCCCGGATCGGCCAGGTCACGCTCATAGTCAACATCCTTGATATCCTCGGGTCTATAGAAAACGTTGAGCGGTATGAAGGCTTGAGTGGCATCTCGAACCAGCCCTCCCAGTGAGCGATTATAGATTACATCCTTGTTGTTGCCGTCGTTAGTCGGTGTTGGCAATTAGATCCCCTCCTTGCTTGATGCAACCGGCCTCTTCGAACCGTGATCACCCGCGCGGGATCGCACAGTGCGGGCGGGCATCGAGTGATGACTCTGGTATCGGCGGCTTATCCTCAGGACATACGCGTCCACTGCTCGGCCGATCACTTAACCAGCCCCCGTTTCGTGGATCGGCAATCCTGTTCCCCGCGCCTGCGTTCGCCTATTGTGCTGCACACAGCGTACCCCCTGGTTGCGAGAAGGGGGCAATGCCCCCCTAATTTGCCACAAGTGAAGAGAAGCTGAGTCTTGTCAAGCAGGATAGTGGTAGACAGGTCCATCTCCCGAGGGATGCATACGTATTCCGTAAGACATACCGTCGACCACAGAGCTTGTTTCAAACGTGGAATGCTCACTAGCACGGTTGAAGCCGATCTGAAGACTGATACTGTTGTTCGCTGAAAGGTAAAAATTGGGGTGAACGGTGGGATTTGAACCCACGATCTCCAGGGCCACAACCTGGCGCCTTGACCACTCGGCTACGCTCACCGCGAACGTTGTATTATACCGTGCCCGGCCACAGTGTCAAAGCAATGCCCGCTACCGAACGTACAATTGTCCGGTCAAAGACCATCGGACGTCGTGGCCCCAGTTGGCCTGAACCCGAGAGAAGCCTCAAGGTACTCCGACAGCGGCACAAGTACGGCCCCAGGTGCGCTCACGTGTGTCGAATAGAGGTAAAGATCATGCTCAATCGTGACTCCCATGGCACCGTGTACCTGGTGGGCCATTCCGAGGAACCGCGGAACGACCTGGTGAGCGAATGCGCATGTTGTGGCGACGGCACCGTCGGCGTCAAGTCCATCGCTCATACGCCACGCTGCATGGTAAGCGCTTATGCGCAGACCTTCCAGCATGATATGCATATCTGCACAGTAGTGCTGCAGCACCTGGAAGGACCCGATAGGCTGGCCGAACTGTCTGCGCTCCCTGGCATAGGCAACGGTGTCCTCCAGCACCCAGGTCAGCGCACCTGTAATATCGAAGCAGCGGGCGACATCCATGTGCTGCCGCGCCCTGTGCACAAGGATTCTGGCGCGCTCACCAAGGCTGACCAGGGCTGATGCAGGAGCGTGTACCCCCGTGAAATCGATGCGGCAGGGGCGGTCGTCTCTGGTCGAGTGAAGTGCGGTCAACGAGATTCCTGCACCATCTGCAGGAATAAGAAACAGCGCCGGGTCAGATGAGCTATCCTCCTGCGTAAGGCACAGGAACGAAGAGGCGATGGCACCATGGGGTACGAAAAGGTGAGTGCCGTCGATACGAAAGCCGTCTCCATCTCTAGTGGCGTGAGGGAATTCCAGGAAGCCCTCGTTGTTGTAAGCCCCTGCGAAAGCGGGAATTATAACGGATTCTCCCAACCCCAGCATCCTCAGGCTATCGAGACCTTGTTCTGCTCCCGTCTCAGCGAGTACGAGACCGCATCCTGCTATAGACTCGTTGAACGGGGATGGAAGGCATGCGTATCCCATCTCCTCTGAAAGAAGGCAGAGGTCCAGAAATCCCATGTCGCTGCCCCCGGCAACCTCGGGTAGTGCAAGCCCGAGCCAGCCCAACTCTGCCATGTGTGTCCAGAGGTTCTCCGGTAGACCCTGCTCACTGTCGCGGGCATCACGGATACTCTTCCTGGTATAGTTCTCAGACAGAAATTCCCGAGCGCTTGCCCGGAGCATTTCCTGTGTCTCGTTCCACTGCATATTCATGTTGTCACTCCGTTGCCGGCGCGCTCAGGACTGCGACGGCAGTCCCAGCCCACGGGTTGCGATGATGTTCTTGAGCACTTCGGAACTGCCCGCCTGGAGGCTGTAGCCCTTTGATGCCAGGTACGAGTGAATCGCCATGCCGGCCATCTTTGCCTCAGACGAGCGACCGGTAAGGCCACCGTACGGTCCCAGCAATTCCATGGCGGAGTTGGCCAGGCGTTGTTCGAATGAGGTGCCATGAACTTTGGAGGTCGCGGCCTCGATTGTGGGAGCACGGCCTTCGTCCATTACCGAGGCAGCCCGGAACATGAGGAGTCTGCCTACCTCGAACTCGACCTGCAGTTCGGACATGAGCGTGCGAACCCGTGGCTCTTCACCCAGCGGTCGTCCATCTTTCTTCGTGTTGGCTACGAAGCGCCTGAGTCCGTCGTAGAGTGGGAAGTTGCCCATGAGGCGCTCCATGCCGCCGCGCTCGTATGCCAGCTCTTCGACCACGTGATAGAAGCCTTTGTTGCGTTCTCCGATGACGCACTCTTTAGGTACACGCACATTATCGAAGAAGATGTCGTTCCAGGCCTCCGTGCCGGTGATATCCACCATTGGCACGCGTGAAATACCCGGGAGGTCCATTGGAACGAGAAACTCGGTGATGCCTTTGTGCCTGGGCGCCTGGAAATCGGTACGGGCGAAGAGATCGATGTAGTTGATATACGACCCTCCACTCGTCCATGTCTTTTGTCCATTCACGAGGAAGCAGTCGTCCTGTTCTTCAGCCTTTGTCATGAGCGAGGCGAGGTCGGAGCCGGCCTCGGTCTCACTCATGCCCAGTCCGACGTAGAGTTCTCCCCGTACTATGCGGGGCAGGAACTCCCGCCGCTGATCTTCGGTACCGTAGCGGAGTATGGAACCGCCTATCTGCCGGTCGGCGAACCAATGACATGCGGCTGGAGCGCCGTATCGAAGCATCTCCTCGGTGACTATGAGGCGGTCGACGAAAGACTGTTCCTTTCCACCGTACTGTCGCGGCCATGTCAGACCTATCCATCCGCGTTGGGCGACCCGTTTCGTGAAGCCGGGATCGAATCCCTGGATCCATGCGTCGCACTGGGGCTCCCACTTTCCTTCCCGTATCTCCTGCTCCAGGAAGGAACGCACGTCATCGCGCAGGGATTCCTGTTCGGAGTTGAATGCGAAGTCCATGTCTCACACTCCCTACAAGGTGATATTAGAATACTTGCGGGACGGCCTGGCCACACGTTTGTGGGCAAGGGCATCCAGGGCCCGGTTGATGTAGAGACGTGTAGCGGCCGGCTGTATAATGTCATCTACATAGCCTCGTTCTGCGGCTGGATACGGGCTCTCGTACAGGTCCGAGTATTCCTTGAGCTTACGCCGCCGTTCCTCCTCGGGGTTGCTTGCGGCCCTGATCTCCTTCGCGAAGATCACACTCGCTGCAGTTTCCGCACCTACAATGGAAATGCGTGCGGTCGGCCATGCGAAGACGAAGTCCGCACCTATGGACTTGTCGAGCATGCCGTAGTGTGCGCCTGCGTATGACTTACGGAGGATGACGGAGATGAGCGGGACCGTGGCATCAGCCCAGGCAAACAGCAGTTTGGCGCCGTGCCGGAGTATGCCTGACCAGTCCTGTTGGGAACCGATGAGATAGCCTGGACAATCTGTCAGCGATACGAGCGGTATGTTGAACAGGTCGCAAAACCGAATGAACCTCGCCAGTTTGTCGCAGGAGTTGATATCCAATACTCCTGCCTTGGCCGCTGGCTGGTTCGCAACGAGCCCCACAGTCCTGCCGTCGAATCGCGCGAAACCGCAAATAGAATTTGTCGCGTAATAGGGCAGTATCTCGAAGTAACGGTGATCATCGACTACCGCATGAATGACCTTCTTCATATCGTAAGCGCGCATTGGATGGTCGGGAATGAGATCATCCATCTCCGCGCTCACTCTGTCGGCCGGATCGCTGTTCAACACCCGCGGTGGCCGGTCGGTGTTGTTCGATGGCAGGAAGCCCAGCAGTTCCTTGCATTGGTCAAGGCACTCCTCATCGGAGTCAGCAACCAGATGCGTCTGTCCCGATTTCGTGGCGTGGCTCTGCCAGCCACACAGGTCTTCAAGGCTGATCTCCTCACCTGTCTGCGTCTTGACGAAGGCGGGCCCGGCGATGCCCATGAATCCCGTGCGGCGGTTCTGGATAACGAAGTCCATCATTACCGGATGATAGGCCTGTCCGCCCAGGCAAGGGCCCATGAGGAGCGATATCTGCGGGATGACGCCGGACGCTTCGATCTGTTCGCGGAACGTCCAGCCGTATGCCTCAAGAGTGTCCATACCCTCGTGGAGTCTCGCTCCGGCGGAGTCGTTCATTGTGACGAACGGCCATCCATTCTCCCTCGCGAACCGGATGGCTCGCGCCAGCTTGCGCCCGTGGTACTCGCCGAATGTGCCCATCATGGCGGTGAAGTCCTCGGCTGCGGCGACTATTGTGCGGCCATTCACTTTGCCGAAGCCGGTGATTATGCCCTCCGCTGGTATCTCCCGCTCATCCATGCCGAACGCCGTTGTGCGATGCTTGACCCACAGTCCGATCTCGGTGAAAGTGTTCGGGTCGAACAGGTAGTCCAAGCGCTCACGCGCCGTCATCTGTCCTTTTCTGTGGCGCTCTTCTATTGCTTCAGCCCCTCCCATTTCGAGCAGGTGCTGTCGCCGGTTGTTCCATTCGTCTACTCGGTCTCTCGTCGTCTTCTCTGCGCGTCTGTCCATCTTGTCCCCTTCTGTCGTACCATGCTTTCCAGCGGAATCCGGTGGCCTGCAGCACGTATAATAGTCGCGTGATGGGACGCTGTTCAAGGGCAGAGCTCCTACCATCAGTGGTGAGAATTGGGGCCGCTTCGGGAACGGGCATCGTCTGTGACTCAGTTTCTGGCTGTGGACCAGCCGTGCCGCTCCTCGAGGTGTTTCCTATCGACCTGACACCTCAACAAGTTCTGCAGCAATACCATGACGGTTGGAAGGAGATGATGTGTCACTAATCCGCTGGACGAGTACAAATCTTTGACATGCTTTACATGCAATGCTACGATTGTTGTACGGCTCATCTGTTGTCGACCTGGAAGGCCCGTTAGTCGGGCGAAGTGGCGGCGGTACAAGAGTCGGTATAGCATTTCAAGTGGGCGATCCTGACAGTTGGCTTCTACCGGCATTCCTATTCTGCCTGTTGCTCTCAGGCTTTTTCTCGAGCGCTGAATCCGCCTTCATCTCTGTACCGCGTTTGCGCGTGCATTATTTGCGCGAGAGCGGTATTCGCGGCGGGCAGCAGTTGGCTCGTGTACTGGATCGGCCGGAACGACTTCTGGCCACCGTTCTTCTGAGCAACAACCTGGTGAACATCGCCGCAGCGACGATTGGCACGATTTTGTGCATCGCGTGGTTTGGGCTTCCATGGGGACCTGTCATTGCGACTCTCGGTGTGACTGGTCTGGTTCTCGTATTTGGAGAATTGCTTCCGAAGACTCTGGCGGTACACCACGCTGAAGCGGTGGCGATGACTTACATCCATCCTATCCGTTTCGTCGAACTCATGTTGTTCCCCTTTGTGATGCTCCTTGAGCGTATAGGCTTCGGCTTTCGCCGTTTGGTCACCGATGCGGAAAGCAGGAGAATGCTGGTGAGTACCGGAGAATTGCGCTCTGCGATTGACGTGGGTGAGAGTGAGGGTGTGGTTGCCGAAGATCAGGCCGAGATGCTGCACAAAGTGCTGGAGTTCACGAACACGCCTGTCAGTAAGGTGATGGTACCGAGGACTGAGATTTCGTGGGTGGCGGAAGGAACATCTCTGACCGATTTCCTTCGTATCTACGCGGAGAAACCCTACAGTCGCTTTCCTGTTTATCGGGAGACGACCGATAATGTCATCGGCATAATCTCTGCCAAGGATGTTCTTATGAAGATGACCGACTCGTGCCTGCCGGAACACGTGCTGGTTGAGGAGGTTATTCGGCCTGCTTATTTCGTGCCAGAAAGCCAGCCACTAGGCCGACTACTCAGTGAGATGCGTGATGCTGCCCATCATGTGGCCCTGGTTGTTGATGAATATGGCGGGGTGGCCGGTATGGTGACGCTTGGCTTGCTTACGGAAGAGGTGATTGGTGAGATCAAGGATGAATTAGGGAACGGAGACGAGGACTTCGTCATGACTGCGGAGAACACGTATCAGCTTGATGGTGGGTATCGCGTCGTGGATGCCAATGAGGACCTCGAGTTGGGCCTGCCTGAGGGTGACTACGAAACCGTTGCCGGTTTCGTGCTCAGTCAGTTGGGTCGTATGCCGCATGAAGGAGAGCAGCTTAAGTATCGCGACCTTAAAGTGGTGGTGGCAGAGATGCGTGGCATCAAGATAGAAAAAGTGGTGGTGACCAAAGACGTACCTGTCACCACTCCAGCGCAGCATTCTGGAATGGACATCGATGCAACGGGTTCGCCTTAGATTCGGGCGGGAGGGGCCGGTTCGATTTATATCCCATCTTGATACTGTGCGATGCTGGGACAGGGTGTTCCGGCGCGCCTTCATCCCCCTCGAGTACAGCCAGGGATTCACGCCACATCCGAAAATCGCTGTTGCGGCACCTCTGGCTGTAGGGTTCACGAGCGAGGCTGAGTTGATGGATATCTGGGTTCGCAAGTGGTTACCGCCCGAGTCTGTGGTGATGATGGCCAGAAGTCAGTTACCGGTGGGATTCGTGCTGTTTGATGCATGGGAAGTGCCAACGGGGGCTCCTGCACTGCAGACTATGATTCGCATGGCCCGTTACTGCTGCGTGGCATGGCATGACGGTGGTGTGTCGGGGGCGGTTGATGCAACGCGGGCGTTTCTGCAGGCTGAAACTGCGATACATCAGTTCGTTCGCGGTGACGAGGTGAAATCGACTGACTTGAGGCCTCATGTTCGCACGATTACTGTCGAGCAGAGACCTGACGACTGGTGCAGTATCGAAATGCTGGTGAATATTGGGCAGGAAGGCAGCGCACGCCCTGATCACGTCCTGGCAGCGCTTGGTTTCTCCGCTCCTGAGAAGTCGATTCATCGCCTGGAACTTCTTTTCCAGGGTGAGGATTGCCAATCAGTACAGGAGTGCTCTCATTCATCCTAGCGTTACTGTTTGATGGTTCATGGAGGTTCCTTCTTGAGACTGATTCTGGTTCGACATGGCGAGACGGTGTGGAATAGCGAGCGGAAAGTCCAGGGTGGGGGGGTTGATACTGAACTGAGTGAGCATGGCCGGCGGCAGATACTCCTCCTGGGGAAGATTTTTCGCGATGAGACAGTTGATCTGATCCTGGCAAGTCCGTTACGGCGCACGGCTGTGACCGCGGAAGCCATAGCCAGCTACCATCAACTGGCCGTCAATTTCCATCCGGAGTTGAAGGAAGTAAACGTAGGTGAGTTCGATGGCCTTTCAACGACCGAGATGCCTCAGACCTTCACGGAGCTTCTGCTGGATTGGTGGAGAGGCGGAAGGGAGCGTCTGCCTGGTGGCGAGAGTTTCGTAGAGTTGCAGGAACGGGCCTGGGGAGTTGTGAGCTCTTACGTTGGCAATGGGACTCCCGAGAACGTTCTGGTCGTAAGCCACTATTTCACGACGTTATCCATCATCCTGAAGGCGCTTGAATTGCCATTACACATGCTCGTCAAGTTCCGCATGGATCCGGGAAGCATCAGCACCATTGAATTCGGGAGGTTTGGAGCACGGCTTTCACGGTTCAACGATACATCTTATCAGGTAGTGTAGACCTCCATGAAGGAAGGCAGCCAGGGCCGCATTAGGGGACTTGAGAACAGAGTTCAGGAGTTCATCCGGAGCCGGTGTGCACTTCCACCAGGAATCATGGTGGTGGTTGCTGTTTCCGGTGGTGCAGATTCCGTCTGCCTGCTACATGTACTTCACCGACTGTCGGGTGCGCTTCAAGTGAAGGTCCATGTGGCTCATCTGGACCACATGCTGCGTGGCGCTGATTCGAAGGAGGATTCAGATTTCGTAATAGTCCAGGCCGAGGCACTTGGTCTCCCTTGTACGGTCGAGTCTCGCGATGTGATGGCCCATCGGGCGTCACGCCGATGTTCCGTGGAGGAGGCTGCCAGAGAGGTGCGGTATTCCTTCTTGCGGAGTGTGGCCCAGAAGGTTGGGGCTGATGTGGTGATGACCGGCCATACCACCGATGATGCCGTCGAAACTGTCATGCTGCACATATTGCGTGGGTCAGGAGTGCATGGTCTTCGAGGGCTTGAGCCGGTGGCTGATTTCCCCCTACAGTCTCGCGAAGCTAGCGGACCCCCTACTCTGCGGGTGGTGAGGCCACTCCTGACAGTCTCACGTGAAGAGGCTAGAGAGTATTGCCGTGACGTGAATCTGGGCTTCAGAGACGATGCCTCGAATGAGTCAGTCACTTACCTGCGCAATCGGATCAGGCTTGAGTTGCTTCCTATCATGCGACAACTGAACCCCCGTTTCGATGATGCACTGCTTCGCCTTGCCGGGTCAGCTGTGGAAGATGACAATCACCTGTGGGGAGCAGCTCTGGAAGCCTGGGAGCGAACCGTTACGCTTTGCCCGGATTGCGTGCGTATTGATCTGGCAGAATTCATTGAATCCTCTCCGGCCGTCCAATCCAGGCTAATTCTGAACACCTTGATGCACTTGAGTGGTGGCGTACGCGATGTGTCGTATGAACATGTAACGGCAGTGCTGTCTCTTGTTTGGAAGTCACCAGGCAAACAAGTTGATCTTCCGCACGGCATTGTGTGGAGGAGGGGCGAAAGAGATCTGACGGCTTTCTTTCGCTCAGCCGAGCCATCCACTTGCCGAATCGAAGCGCCGTCGATGCCTGTTCCACTGGTTGTGCCGGGCCAGACCGTCATGCCCGGATGGTTGGTGACGGCAAGCTATGTGGAGCGTATGGATGACGACAAGGGTGAGCCGTATGTTGCGTATCTGGATCTACCGAGGACTGGAGAGGAACTCTTCGTTCGCCGACGCAAGCCGGGAGATCGGTTCTTGCCCCTCGGCATGTCGGGAGAGAAGAAGGTTCAGGACTTGATGGTCGATGCCAGAATTCCGGCGGGCCTTCGCGACAGTATCCCGATTGTATGTTCCCGGAGCCAGATTATCTGGGTTGTGGGATGGCACATCGACGAACGTGTCAAAGTCACGGCAGATACGCGAGAGGTGCTGCGGCTTGAGTTTGCGCCTCGATCTCTCTAGCACGAGGCGGGACTGCGCTCATATGTGATGCGATATACTTACCCTATGGATGTCACTCTGCTCATCGACAAACCAAAAGGTATCACTTCAGCCAGAGTCGTGGCTCTGGTGAAGAAACGGTTCAAGACCAAGGTTGGTCACACCGGAACTCTCGATCCTCTGGCGACGGGTTTGCTTATCCTGTTGACCGGCAAGCGCACAAAAGAGGCGGCGACTTTTCTGCACATGAAGAAGACATACCTGGTGCGTGCCCTCTTCGGCACAACCACCACCACATATGATATCGCCGGGGATGTGGTGAGTACCTGCAATCGGACAGTCACTCGTGAAGAGGTGGAGGGAGCACTGAAGAGTTTCGAGGGAGAACAGTTGCAGGTACCGCCAGCGTTTTCCGCCAAGAAGCTGGAGGGGAAGAGATCGTATGAGCTGGCCCGTAAAGGAGTAGAGGTGAATCTCCCCGCTTCTCAGGTGACTGTGTATTCCGTTCGTCTTGTTGCCTTCGACTATCCTAACTTTGCACTGGAATGCGAGGTATCATCGGGGTTCTACGTGAGGAGTCTTGTGCATGACCTGGGGCAGAAGCTCGGCGTTGGCGCTACAGTAGAGGAGGTTCGCAGGACGCGAGTTGGTAGCTACCATATCGAAGATGCCACACCGCTTGATACTCTGTTGAGTGAAGTACCTGCGGTCTCATCTGCTTCCACAACATCCCGGTCCTGAAGTCATTGGTGCCTGGCACCCTCTATGCACTGGGTTTGCCTCAGTGTCGAGCATGACAGTGGTCGTCCTCTTCTCTTATAATGTGCCGTTCGGTCTTGCCGATACACTATTCTGAGCCTGATGCTTCCATGGAGATAATCCCCGCTATTGACCTGAGGCGCGGCGCTTGCGTACGTCTGTTTCAGGGCGACTATTCCAGGGAAGAGGTATTCGATCTGGATCCCTCTTCCGTTGCTGGCAAATGGCGTGAATGTGGCGCCGACCTTATACATGTCGTCGACCTGGAAGGTGCGGCTGAGGGACATCTGGTGAACCACCAGGCAATTCTGGCAATTCTGTCGGCCGCCGCAGGAAGGATAGAGGTCGGGGGAGGAATACGTACGAAGGACGATGCAGACTGGCTGGTCTCTCGTGGAGTTGAGAAGGTTGTGCTGGGGACTGTGGCTGTCGAGAATACTGCTCTAGTGAAGGGATTGGTTGAAGAGAATCCTGAAGCTATCGTGGTAAGCCTTGATGCTCGAGATGGCTACGTTACGACTCGAGGATGGATTGTCGGGACCAGGATTCCGGTTGCCGACCTGTGCAGGAGCATGCAGGATGCAGGGGTCTCTCGATTCATCTACACAGATGTGCGCAGGGACGGGACTATGACTGAGCCGAATTTTCAGGCTCTCGAAGGACTGATTGGAAGTATCGAGGTGCCGGTTATTGCGGCGGGAGGAATCGCTTCGCTCGAACATCTGAGGAGGCTGCGCGATGTTGGAGCAGCCGGCGCAATCCTCGGAAAGGCGATTTACGTCGGAGCTATAGATCTGCGCGAGGCCATATCATTATACGGAGGATGAATGCTCAAGCTTGACGGCAATGGATTAATCCCCGCCATAATTCAGGATGCCACGAGCGGCGAAGTCCTGATGCTAGGCTACATGAACACGGAATCGCTGCGACGCACAGTTGAAAGTGGTGACGTGTGGTTCTACAGTCGTAGTCGGCGGGAGCTTTGGCACAAGGGAGAGACGTCGGGCAATTTCTTACGTGTGCGGAGTATCAGCAAAGATTGTGACAGTGACACCATTCTGGTGCAGGCTGACCCTATTGGACCCGTCTGTCACCTGGGTACTCGTACCTGCTTCGTTGCCGATGCAGGGGAGATGCGCGGACTCGACCCTCATGATACAGGCTAAGTAGTCTCGATGCGTGGTTCAGGCTGCTCATCCAGAACCAGTTGCAATGCGGCGATTGCTGCCTCCACCTGTCCCTCATCTGGCTGACGTGTCACGAGCTTCTGAAGAGTAAGTCCCGGCAGCGTGAACAATCTCACGAGGAGGTTGTTCTGTCGATCTGCGGACCATTTGATGATTTCGTAACTTGCGGCGGCGATGAGTGGTAATAGCAATAGCCTCGAAAGGATGCCGATCAGAATTGGAGGCCGTCCCAGAAGGGCCAGTACGAGAATCGATACTACCAGCACCACGAATATGAAACTTGTGCCACATCGTGCGTGGGAAGTTGAATAGTTCCGTACCGCCTCTGGTGTAAGGGGTATGTCGGCTTCGTACGCGTTAATCACCCTGTGTTCAGCGCCATGATAGGCGAACACTCGTCTGACATCTGGCATCAGCCCGATGAGTGCCACGTAGCTGATGAAGAGGAGGATGCGGATGCCACCCTCAAGTATGTTACTCGTCAAATCCGATGCAATGTATGCGTCGAGACTCCGCGAGATAACAAGCGGAGCCACAAAGAACAGGGCGACGCTGAAGGTCAGGCTACCAGCAACTGCAAGGATTAACGCACCTTTTGGGAGTTCCTCGCCGTCCTCTCCTGTGGCTGCTTTCTCCGCGGAGTAGAGAAGTGCCTGAGTGCCAATGATAAGTGTCTCAAGCAGTATCAGTACACCACGTATGAGCGGTACCTTTCGAAATCGTCCGGTATAAAGCGACGGGATCGGTTTGTCTTTGGTCTCGATCTGGCCATTCGGCAGACGCAACGCCATTGCGAGGGTCGTTCGGCCGCGCATCATGACACCTTCGATGAGCGCCTGTCCGCCGTAGTGGAATCTGCCTGCCATCACACTGCTCCAGAGAACGCATAGAGAGGGATGGCTCTCTCGTACACCATCCCTCTCCTATTGGCAATCAACGAACACCTATTCTTTGATGCCGTATTTCTTCTTGAATCTTTCTACACGGCCCATAGTGTCAACGATTCTCTGCTGCCCGGTATAGAAAGGATGGCACGCACTGCAGATCTCAACACGAATTTCCGGTTTGCTTGCACCACACGCAAACACGTTGCCACACAAGCACGTGACCTTGGCGTCGTCGTAGTACTTCGGGTGTATCTTTGGCTTCATGGATATATGCTTACCTTCTTCTGATACTTGGAAGCCGGCTCGAACTTCACGCAACCATCCACGAGTGCAAACAGGGTGTGGTCCCTGCCCATGCCGACGTTATTGCCGGGTTTCACACTCGTGCCACGCTGTCGGATGATAATGTTCCCTGCGCGTACGAGCTCTCCACCGTAGCGTTTCACTCCCAGTCTCTTCGAATTACTGTCGCGACCGCACCTTGTGCTGCCGCCGCCTTTCTTATGTGCCATATCTTACTCTCCAGGCATGACCACACGGTCAATTGTCAATCGTGTCTGCTTCGCTCTGAAGCCTGTCTTCCTGCGCTGCCGTGTCTTATTCTTGTATCGGAAGACGACTATTTTCTTTCCCTTCACCGGCCCGTTGGATGTGGCCAGAACTTTCGCGCCATCCACAGTAGGGGAACCTACCTTACTGGATTCACCATCGGATATGAAAAGCACTCTATCCAACTCTACTGTTTCTCCATCAACTGCTGCCAGGTTGTCGACATCAAGAACCTGGCGCGGAGCAACCTTATACTGTTTTCCACCGGATTCAACTATGGCGTAAATTTCTGCACCTCCAAGAAGACCTTGAATTTTAGCATCAGTGCGAACGCAGCGTCAAGCTGACGCGTGTTTGCGCAGCCAGCGGAGCGCGATAGTGATAGCTCTATCATCCACCCTTAACCTGTGTACTCCGTCAGTGAGAATCTCGAGGTGTCTGGGTTCCGCGGCTGCATCGTAAAGCTCGTATGCGTGAGACAGGGGCACAACATCATCAGCAGCGCCATGGATGAGGAGAAGGGGCCGTGGTGCGATTCGCCCGGCATGCCTGACTGGAGTCACCTCAACGAACCCGGATACCCAGTCCGCCAGATTCGGCGGAAAACCAGGATCCCGTATGATACCTATCTCTCTCCAGCGCCTGAGGCATTCGCTGAGTGCCGGCTCTTCAATCAGGTCGCGGAAGTGAGCAGGTGAGGCGCAGGAAACGACGCCTTTTACCCGTTCGTCCCGGGCAGCCAGATGGATGCCTGCAGCCGCACCGCCACTGAATCCCATGACGAAGATCTTCGACATGTCCACATGGTCGGTATGCGACAGAAACGTTATGGCCGCGCTGAGATCTCGCGACCATCCGAGCATGTCGAAGTTACCCTCGCTTAGTCCTGCTCCTCTGAAGTGGAAAAGGAGAGTGGAGAATCCGGCGGCTGCGAAGCGTGCAGCTACTTGGCGATAGCCTGTGTCTTCAGGGTTGAAGGGCACGGCGGGAATTCCGTGACAGATACACAGGCCGGGCCACGGGCCGGAAGTCTCTGGTAGGTGGAGCTCACCGACAAGCCGCCACTGATCGCTCAGGAAACTGACTGGAATGGCCACGTGCAACCTGTAGAGTCTAGTAGTGAAGGGGCCGTCTTCCTCGCTTCTTGTAGTAGAGACCCGCAAGCATACCGAAAACGAAACCTCCAAGATGCGCCTGCCAGGCGATTCCGGGAATCACGAAGCCGATGAGTAGGAAGAACACCATTGCCCCACCGAGAGGAACGGGTACCGGTAGAGGGAACACGAACACAGGCATCTTCGGAACCATAATCGCCAACGCGCCTCCGATGGTGAAAATGGCCCCAGAAGCACCCACGCCCGGAATCATTGCGGGGCCCAGAAGCAGGTAAAGGAAATTGCCCGCGAGTCCACCAATGAAGTAGACCTTGAGGAAATCCGCTTCTCCTACGAGACGCAAGAAGAAGGTGCCCAGAAAGAACAGGCTGATCATGTTGAACATGATATGAGTAAGATTCGCATGAACAAACATCGCGGTGATGAGCGTCCATGGTTGTTGTGGCACAAGGGCTGGAGTGAGTCCAAGTATCCTGATGAGTTCAGGGCGAAATAGTGTGAAAGCGAATACCAGGAAACAGAGGGCGACAATGAAGAGTATTGCGCTTATTCCGGAAGAAGTAGAACGACGCATTGATGGATTATAGAGCAAGCCAGGGGCAACCTCAAAGCACCTGCTTTGGAAGGATGCTCAATGTCGCAGTGTCGCTATTGCGATGCCGAGAAGTGCGCCCCCAATTACCTGCACACGGGTATGGCCCACCAGCCCCATAAGGAACCTGTCGAAATCATCGTGTGTCCGTGGCACATGTGTCAGGATGTGCGTCAGTATTTCCGACTGCCTGTCAACAGCCTGGCGGACACCAGCAGCATCGTACATCACGATTCCTGCGAGCACGGCAGTTATAGCAAACGACGGAGAGTCGACTCCCTGGCTCAACGCAGTTGCAGTTGCCAGTCCTGATACCAGCGCCGAGTGTGCGCTAGGCATGCCTCCAGGGCCTAGCAGCATGTTGAGATTGAATCGTCGGCGTCGTAGAGTGTCGATCGCCGTCTTGATGATCTGTGCGGCTGCCCATGCAAGTAGAGGCGACGTAATCATCTGGTTGCGAAGCAGAAGCTGCACCAATTCCCACATAATGTGTACCACCAACTTTGCGGCGCTGTCTCCTATCTTATTCGGGTCGAGGGTCGGATTCAAGCCGCTATTGACACGGTTTCAGGTCGGTGGCATCATAACTCGAACGTATGACCCCGGCCCCACGAGGCGACGGAATAGTCGGTCTGAATCTGAGAACAGGTGTTATCGAATTGCCCAGCGAATACGATGAACTGACCCCCGGACACGAGTTTCCTCCGGTTCATTACGCCCTTGAGCAGCCGGAAGTCGATCAATATATCCAAGCGGTCGGAGCTGAACGACGAGGCCATGTGCCCCCTCTTGCCGTCGCGGCTCGAGCGATCGCCTCACTTGGCGAACTTATCGCATTACCGCCAGGAACCATTCATGTTTCTCAGGAATTCGAATACGCTCAGTTGGTGGCGGCAGGGTCCCATGTCACATGCATTGCGAAGGTACATCGGAAACTCACGAGAGGTTCTATGAGAATGTTGACGCTCGAGTTGAGTATCGTGGATGAAGCAGGGGCAGAGGTGCAGAAAGGCCGGTCCACTATTGTGCTTCCGGAGGCATGATTATGGGCATCTCGATTCGCGAGGGTGCGAAACTCCCTGAATTTGTGCGGCAGGTCAGTCAGGAGGACATCGACCGGTACGCAGAGGCGTCAGGAGATCACAACCCCATTCATATTGATGAGGCGTTCGCGGCGACCACTCCGTTGAAAGGCACTATCGCACATGGGATGCTTGTGCTGGCGTTTATCTCCGAAATGCTTGTCCGTGCGTTTGGCGATGTGTGGGATGAGTCAGGTCGGCTTTCAGTCAAGTTCCGAAGTCCGGCACGTCCCGGTGACTTCCTGACCGTATCCGGTGAGGTTGTATCCTTGGTTGAAGAGAGTGATATAGTATTGGCAACGTGCTCCCTTGTATGCTGCAACCAATCTGACGAGGCTGTGGTAAGTGGGGAAGCACGGGTGAGGGTTCCCGTTTCTTTGTAGTCGTGGGCCCGATCGACCTTTCGGATTCCGTCCCTGTGTGTAATCGGCAGTGTCGGGTAGCAAGGAGACGAATATGTCAGAGTTGTCTGGTAGAGTGAGAGTAGCCGTCGACGCTATGGGAGGCGACTATGCTCCTACCGAGATAATCAAGGGTGCAGCCATCGCAGCTGGAGAGGGGCGGGTAGAGGTTATCCTGGTGGGCCAGGATGACATTGTCAAGGATGAGCTCAGCAAGCAGAGAGTGCCGGCTGACCTCATGAGGTGCGTGCATGCTCCGGAAGTCATCAGAGAGGGTGAGGCGCCGGCTGTTGCTATCAGACAGAAGCGGCAGTCATCCATCGTAGTCGGGGCGAAGTTGATAAGAGGTGGTGAAGCTGATGCTTTCATAAGTGCAGGCTCGTCAGGCGCTGTTGCGGCTGCCGCTGCAACATATATCGGAATGGTTGACGGCATGGAACGTCCCACTGTCGGAGGAGGGTTCAGCAGTTTTGCACCCAACATCGTGGTGATGGATCTGGGCGCCAATGTTGATTGTAAGCCTCATCAGTTGCTCTCATTCGCCATTGCGGGTACGGTCTATGCCCGAACGGTGTACGGCATTCAGAATCCCACCGTTGGGTTACTCAGTACAGGAAGGGAAGAAGGCAAAGGTAGTGAAGCGGTTAAGGAAGCGTTCCCACTGTTGAAAGATAGCGGACTCAATTTCATCGGAAACATCGAGGGTAATGACATGCTGATGGGAAAGGCGAATGTCATAGTCTGTGATGGTTTCGTTGGCAATGTCTTGCTCAAGTTCTATGAAAGCATTGGCGATAGGGCTCGGGTCTGGCTGATGGGTAAGTATCCACGAGTAAAGGGACTGGTAGGATACGCCTTTGACAGGGTTCTACCTATCAAGAAACTGTCGTATGAAGGCGAGGAAGAAGGGACAGGTATCTTGTGGGGTGTCGATGGTGTAGTGAGGATTGCGCATGGTGCATGCAAGGCCGAGCATGTAGTGCATGGTATTAATGCCGCTCGAAAGGCGGTCGAGGTTGATATCGTCAGCAGTCTTAAACAGGAACTGACTGCATTCAATCAGCGAGATAAGCTTCTGAGTAAGGAGGGAGTATCACCATGAATGTCGAGGAACAGATTAAGGATATCGTCTCGAGAATCGCGCATATCGACAAGAGCATCATGAACAAGGAATCCACTTTCAAAGAAATGAAGGCTGACTCGCTTGATGTGGTGCAGGCGCTTGTCGCCGTCGAAGAAACCTTCGATATCGAGATCCCTGACGAAGAGGCACAGAAGTTCCGGAACTTCGGTGACTTCGTCGATTTTGTGCAACAAGAGGTTGAGAAGAAGGGGTAAACATCGTGAAGCCATTGCAGGGCAAACTGGCACTCATTACCGGCAGCGGACGCGGTATTGGAAAGGCGATCGCACTTAATTTGGCGTCGCAGGGTTGCGATATCGTTCTCAATTACTTCCGTCGACGCGAGGCGGCTGAGCAGACCGCGGAGGAGCTCAGGCAACTGGGCGTAAGGGTCTTGCTCGTCAAGGCAAATGTTGGCGACTCGAGCAAGATAGAGGAGTTGTTCGACACCATCAGCCGCGAGTTTGGGTATCTGGATATCTTTGTGAGCAATGCTGCCTCGGGCGTTGGGCGTCCCATTATGGATATTGATGAGAAGGCGTGGGACTGGACACTTGGCATTAATGCGAAAGCGTTGCTGTTATGCGCTCAGCGTGCTGCGGTCCTGATGGAAGGGAGATTTGGCAAAATTGTCAGTATCTCCAGCCTGGGGTCTAAATTTGTGTGGCCGACATATGCTGCTGTGGGGGTATCGAAGGCTGCTCTTGAAGCGGTGACCCGCTATCTGGCAATAGAGTTCGCTCCACGGGGGATCTCCGTGAATGCGGTCTCGGCATCAGCAGTGGATACCGAAGCCCTCAAGTTTTACATACGTGAAGGATTGGTCAAGGATGTTCAGCAGACGACTCCTGTTGGTCGAATGGTAACGCCTGAGGATGTAGCCAAGGCTGTAGCCTTTCTGTGTAGCGATGATGCTTATATGATCAGGGGTCAGACCATCATAGTGGACGGTGGCACAAGCGTGGCCCCTTGGGCTTCTGTGCTGGAGAAGGGAGAAGGCTGATGAGTACACCTCGAGTTGTCGTCACCGGCATTGGAACAGTCAATCCGATCGGACATACCGTCGATGAGTTCTGGAAGAATGCCGTGGCTGGGGTATCCGGCATCGGCCCCATCACGCGTTTTGACGCCACTAACTTCTATGTGAAAGTCGCTGGTGAGATCAAGGGATTTGACGCCTACGCGCATATGGATCCCAAGATCGCCGATCGTAATCCCAGGGCTGTTCACTACGGCTTGGCTGCTGCGCAGGAAGCGATGGCACAGGCTGGCATCGACATGGAGCGGGAAGTACTCGAGAGAGTCGGCGTCAGCGTGGCCTGTATGTCCGAGAGTGATTACATCGTACGACAGGCTCAAGTGCTGGAGCGCCGGGGATCGCGACGCGTAGATCCCTTGTTCGTTGCCAGATCGGGGCCCAGCGCGCCGGCGATGCAGATAGGCATGGTGTTTCGCGCAAGAGGGCCCAACAGTAGTCCCAACAGTCTTTGTGCTTCGGGGACCGATGCCATTGGGACCGCGATGAATTTCATCAAGCTGGGTTATGCCGATGTAATGATTGCTGGTGGCACGGACTCTTGCCTGTCGCCTCTGGGCATTGCGGGGCTGGACATACTTGGGGCGGTTAGCAGAGAACCAGATCCGGCTATCGCGTGCCGACCGTTTGATGCTGAACGAAGTGGATTCGTGTTCGGAGAGGGAAGCGGTATCGTCGTCCTCGAGTCACTCGAGCATGCTAAGGCTCGCGACGCGAATATACTCGTTGAACTCGCAGGAGCCGGTTGGTCATTCGACGCATTTGATCAGACCGCTCCATCCTCTGAGCCGGAGGCATACGCGATGAAATTCGCTTTGGACCAGGCGAGGGTGGCTCCTTCCGAGATTTCTTATGCCAACGCTCATGGCACCAGCACCCGGCTGAACGACCCTACTGAGACGCAAGCCTTGAAGTTGACCTTTGGCGAGCATGCATACAAACTGGCCGTAAACTCGACGAAATCACTGGTGGGCCATGCGATTACGGCGTCCGGAGCTGTGGAATCGATTGCAAGCATCATGACGGTTGTGACCGACATAATCCACCCCACCATCAATTACAGAACACCTGATCCCGAGTGCGATCTCGATTATGTGCCGAATACGGCTCGTCAGTCACACGTGGAAATCTGTCTCAAGAATAGCTTCGGCCTTGGTGGCGAGAACTGCTGCCTGGTGTTCCGGAAGTTCAAAGACTAGAGGAAAGGGTACGTCAGGCTTACCGGTGTAAGCCGGAGCGGAGGCTTTATGGAACTTGAAGGCAAAGTCGCGCTTGTGACGGGTGGATCGCGGGGTATGGGCCGCGCCATCGCCTTGAAACTTGGCAGCATGGGGGCTCGAGTTGCCGTCAATTATGTGGCAGTTGACCCACAAAACGAGGCTGATGCGCGCGAAGTGGTCTCAAGCCTGGAGAACATGCACGCCGAAGCAATGATGGTCGAGGCGGATGTACGCGATGGGGAAGCAGTTAAACGCATGATCGATGAAGTGGTTGCCAGATGGGATGCGCTGCACATACTTGTGAACAACGCGGGGATCACCCGCGACACACTGCTGCTACGCATGTCGGAACAGGCTTGGGATGATGTACTGGACATAAACCTTCGTGGCACATTTGTGTGCTCCAAGCATGCGCTGAAACCGATGATGCGTGGCGGCTGGGGTAGAATCGTGAGCCTTTCTTCGATCGCTGGTGTTATAGGGAATCCGGGCCAGACCAATTATTCTGCTTCAAAGGGTGGCATTATCGCGTTCTCTAAGAGCCTTGCCAAAGAAGTCGGATCCCGTGGCATTACCGTCAATGCGGTCGCCCCGGGGTACATACAGACACAGATGACTGCTGTCCTGCCGGAGGAAGTGCGTCACAGACTTCTGGAAATGATAGCGCTGCGGCGGCCGGGCGAGCCGGAAGAGGTTGCCGAACTGGTCGCGTTTCTGTGCAGTGATCGCGCCTCGTATGTTACCGGACAAGTGATTGGGGTCGACGGTGGTATGTAATTCCGGTGCCGTGTCTCTTTGATCCACATTTCGGATAACAGGCACAGCAGGGTGACTCCTTGACAGGCGATGGACCCGAATGCTGGATGGGATTGATGGAATCAAACTGTGTGCAGGAGAACCTGCCAGTTGCTTGATCACGCTGGATATTGATCAACATGGCCTAAGGCTGGTTGCGGAGTGGAAGATGTTTTTGTTGACATGTTCGGTGCTATAGACGTACAATTGTGCCCATATTATGGCTAATGTGAGATTGAGTTCCGGCGAAAGTTTTGAGAGTATGTTGCGCCGCTTCGGCAAGCAGGTTGAGACTGACAGGATACTGGCCGAGGTGAGAAGGCGTAGATTCTACGAGAAACCGAGCGCAGTCAGAAAGAAGAAGGAAGCCGTCAAGAAGCGCAAGAGTTCGCGCACGCGCTAGTTTCTGCCATGAGCTTGCAGGACAGTCTCCGTGAGGACCTGAAGCTCGCACTCAGGCAAAAAGACACGGCCAGGCTGTCTATTCTTCGGGTTCTCCTTGCCGAGTGCAAGAACGAAGAAAAGGCTAGGTTGCGCGCTTTGGATGAGGGCGAGGTGCTCGAGGTCTTCTCCCGGGAGGCGAAGAGGCGAGCTGAAAGCATAGAGGCATTTGGCACTGGTAGTCGACCCGATCTGGTCTCCCAGGAAGAAGCGGCACTCGCCATCATCAAGGAGTACCTTCCCACGCCTATGAGCCATGACGAAATCGTTCAGGCAGCTCACGATGCCATCATCGCCGTTGATGCAACGGGACCGAAGGACAAGGGCAGGGTCATGTCCCATCTGATGCCGACGGTTAAGGGAAAGGCTGATGGCAAGGAAGTTAACCAGGTTGTTACCGAGTTGCTCACGTCGCTGTGAAGTAGTGACGATCAGTCTGTTGTCCTTAGTGATCGGTATGCACTGGGGAAAGCCCCCTCGTTCCCGGGTCGGGTAGTCACTACTATGTCGCAACGTGGTTCGTCCGTCAATGAAGTATGCCCGTTTCAGGGCATCAGATACGACGCTGCCGTTGCCGGCGATCTCTCATCACTTCTCTGTCCTCCCTACGACATCATTACTCCCGAACTACAGCGCGAACTGTATCTTAGAGATCCACACAATATGGTTCGGATAGAGCACCCGCTTCCTCTTGATGACCAATATAGCGAGAGAGAACGGTATAGGACAGCAGCAACTACCTTTCAGCAATGGATGCGTCAAGGGATACTCTTCCGTGATCCCGTACCGGCGCTGTACGTGCATGACCATTCGTTTGAGTACCTTGGAGAGCGCCATGTTCGAAGAGGTGTCGTCGGTGCAGTACGTCTGCGGTCGTGGTATGAGGGCGTGTACCCCCATGAACTCACCGGTGCCAAGGCTAAGCAGGATCGACTGGAACTGATGCGCGAGTGTGGGGCCACTTTCAGTTATCCCCTTGGGCTATATGAGGATAGAGAAGGACTTATAGCCCAGCTTCTTGACGCCGCTGTTGATACAGTTGTCCCTCTTGAAGTGAGTGAACCCGTCCAGCATCACAGACTGTGGACGATTCGAGATCAGCAGTTGTTGGTGCGTCTCCAGCAGGCGTTCACATCCGAGCCGATCTACATCGCCGATGGACACCATCGTTACGAGACCGGTCTTTCATATCAGGCGGAGCGCCGAGGAACGGAGAGGTATGATAGTGCTGGAGACTATACATTTGACTATATCCCGATGACACTTACCGCGTTTGGCGATAGGGGCCTGTTCATCTCGCCGGTCTACAGAGTGCTCTCTGGACTGCAATTGCCGGATACGTCGACCATCGAGAAACGTCTCAGCGATTACTTTTGCATGGACTACGTTCCTGTCGAGAAAGCCTTAGTGCGCAGTGCGCCGGCAGGCGAGAAGGCGCTGATGGGTGTCGTGGGATTGAGAGAGGGGTGGGTGGCGGAATTACGGCCGCGACCGGGGGTAGACATTGGCGCTGAAGTTCCCGGAGAACACTCGAGGGAGTACCGTTCCTTCAACGTCAGCGTTCTTAATCATGTGATAATGAGACACGTTCTTGAGGTGAATCCCGATGGTGAGGGTGTAGCCTATAGCCCTGATCTTGAGTCAGTGGTACACAGTGTCCAGCTAGGCGAGGCCCAGATGGCCTTCCTGTTGGCTCCGGCGGATCCGTTTCTGGTGAAGAAGATTGCTGACCAGCATGAGCGGATGCCCCGCAAGTCCACGTACTTCTACCCTAAGCCCCCCACGGGACTCGTTGCATATTCGCTCGATTAGGGAATCCAGTCGGTAAGGCTCACAGTCCTGACTGTGTGGATGTTTGGAATCACCTGTATGACGTTCTTCTGCGCGTCGCCTACCGGCTCATCAAGGGCCATCACAAAAAGAGCTTCCCCCCTGGGTGCAAGTCGGCTCAGGTGCATTGAACTTATGTTGATACCCGCCTGTCCAAGCACTGTGCCTATGGCGCCCACAAGGCCTGGACCATCGATGTGGTCGCAAAGCAGGAAGTGATTCTCAGTCAGACCGATATCCATCCAGAAATTATTGATCCGCACAATACGTGTCTGCCCATCCCGCACTGTACCTGACACCGATGTGCTGCCCTTATTGGTTTCCAGTGTAACGGTCAGGAGATTCGAATAGTTCACGCATTCCGGGTCGAACTCCTCGATGACCTTGAGGCCGCGTTGTCGGGCAATCAGTTCTGCATTCACCAGGTTGACGCGGTCCTCTGTGGCTCGCTGCAGAATGCCGCTGATCACTCCAGCTTTCAATGGTTCGAAGTCACTCAGCTGCAAGTCTCCCGCATAGCTCACGTTTACTTTGCGGATTTGACCTTCCATTAACTGGCTGGCGAAGCTGCCTACGGTCTCACTCATCCGCACAAACGGTATTATCTCCGGAGAGGCGTGTGGTGCATTGACTGCGTATTTGCTCATTCGCCCCTCAAGAACTGTGATGACCTGTTCGGCGATGTCGATCGATACGTTGGTTTGTGCCTCAATTGTCGAGGCTCCGAGATGGGGTGTCAGGATGCACCTGGGCGCAGTCAGAATCGGGCTGTTTGTCGGGGGTTCTTCACTGAATACATCGAAAGCCGCCCCCGAAATTCTGCCCTCTCCAAGTGCGGCGGCAACAGCGAATTCATCGACTACACCACCGCGCGCGCAATTGATAAGGCGGGCGGTAGGTTTCATGAGTTCCAGTTCAACGGAACCGATAAGGTTCTTCGTCGCGGAGGAGAGTGGGAGATGGAGAGTGATGTAGTCGGCCTGACTTAGTAGTTCCTCGAGCGACACGAGGTTCACTTTGAACGAGCGAGCATACTCCGCCGAGATATAGGGGTCGTACGCTATGGTTCGCATCTCGAAGGCCTGAGCTCTTAGAGCAACTTGAGTTCCAATGTTTCCCAATCCCACGATACCCAACGTCTTGTTCCTCAACTCGGTGCCCATAAGCTTGCCGCGTGCCCACGTGCCCTTGCGCATTTCTGCATCGGCCTGCGTCACGTTTCGGGCGAGGGCGAGCATGAGAGCCATAGTGTGCTCGGTGGCCGCCACTGTGTTGCCAGCCGGAGCATTGACGACAACGATGCCACATCGGGTAGCGGCCTCGACATCGATGTTGTCCACACCTACACCTGCACGGCCAATGACCTGTAGATTCCGGCCTCGATCGATGATGTTGGCGGTGACCCTTGTCTGACTCCTGACTACGAGCGCATGGTAGTTCTGCACCTCATTGCAGAGATCCTCAACAGACAGGTTGGTCTTGACATCCACCGAGGTGCATTGCCGAAGTCGCGCAACTCCTTCGTCGGCAATGGGATCAGCTACAAGGATCCTCATGTCTATCCCCCTTATTGTGTTCGCCGCAACACTTCCTGAGTGCTGTCAGATCCCCCAGTTCCCTGCGGGAGTTGTCTATCCAGAGAGGCAAGTTGCTTCCACCGTTGGCGCCTAATTCAGTTGAGCTCGGCTTCCAGCGTCTCAAGAAGAGAACGCGGCGGTTCCGGAATTATCGATCGCACGGTGATACGATGCTCATATTCATGATGTGTTAAGGACGTAGGTGCTGCTACTTGATCTTCACGCGCACGAAGATTCGCCTTCCAATCTTCAGCACTGAGCCATCCCGGACAAGGGCGTTCATTTCGCTGATTCGCCGTCCGTCGACCTCTACTGCATTTTGCGCGACCAGACGTTTCAGTTCACTGGCGCTTTTCACGTGGCCGCCAGTCACGAGCGCCGGCGCAAGTTGAACTCGGGTCCCCCCGTTTTCTTCGGAAACTCCCTGGAACAACACTTCCGGCATGTCGCTGGGCAGCTCGCGCTGTTGATGTACGCGAGTGAAGTGTTCCTCTGCCTGTACCGCAGCCTCAGGACCGTGGAACTGCTGTGTTATCTCTCTTGCGAGTTTCTTCTTGGCGAGCATTGGATGTGCGGTGCCTGTGCCGAACGAATGCTTCAAATCGATAAGTTCCTCGTCCGATATATCGGTAACGAGTTCAAAGTAGTCTAATATCAAACTGTCGTCAAGCGACATAACTTTGCCGTACATCTGCTCGGGAGGCTCGGTCACGCCGATGTAGTTTCCCAGGCTCTTGCTCATCTTGCTCTTGCCATCTGTACCAACAAGGATAGGAGTGAAAAAGACTTGCTGAGGGTTCTGGCCCATCATCTGCTGCAGTTCTCGCCCCAGGAGGCAGTTGAACTTCTGGTCCATGCCTCCGAATTCAACATCCGAATCGATAGCGAAGGAATCGTATGCCTGAAGCAGAGGATAAAGGGTCTCGCAAAGGGAAATTGGACTGCCTGACGCGTAGCGTTTGCTGAAGTCCTCTCGAGCCAGTATCTGCGCAACGGTAAATCGCGCGGTCAGCCGGATAACGCTGTCCAGAGTAAACTGGGAAAACCATTCTGTCTGCCAGCGCACCTCCGTGCGGTCTTTGTCGACCACCTTGAAGAACTGTTCCATGTATGTCTGTGCGTTCTGTTCGATCTCGGCCTCAGAAAGCATTGGCCTCGTGGTCGACTGTCCGCTGGGGTCACCTATTCGTGCCGTCCAATTGCCCACGATCAGGATGACCTTGTGTCCCAGTTCCTGGAGTTGCCGTAGCTTGCGAAGCCCTACAACGTGACCGAGGTGGATATCAGGGGAACTCGGGTCGAACCCCTCCTTCAGGCGGGCAGGTGTGCCTCGGTTGAGACGTGCGACGAACTCCGCTTCTGGTATTATCTCGGCGACACCGCGACGCAGTAGAAAATCACGCTTCGGTGGTGGTAAGTCTCGCAGTAGGGTTACCCTTGGCATGTCGCTCATCCGTACTCTCCGAGAACCTGGCGCGCGGCCTTCACATCCAGATGGATTTGTGCCACGAGCGCCTCGGGATTCCGAAAGGTGATCTCCCCTCTAATCATCGCAAGAAACTCAATCTTAAGAAGGGTTCCGTAGATGTGTCCGTCGAAATCGAGAATGTGGGTCTCCACTACACGCTCTGTGAGGCCGAAGGTAGGTCGGTATCCGATGTTGGTGACAGCTCCAAAGCGCCCGTTCGGTACGTGAGCGATGGTAGCATAAACCCCGTCACGTGGCAACGCTCGTTCAGGGCCGATGATCAGGTTGGCGGTGGGATAGCCAAGAGATGCTCCTCTACGGCTCGTCGAGATCACTGTGCCGCTGACGCTGAATCTCCGGCCGAGCATGCAAGCAGCCTTTTTGAGATCTCCCTGTGAGAGGGCTTCTCGGATGGCAGTGCTGCTGACTATCTCTCCACCTATCCTGTAGGGAGGTACCACTTCAACGCTGAATCCTCGGTCGGAACCCAGTCTCTCCAACGTGCGGACGGTGCCGGCACGGTCCTTTCCCATCCCGAAGTCAGGACCGAGCACGAGGCCGGCCATGTTCAGGTGCTCCAACAGTACTTGGACGAACTCATCCGGACTGTACTCGCTAAGCTCACGCGTGAACGTAAGTGGAGCGATCAAAGCAGTTTCCGCCTTCTCTTTCAGCAGTTGCAGACGTTCCTCAAGACTGGTGAGGAGGGGTAGACGTAAGCAGGGGTGGAGTACTTCCATAGGGTGAGGGGTGAATGTCACGATACCGGGCAGTAACCCGCGTGTGCGAGCGTGTGCACGCAAAGTATCAATGAGATAGAGATGTCCGCGATGCACACCATCGAAGACCCCGAGTGTCAGCAGTGTCGGGGATTCGGGTCTGTACCTGGCGAGTTCGTATGATGCGCTCATATCTGAGTATGTAACACGGGACGCGCTTTGCCTGGCAAGACTTAACTGTGGGCTGCCACAGCCATAGCGTGAGATTCACCATAGCCTATGCGATTGGTGTGTGGCCGTCAAGAAGCCTGAATAGTACTGAGGACGGGCATTGTCGAAGTAGGCTGTAGTGAACTTGACAATTGCGACGCAGCCTCACTACAATCATCTAACCTGATGCTGCGAATTCCGACAATGAAGACTTTTCGGGCGTATTTTGGTTATTGGTTTTACTTTTATCACACGCTCACGCCCGGGAGCGGCCTTGTAACGTAGTACAACAGGTAGATGGCAGAAGACAATAGAAGGACCCTCCCGGCGGGAGGGTCCTTTCTTTATTGTATGCCACGGGAGTGAGGACGTAAACGCCCCGGGCAAGCGATAACGGAGGAAACGCGATGATTATCATGAGGACGGATGCCACCGAGGAGGATATCCAGAGAGTTGTCGGCGAGATCGAACGAAGTGGGCTGCGGGCTGATGTGTCTCGCGGCGAGTTCATGACGGTCATCGGTCCCGTCGGCGATGAACGCAGATTGGCGTTCGACCATCTCGCTACCTTGCCGGGAGTGAAAGAGGCGAACATGGTTGAAACTCCCTACAAGCTCATTAGTCGGGAATACGCTCGCTTCTTCGGTGAGCCGGGAGCACACAAGACCGTTACCATTGGTGATGTGCACCTTGGAAACGGCGAACCTGTTATTATCGCGGGGCCGTGTGCTGTGGAAAGCCGGGCCCAACTGATGCGTATCGGCGAAGAGGTGAAGAGAGCCGGGGCGCACGTGCTCAGAGGCGGTGTCTTCAAACCGCGAAGTTCAGTGCATTCGTTTCAGGGTCTGGGGGCGGCAGGCACAGAGGGTGCGGAAGAGGCGCTGCACTGGCTCAGGCAAGCGGGTGATGAGTACGATATGCCGGTCGTAACCGAAGTAAGGGGAGAATCGATGGTTGAACTGGTTGCTCGATACGTCGACATCATGCACATCGGCGCGCGCAACATGTATGACCAGGATCTTCTCGTTGCTGTCGCAAGACAACAGAAGCCGGTGTTGCTCAAGCGGCATTTTGGAGCAAGCATCGAGGAACTGCTCTCGTTCAGCGAGTACATAGCTGCCGAGGGCAACAAAGACATAATTCTATGTGAAAGGGGTATCGTTCCGATGGGCAAGGGGAGGAGCTTCACCAGGTACACTCTGGACCTTGCGGCGGTACCGGTGATTCACAATGAGACCTACCTGCCCGTCATCGTGGACCCCAGTCATAGCACCGGCCGGCGAGACCTGATATTCTCCATGAGTTGCGCTGCAGTTGCTGCAGGCGCGGATGGTCTCATGATTGAAGCCCATTATGACCCATCTGAGGCGTTGGTGGACGGGCCGCAGATGGTGACTCCCGACGAGCTCGAGGAGATCATTCAAGCGTGTCGTCGGCTGCATGTACTGGCCAAGAGGACCTGAGATGAGAACCACCCATGTCTGGTGTTCTGGCAGCCTGTACCGCATGACGATCGGCGCAGGCGCGCTTGGCGTAGTGGCAAAGGAACTCATGAGGCTCGGCTTCTCAGGCACCGTGGTGGTCATCACCGATCAAACGGTTGACGGCCTTTTCGGAAACCAGGTTCGGCAAAGCCTCCTGGATGGTGGGTTCAGTCCAGTGCTCATGGTGCTCCCTGCGGGTGAGGAGCAGAAGTCCCTCGAGACCTCCGCACAGTTGTACGGAAGGCTTAACGAGATAGGCGCCGAGCGCTCCACTCCGCTTGTTGCACTTGGTGGAGGTGTTGTGGGAGATCTGGCTGGCTTCGTAGCAGCCACATATTTTCGGGGGCTGCCACTTGTCCACGTTCCAACAACGCTTCTTGCGCAGGTTGACAGCAGCATTGGCGGGAAAGTGGCGGTGAACCACGGTGGATTAAAGAACAATATCGGCGCATTTCATCAGCCGGTGTCCGTTATTACCGACACGTCCGTATTGAGGCACCTTCCTGAGCGCGAGTTCTGCAACGGACTTGCGGAGGTCATAAAGAGCGCGATGATTCGTGACGAGGCATTCTTCCACTACCTTGAGTCGGAGATTTGCCGGGTGATGGCGCGGGACGAGAACGTTCTCGAGAAGATCGTAGCAGCGACTGCGAGCATCAAGGCTGCGGTTGTGGAGGAAGATGAGAAGGACACTGGTCTGCGCAACATACTCAACTTTGGCCACACGGTGGGTCACGGTATCGAATCGGCATCTGCGTTTTCGCTGTCTCATGGAGAAGCGGTTGCCATCGGCATGGTCGCAGCCGGCCAGATTGCCAGACATCTTGGGATGATTTCTCCCCCCGATTTCGAGCGCCTGAGGGCTTTGCTTAGGAGGGCGCAACTGCCGGTTTTCATTCCGTCCTGCCTGGATGTTGATGCTGTCCTGCGTGCGATGACCCGGGACAAGAAGGTGGCCAAGGGTCGCTTGCGCTTTGTATTGCCTTTGAAGGTAGGCGAGGCTCATATCCATTGTGATGTGCCTATGAACCTGGTGAAAGAGACTCTGGTGAGGTCCCATGTCGTCGCCTGATATCTGCGCATGTATTACGACGGCGGCCGATATTGATGCCGCGGTCGCTGTGAAGGATCTGGTATCGCTGTACGAGGTTCGAATTGATCTCATAGGTGACGGGTGGACGGAAGTGGCACGGGCATTGCCCAGGCCGTGGATCGCATGCAACCGCCTCTCAAGCCAAGGAGGCGGTTACTGCGGCACAGAGACCGAGCGTGTGGACGCCCTCCAGCAGGCGGTTGAGGATGGTGCCGCAATCGTTGATGTCGAGATGCAGGCACCCGACGCATGTTCCTTCATACGCGGAATAAAGGGCCGGGCGGCTGTGCTCGTTTCGCACCATGACTTCGAAAAGACCGATGAATGGCCGGCTCTTACTGAGGTAGTTGAACGCCAGAAAGACCTTGGTGCGGATATCTGTAAGGTCGTGACCACAGCACGGAACGTGGAAGATACCGTTACCGTGCTGCGTCTGGCTCGCCACTATTCCGCACACCGCATCGTTACCTTCGCTATGGGAATACCGGGAACGACCAGTCGCATCCTGGCACCTCTTGTGGGGGCGGAGTTCACTTACGCCTCACTTGCCGCGGGTCACGAGGCCGCTCCCGGTCAGCTTACCGTTGCTCAACTTCGGGCAGTGTATGATGCGATGGGAGTGATATAGCATGTGGATTACTGGCGCTACAACATTGTGTGGCATTGTGGGTGATCCCATCGAGCATTCGCTGTCCCCGATGATGCATAACGTGGCGTTCGAAACCAGCGGACTGAATTTCGTCTACGTTCCATTTCGATTGCCGCGTGGAGCTGCGGAGATAGGTGCCAGGGCAATGCGTACTCTTGGGATACGTGGCCTTAATGTGACTGTGCCGCACAAAGTCGACATAATGCGCTTTCTCGATCAAGTGGAACCCTCTGCCATGCGAATTGGAGCGGTGAATACGATCGTGAGCAAGGATGGTTATCTCTGCGGTCACAACACTGATGCACCCGGCTTTCTGCGTGGCCTTGAGTTACACGGCATCGAAGTGAAAGACAAAGAGGTGGTCGTGCTGGGGGCTGGCGGTGCGGCACGCGCAGTCGCATTCTCGTTGCTTGATCGTGGAGCTCGGCTCACCGTACTGAATCGTAACGTTGTAAAGGCTGCATCTCTGGCTGAGGATGTGGCTGTCGCTACCGGTGCCCGGATTATGCACGACGTCCTCGCAGATACGGCACTTGAGACACGACTGGCCTCAGCTTCCCTGCTGGTGAATGCGACGACCGGTGGAATGCATCCACACTGGAACGAAACACCTTGTCCACGTCGATACCTGCGGCGCGACCTGGCGGTCTGTGACATCGTATACAACCCTCCTCAGACGAGGCTTCTCAAGGATGCTGCGGCCAGTGGAGCAGTAGTGGTGAATGGAGTTGAAATGCTGGTGCAGCAGGGCGCACTGGCATTTCAACTATGGACAGGTACGGCAGCACCGGTCGACGTGATGCGTTCAATCGTGTGTAGAGAACTTGGACATGGCTCACACTAACGTTGCCCTGATAGGATTCATGGGTGCAGGAAAGTCCACCATTGGACGCGGTCTTGCCGCACGCTTGGAGAAGTCGTTTGTGGAGACGGATGTCCTTGTCGAACAGCGGGCCGGAATGACTGTTGCAGACATATTCGCACTGCAAAGCGAGGAACGGTTTCGCGAAATTGAATCTGAAGTAGTCGAGCAGGCAGCACAAATGCGTGATTGCGTTATTTCCTGTGGTGGTGGTGTTGTATTGCGGCATGAGAATGTTGCTGCCCTCAGGGCATCGTCAATCGTGGTGTTTCTGGATGTGACACCGCGTGCCGTGATTCAGCGGCTCAGGCCTGGCAGCCGGGTGAGGCCCCTGCTGGATACCGATGATCAGGAGACGCGAGTGAGGGAGTTGATGGAACAGCGCCTTCCTGCTTATTGCGCAGCAGCCGACATTACAGTGCAGACGGATGGCCTTACGGTGGAACAGATACTTCAGACAACAGAGGAGAGGCTGAAACAACTGTGAGAGCGCGCGTTTCAATGAGTGCTGCTGAAGGAGTTGTACATGCTCCCGGCTCCAAGAGCTATACGATCCGCGCGGCGTTGTGTGCTGCGATGGCGGAAGGCGAAAGCCTGATAGCAGGGGCACTTCAATCGGATGATTCAACTGCGGTATTAGATTGCGTTCGAGGGCTGGGGGCTGGCGTGTCCGAGTCTGAACAGGGGATTGTGATCAGAGGTGGGTGTCTTCGTCCTGATTCCGCGCCGCTATGGTGCCGGGAGTCCGGCGCCACCTTCCGATTCCTGGCGGCTCTGGCTGCGACCATCCCTGGCCGGACTATCCTGCGGTGCGCTCCGTCCCTCGCACGAAGACCTATGCAGCCTTTGGTAGAAGCCATTAGACAGCTCGGTGCTGAGTGTGACTTCGATTCACTTACCGGGACGTTGATTGTCTGCGGGCGTCGACAGCAGACGGGGCATGTCCGGTTGCGGGGGGATGTCAGTTCGCAGTTTCTTTCGGCTATTTTACTGTCGGGACCCCGGTATGACCAAGGCCTTCGTATTGATGTATCGTCGGAAGTCGTTTCCGAGCGGTACGTTCAGATGACGCTGTCGTGTATGCGCGAGTTTGGGGTTGAAGTTTGCGTATCTGAAGGTGGGCGCAGGTTTGCAGTGCCGGCCGGAGCGTATATGCCGACCCGCTACACAGTGGAGGGCGACTGGTCCACAGGGGCGGCACTACTCGGACTCGGAGCACTGGCAGGAGAGGTGCGGGTTCTCGGTCTCTGCCGCACGAGCCTTCAGGCCGATACTATGATGGTTGAGTTGCTCCAGCGAATCAACGCGCAGGTACTGGTTGACAGCACTGGCGTGACAACGAGAAAGTCGGCACTGGAAGGAGACACATTTGACCTTGCGGAGTCGATAGATTTACTCCCTGTAGCCTGTATCCTGGCAGCCACCGCTGAGGGCGTCACACGGCTCACCGGCATCGCCCGGGCGCGCGACAAGGAGTCCGATCGGGTGGCAGCAATGACTGAGGGGCTGACTCGTCTGGGCGTTCGCGTGGAGGTCGAGGCTGACGAAATGAGAGTGTGGGGTGGCGCCGTGCGCGGTGGCGTGATATCGTCCGCAGGTGACCACCGCATCGCTATGGCGTTTGGTGTGATCGGTGCAGCAATTGGCGACATCGTTGTCGAAGATGCCGGATGCGTATCGAAGACCTTTCCTGGTTTCTGGGACAGCTTGAGCAGCCTTGGAGTGAAGGTGCAGTTAGATGAGTGATAACCTTGGCCTGTTATTCCGCATTACCAGTTTTGGTGAGAGTCACGGGAAATGTATTGGCGTGGTGGTGGAAGGTTGCCCAGCCGGCGTGAATCTCGAGGTCGACATGATACAGAACGACCTCGACCGCAGGCGAGCCAGGGATCAGATGGGAGCGACGCCCCGGAGGGAAGCGGACATCGCCCGTGTCCTCTCCGGCGTGTATCAAGGCCACACTACCGGCGCTCCGATCTGTATGCTGGTTGACAATGCTGATATCGAGTCTCACGAGTACAGTGAATACATGCGAACTCCCCGGCCAGGACATGCTGACTATCCTGCCGGGATCAAGTACGGTGGTTATAACGATCCGCGAGGCGGAGGGCGATTCTCTGGACGCATCACAGTTGGCTTCGTTATGGCAGGGGCTGTGGCACGGGCCGCACTTGCGCGAATCGGCGTTGAAGTATGTGCGCATACCGTTGGTATTGGTGGGGTCGAGGCGCCGCCGTGCGATCCGAAATCGATTCGGGTGCTGAGCGGAAAGGACAGTTTGGGTTGCTGCGACGAGGCCAGTTCGGCCTTGATGGGCAAGGTTATTGAAGCAGCGAGAGCGCAGGGCGACAGCGTTGGCGGAATCGTTGAATGTGTCGTGCTCGGTTTGCCTGTCGGAATCGGTGAACCCGTGTTCGCGGGACTGGAGGGTGAAGTCGCGCGCGGCGTATTTTCCATACCAGCGGTGAAAGGTATCGAATTCGGATCAGGTTTCGCTCTGTGCCAGGTGCGGGGTTCGGAGGGGAATGATCCGTTTGCCGTTCGTGATGGCCGTGTTGTCACGGCCAGGAATGACTCGGGTGGCATCCTGGGCGGCATGTCGACAGGGATGCCTGTGGTGCTCCGTGTGGGTTTCAAGCCTACGCCGTCAATCAGTCGTGCACAATCCACGGTGGACCTGGACAAGGGGACGGCAGTTGATCTTGTCATCCGAGGCCGACATGATACATGTATCGTGCCTCGTGCGGTCGTAGTGGTGGAGGCGGTGGTTGCCTGCGTAGTGTGCGATCTTGCTCTCCGGGCCGGTCTGATGCCGAGGGTAGTAGTATGAACCTGGACGAGCTTCGCGCCCAAATCAACGATACGGATAGAGAGCTCGTTCGACTACTGGCCGATCGACTGAAGCTCTCAGGGTCTATAGGTGAAACGAAGAACGAAGCTGGCCTTCCCATTGTGGATGCGGAGAGAGAGCGCCAGGTCGTCGAGCGCGTTCGTGCCCTTGCCCGTGAGTTTGGAGTGGATGAGCAGGACGTCGCGCGTGTCTACGAGCGTGTCATAGAGGCATCGAAGTCGGTGCAACACACTACCGTAGCATTTCAGGGAGAGCCGGGGGCGTTCAGTGAGGAAGCTGCGCTGGAGTTCTTTGGTCGGGCTGTTACTACCTGCCCGTGTGAGAGTTTCGACGATGTGTTCACTTCTGTTGCCGAAGAGCGCACCAGGTTCGGCATAGTGCCTGTCGAGAATTCATCCGAGGGTAGTATAAGCCGGGTGTATGATCTCTTCCTCGACTATGACGTGCGCGTATGTGGAGAAACGGCACTGCGTATTGTTCACTGTCTTATTGCCTGGCCCGGCGTGACGCTTGGCGATATTCGTCGTGTGTATTCTCATCCACAGGCATTGGCGCAGTGTCGCAGTTTTCTGATGCATCTGGACTGTGAACTGATTCCGGCATATGACACTGCGGGCAGTGTCAAGATGGTCAGCGAGCAGCACACTCAGGATGCTGGTGCGGTAGCTGGTGCTCGTGCCGCAGAACTCTATGGGATGCGGCTTGTTGCGACCGGCATAGAAGACAGCAAGAACAACTACACAAGGTTCTTCATTCTATCCAAGCGTGACGTCCCGCCTTCTGGAACCGATAAGACCTCTATCGTCTTTTCTGTACGACACGAACCCGGTGCACTGTATGAAGCCTTGCGCGTTTTGGCAGAATCGGGGATAAATCTTACCAAGATTGAGTCGCGGCCTACGCGACAGCAACCGTGGGAGTACAACTTCTATTTGGACTTTGAAGGCCATCGACTCGATCCACAATGCAGCGTGGCCTTGAAAGGCATTGAGCCGTACTGCATATTCTTGCGAGTACTGGGTTCGTATCCGAAGGCAAAGCCGATCTGGAAGACATTGTGAGAATCGCGATTATTGGAGCTGCGGGCAAATTGGGAAGCTGGTTTGCCACCCTGTTACATGAGCAAGGCCACCATCTACTCCTTATAGGTCGGCGACCCGAGGCCGTCCAGAGACTGGCGAACACTATGGATCGTTGTGCTGTGGCCGGGTACTCGGATGTTGGGAGTGTGGATCTCATTATCATGTCCGTTCCTATGCATGCAGTCGAAGCAGTTATCAGGGATATTGGGCCACATGTGACCGAGTCCCAGGCTGTTATCGATCTCAGCTCGCTCAAAGTAGCTCCCCAGCGGACTGCCGACATGTTCATGCCGCATGCTCGCTTCCTTGGTGTTCATCCTATGTTCGGTTCAGGAGCGGAGGGTCTGGCGGGGCACAATGTTATTCTTGTGCCGGGTAATCAGGCGGCTGAACTGCTCTCAGAGAAGGTCCGGCGATACATCGAGCCACTTGGCGCTCGTGTGGCAATGATGGACCCGCAGACGCATGATGAGGTGATGTCGGTCGTTCTTGGACTGCCCGCCCTTGTGGTGGCCATGGTGGCAAGGTCTGTTCTGGCAAGTGGGCAGTTCGGGATCGCACGTGAGGTGAGTGGCACATCGCTCGAGGTTCTCATTTCTCTCACTGAGAGTATGCTTTGCGAGGGCAGTGAATTGTATGGCACTCTCCTGGCCGCGCTTCCTGCTGCGACTGCCGTTGCGACTTCCCTGCAGGAGAGCGCAGCCCACTTCGCCCATCTCGTCGAAGAGCGTAACAGGTCGGATCTCATCGAAGAGTTTTCGTCGCTTGGCCAGCAACTGGAGCATGCCGATCATCGGGCTGGCGATGCCTATGCGCGAATGTACGCGATGCTTGAAGCGCTGAAGCGTTTTCCCTCTAAACCAGCGTCCTCTTAAGGGGAGGCATCCCCGCAACCTCGCGCAGTAGGTTGATGAGGCAGACGTAATTCTCGAACGGAACGTCCGGTGGGACGAAGTGGTCAACCGAGGGGAAGTAACCCCCTGTCTCCAGAAGGTATGGTACCTTGGACATTACCTCGTCGCGAATGACATTCTTATCTTTTAGCAAGGCTCGCTTGTCGATATTCCCTCCGAGAATTGCATCCTTTCCGTACTGCTTTCGCAGCGACACCGCGTCATTACCTGCAGCACACTCAAGCGGCCAGAAGAAGTTGATACCACATTCCAGCCATAGCGGTATCAGTTGGTTCAAACCACCGTCGCTGTCGACAAAGATGATATCGACTCCTTTGGAACGAAGCAGGTCAGTAATCACCTTGTAGCGAGGCATCATGAATTGTCGAAACATCTTAGGCGAGATAAGCGGCCCGGATCTGAAAGCCATGTCCTCCCAGAAAGCTGCGGCATCCACTCGGATGTCCTTCATGGCTTGTGTGATGCAGGTGACCTCCATGTCGCACAGCGTATCCATCATGTCCTCAATCAACATCGGATCGTCGTGAAACGCATATAAGAGAGGTTCCAGGCCCATCCATTCACGCAGGAAACCGAAGAAGCTGCCCACATTAAGCAACAGAGGCTCGTCCTTGCCCTTCATCCGGGCTGCGTAGTCCTTCCAGTCGGCGGGGAACCGTTCCGGAGCGTATGGGTTCAGTCGCTTCTTGTACTCCCGCCAGGTCTCCCAATCCTTCACCGGGTGGTCCAGATACATCGGCATCTTCTGCGGGTCACGCTTATCGATGCGAACCACCTGCCCCCCTTCATTTACAAGTGAAATCGTGTGCTCATCGTCACAGAGCCTCCTCGTTTCGTAGGTCGGGACAATGGGAGGGATCGCATAGACGTAATTCCGGCCCAGCACGTTGAGTCGTTTGTCCATGAATAGGCCGGTCTGGATCTCGCGTAGAACGCGTATGTGTTCAAACTCGAGGTAGTCGCGCAGCGTACGCGAGTCCATCAGTTCGGCGGGTGCCCCTTGCTTCACCCATACCTCGGGTGTTTCCATCCAGAAATCGTTGAGCCATGGTGCAAGGAGACAGAGATCGCCTGTGCGCTTGAATCTGCAGATATCCAGGAACCGTTGTCTCAGCGATGCTTCCATCACGTGCTTCCTTCTTGCGCTTCCCGCTACGCCGCGACAAGTCGTGTCGCTTCATCGACTGCTGCGGCACAGTCCTCGGCGAAACCTTCGACTCCGATCTGATCGGCATATTCGCGAGTGATCGGAGCCCCACCAATCATCACCTTGACGCGGTCCCTGAGTCCTGACTTCTCCAGGGCATCCAGTACCTCTCTCATGTTGATCATGGTAATGGTGAGCAAAGCCGACAATCCAACTATGTCAGGGGAGTGCTGTTTCACGGCATCCACGAAGTGAGATGCAGGTACATCGACTCCCAGATCTATCACCTCGAATCCCCCACACTCCAGCATTATTCGCACGATGTTCTTACCGATGTCATGCAGGTCGCCCTCAACGGTTCCCAGGACGACCTTTCCCTTCTTGTGAGTGTCGCCGACCGACAGATAGGGCTTGAGCTCTTCCACTCCTCTGTCCATTGCGCGGCAAGCGATAAGGACCTCAGGGAGGAAAACCTCTCCGTCTTGAAATAGAGCACCCAACTGCTGTATGCCGGGAACCAGCCCCTCATCCAGCACCGTTGTTGCCGGGATTCCCTCGTCGATGGCCTCCTTGACGAGTTTTACCGTCTGTTGATCATCGCCATTCTGAACGGCATCTGAGATATCTCTGCGATTCCATGCCATGGTCTGGCCTCCTCATGTCTGTGATGTGTCGACTTGCAAGGCAGAACGGTCGCGACACCGCTGCAGGATCGAGTAGACCATTGTATGACACCACTTGGAGAGGCGCAATGTGCAACCCCTGCCATATGTGCGCTGTCTGGCATTGGTTTGCCTGTCCAGCGCATTTCGGGCACAATGTCTGTTTGATTGAACGTGGAGAAAGGAGAATCATGCGAGACGTCGTAATAGTAAGTGGTTGCCGAACAGCCATTGGTGCATTTGGTGGCAGCCTCAAAGATATCCCTGCCATCGATCTGGGGTCATTGGTCATGCGGGAGGCCTTGAGGCGTGCAGGGCTCAGGCCGCAGACTGGAAAGTGGTTTCAGGACGTCAGCCCGGACCGGGTAAAGGAAGCCGGTGTGACAGAACTGGAGCAGCAGTTCTATGCATATGATGGCGGATTGCAACCTGTACAGGTTGACGAAGTCGTTATGGGCAACGTATTGCAGGCTGGGCTTGGACAGAATGCCGCGCGCCAGGCTTGCATCCGGTCTGGGATACCAAAGGAGACGCCCGCGTTTACGGTTAATAAGGTCTGTGGATCTGGCCTGAAGGCGATCACGGTCGGCGCACAGCCTATCATGCTTGGTGAAGCAGATGTTGTAGTCGCAGGTGGTATGGAAAACATGAGTTGTGCGCCCTACGCTCTTCCGAAAGCACGTTGGGGTTACAGAATGGATGTCGATGGACTGGGGGAGTTGCGTGACTTGATGGTATTCGACGGGTTGTGGGAGATCTTCTATGGGTTTCACATGGGGAACACAGCCGAAGAGGTGGCCGCGCTCTACGGAATTACCCGTGAGCTGCAGGATGAGATTGGAGCATTGAGCCATCAGCGGGCGTGCGCCGCTATCGCGGCAGGTGTATTCAAACAGGAGATCCTCCCGGTTGAATTACCGCAACGCAAGGGCCCGCCGCTGGTGTTTGATACTGACGAGCGTCCCCTGGATACCAGCAAGGAGAAGATGGCTGCACTCAAACCTGCCTTCCGGCCAAACGGCACTGTCACGGCAGGCAATTCATCCGGCATCAATGATGCCGCGGCCGCGGTTGTCATGATGACTCGTGAAAAGGCGAATGAATTGGGACTTACGCCCGTAGTGAGTATCAAGTCGTTTGCATCTGGCGGAGTGGATCCGAAATACATGGGTATCGGTCCCATACCGGCGATTCGTAAGGCCCTTTCACGCGCTGGCCTGTCAGTTGCAGATCTCGATGTGGTAGAACTGAACGAGGCATTTGCCGCTCAGGCTGCGGCGTGTATACAGGAACTGAGCCTTGACATGGAGAAGACCAATCCCCACGGTAGTGGTATCTCACTTGGCCATCCGATCGGTTGCACAGGAGCGCGGCAGGTGGTCACACTGATGCACGATATGGCTCACCGAGGTCTTAAGTACGGGCTGGTGAGTATGTGTATCGGGGGCGGCCAGGGGATGGCGGCAGTGTTCGAGAGCGAAGCCTGATCAACCCCCTTTCTTGGAGTAGTCGGGGCACCAGGTAGCTTGAGGGCGCTCACGCCTGTGGCATGCACTGCGCCAGTTCCACTTGCAGCTGTCGCACAATATGACGTTGAGACCGAGCGCCTGCTTGACGCGGATGCGCATGAGGTCAAATCGGTTTGGTCGTTTACGTGCCATTCTTCATCAGTTCCGACACGCCCAAGGAGGCGCCAGAAGACTTCGGGGAGGCTATATGTCCTTGGTGAGATTGGCGAGGAACTCCGCATTGTTCCGCGACTTCGCCATCCGCTGCAGGACACGCTCTGTGGCCTCTCCGAGGTTTTGAGATTCATCGTTGAGCATGCTGACCATTCGGCGCAACAACCATACCTGGCGCACTGTCTCAGGGTCAAGCAGCAACTCTTCCCGTCTCGTACCACTTGGGATGATATTGATCGCTGGAAACATGCGGCGCTCCGACATCTTCCGGTCCAAGTGTAACTCCATGTTACCTGTACCCTTGAACTCTTCGTAGATCAGTTCATCCATTCGGCTGCCGGTGTCGACAAGACAAGTAGCGATAATAGTCAGGCTGCCGCCCTGGTCGGTGTTCCTGGCAGTTCCGAAGAAGCGCTTGGGTGGATGGAGTGCCGCCGAGTCGATACCACCCGAGAGTGTGCGGCCGCTTGCCGGCATCGCGAGGTTGTATGCTCTTGTGAGGCGTGTGATGCCGTCAAGCAGCACTACGACATCTCTGCCTAACTCCACAAGACGCTTGGAGCGTTCGAGCGCCAGTTCTGCAACCCGCGTCTGCGTTTCTACAGGTTCATCAAAAGTGGCGGCGATGACTTCCCCGTTGACTGATCGCTTCATGTCTGTCACCTCTTCGGGGCGCTCCCCGATGAGGCAGACAATCAGGTGAATATCCGCATAATTGGTGACGATGCCATTGGCAATCTTTTGAAGAAGGACGGTCTTGCCCGCCTTCGGAGGTGATACGATGAGGCCTCTTTGACCGCGTCCGATAGGGGCGACAAGGTCTATCAGCCTTGTGGACAATTCGTCTGAAGTCGTCTCCAGCACTATCCGCTTCTCCGGGAACAAAGGAGTCAGCGAGGAGAAAGTTGGACGCTTCTTCGCGGTCTCGGGGTCGAGTCCGTTAATGCTTTCGACTCTAAGAAGGCCGTAGTACTTCTCACCTTCCTTGGGTGGGCGCGCCTGACCGCACACGTGGTCCCCGTCACGAAGATTGAAGCGGCGAATCTGGGAGTTCGAGACATACACGTCGCTTGATCCCCGAAGGAAGCTCTCTTGCCTGAGGAACCCATATCCATCGGCCATGATCTCGAGAATCCCCTGGAGAAAGAGGTTTCCCTGCTGTTCTGCCTGACTCTTCAATATATGATTGATGAGTTCGGCTTTCTTCATGACGGAGTAGCCCGTCATGCCCTGTTCTTTTGCGATCGCCTCGACCTCATCGCGATTCTTGTTCTCCAGTTGCGCCATCGTGATCATGATCTTCTCCCGAGTTTGGTGGATGTGGGGTTATTTGCGTGGCAGTATGCACGCGTCGCCCATCCCTTTCTGCCAATCATCTGTGAATCGCCGCACCCCAGTATCCGTCAATGGATGCTCAATCATCTGAAGCAGAACCACGTACGGAATGGTTGCAATGTGAGCGCCAGCCTTAGCTGCAGAAAGACAATGAGCGGTATGCCTGATGCTGGCTGCAATTACCTGGGTGGAACACCCATAATAGCTCAGGTAGTCTACGATGTCAATCACGAGCTTCATGCCATCCTCACCGACGTCGTCCAGTCGGCCGACGAAAGGGCTAATGAATGTGGCTCCGGCTTCCGCACCGAGGATTGCCTGGTTCAACGAGAAGCAGAGGGTCATGTTAACCGGCACATTCTCCTTGGCGAGTATGGCGGTGGCCCTTAATCCCTCGAGGGTAGCCGGAATCTTGACCGTGATATTCTCGGCCCACGTGACAATCTCGTGCGCTTCCGCCACCATACCGCTTGACTCGAGGCTGAGAACTTCTGTGGATACCGGTCCCGGCACGAGTGCGCAGATCTCTTTGACAAGGGCTTTGTACTCTCGCTTACCTTCTTTCGACACCAGGCTTGGGTTGGTCGTTACGCCGGTGACAACACCGAGTTCAACCCCGTGGCGTATGTGCGTGAGATTTGCGGTATCAAGGAACAGATGCATAGCAACCTCCTAGGATATTGGCAGTGTCGGCTGTGTGCCCTCGAGCAGTACGTCTTTCGCGGCCCCAACGAAGGCTACAAAGAGTGGGTGAGGCTGGTCCGGCCGCGATTTGAATTCGGGATGGAACTGACATCCGACCATCCAGGTATGATCTCTCACTTCAACTAAGTCCACGAATTCATCATCTGCCGAGAGTCCCGAGCACAGAAGGCCCAGGTCCCTGAGGCGTGCACGGAAATGGTTGTTCAGTTCATGAGAGTGCCGATGACGTTCATAGCTGAGACCGGTTTCGAATGCCATGGCGGCCCTCGTACGGTCTGCAATTCTGCACGGAAAGGTGCCTCGTCTGAGTCCGGACGGATCCGAATCGATGGTCCGATCCACAACCGGATTAGCCGAAGAGGGCTCCAACTCAGTTGAGTGTGCGTCGCTAATCCCGGCGGCATTACGGGCGAATTCCAGGATCATCGAATGCATTCCTGCCTGAATCCCCAGGAATGGAATTCCCTTCGTGCGTGCGTAACCCGCCACCATAATGAGTTCATCAATGCTCGAATAATGCGAACTCCCGGGTACTACAATACCTTGAACGTTGAGCAAGTGAGCAAAATTACCTGACGGTAACTCTCTTGAGTCTATCCAGTGGAACACCGGCTCACGGTCATGAACGAGAGCGGCGTGTACTATGGCCTCTCGTACCGAGTAGTATGCATCCTGAAGCTGTACGTGTTCCCCCACTATAGCGATGTGCACAGGCTCGCGTGGTTCTTTGAGACGCTCCACAAGCGCCCGCCATCCGTCGAGGTCTGCCTCACGGCCCGTAAGGCCAAGCCGCTCGCACAAGAAGTTGCCCAGCCCAGCGTCTTCGAGAAGCAAAGGCACTTCGTATATGGTGTCGCTCGTAACAAGAGAAACAACTGCCTCACGTTCAACATCGCAAAACAGGGAGATCTTGTCGCGAATCGATTCAGGAACCGGAAGGTCGCTCCGGCACAGGATTACGTCCGGCTGGATTCCGATTCGTCGCAATTCGTTCACGCTGTGCTGGGTTGGCTTGGTCTTCAGCTCACGAGTGGCACCGATAAAGGGCAGGAAGGTAACGTGAACGTAAAGAACATTGTCACGACCTTCCTCATTGCGCATCTGGCGTATCGCTTCGAGGAATGGTTGGCCCTCGATGTCTCCTACGGTCCCGCCAACCTCGACGATGGCAATCTCCGCCTCGCTGGCATCGGCCCCCCGCCTGATAAGTCGCTTAATCTCATCTGTAAGTTGGGGAACAACTTGAATCGTCCCCCCCAGGTAGTCACCACGGCGTTCTTTCTGAAGTATGGCCTGATAGACCTGACCTGCCGTGACACTGGAGAAGCGCGTCAGTTCAACGCCGATGAATCTCTCATAGTGACCCAGATCAAGGTCCGTGGCGGCACCGTCTTTGGTAACGAAAAGCTCACCGTGTTGAGCGGGAGACATCATTCCTGGGTCCGCGTTCAAGTACGGATCAAGTTTCTGAGCACCGACAATGTAAGAGCGGCTCTTCAGGATGCGGCCAAGGGATGCGACAGAAACGCCCTTGCCAACGGAACTAAGGACGCCGCCCGTGACGAATACATACTTCGCCATAATAGTACAGAGATCTTACTTGCGGAGCATCACAACTCAAGAAGTGTTGCAGTTGCAGAGGGAACGCTACTGCTCAGTGATTGTAGACGGCTCTCGCTCAGACTGTCAAGAATTCTCCGGGAATGGCGATCTCCTGATTTCACTATACGATGCGGCCATTCTAGCATACGATTTTGCAGCGGGGGGGCGGCTCCCATATTGTCGAAATTGCATAATGAAAAATCTCGTGTTACAGTCCTCGGTCGGGATAGGCTGGCATGTTGATGTGTCTTACTTAGTCGTCTGACCCGACTCCAAATACACATTTCGGAGGGCGTACCTATGAGTACTGACAAAGGCATGATGTCCATGATGGACGAGAAGAGAGTGTTCCCACCATCCAAGGAGTTCAGTGAAAAGGCCCAGATAAAGAGTTTCGAAGAATACCAGAAGCTATATGATAGGTCCCTTGCTGATAATGAGGGTTTCTGGGCTGAGCGAGCCGAGCAGCTCGATTGGTTCAAGAAGTGGGATAAGGTCCTGGTAGCGGATTTCGCGAATGCGAAACACGAATGGTTCGTTGGCGGCAAGCTGAATGTCACCTATAACTGTATCGATCGTCATTTGACGACATGGCGCAAGAACAAAGCGGCCCTGATCTGGGAAGGCGAGCCGGTCGATGAAAGCAAGACCTTCACCTATCAGGAACTTCACTACGAAGTGTGCCGCTTCGCTAACGTACTCAAGAAGAGCGGCGTGAAGAAGGGCGACAGGGTTTCCATATACCTGCCTATGGTGCCCGAATTGCCTATTGCGCTGCTTGCCTGTGCCCGAATCGGTGCCATTCACAGTGTCATATTCGGGGGCTTCAGTGCGGATGCGCTGCGCGACCGTATCCAGGATTGTGATTCCGAGACAGTAATCTGTTGCGACGGCTATTACCGTAGCGGCAAAGTTGTCCAAAGCAAGGTGAATGCCGATGCCGCAATGGCGGAGTGCCCCGGTGTCAAGCGGTCATTTGTTGTTAGGCGGGCCGGTGGCGAGGTATCCATGGTTGAAGGACGCGATCAGTGGTGGCATGAAGCAATGTCTGCGCCGGACATCACCGCCGAGTGTGAGCCCGAGTGGATGGATGCCGAAGACCCTCTGTTCATTCTTTACACCAGCGGCAGTACCGGCAAACCAAAGGGTGTGCTGCATACCACCGCCGGATATCTCCTGTATGCAACTCAGACGTTTAAGTGGGTCTTCGACTATCGTGATGAGGACACATTCTGGTGCACAGCGGACATCGGCTGGGTGACCGGACACAGTTACATTGTCTACGGGCCCCTCTCTGCGGGCGCGACCAGCCTCATGTTTGAGGGCGTGCCCACCTTCCCTAAACCGGATCGGTTCTGGCAGATAGTCGAGAAGTATGACGTCAACATCTTCTACACCGCACCCACTGCCTTGAGAGCACTTATGCGCGAGGGGGATGAGTGGGTTAACAAGCGTGACTTGTCCTCGCTGCGGCTTCTGGGCAGTGTGGGTGAACCGATCAACCCTGAGGCTTGGATGTGGTACTACACCGTTGTGGGTAGGTCCCGCTGTCCCATTGTCGATACCTGGTGGCAGACGGAGACTGGAGGCATCCTGATCACGCCCCTTCCCGGCGCCATGCCCCTCAAGCCTGGTTCCGCATCCTTTCCGTTTCCGGGGGTCGAGCTTGCAATTCTGCGCGAGGATGGCAGTGAGGCCGAGACAAATGAGGGCGGATACCTCGTAATCAAGCGTCCATGGCCCGGTTTGATGCGGGGAGTATACGGCGATCCAACCCGATTCAAGGACACATATTTCGTTCGATTTCCTGGCGTGTATACCACAGGTGACGGCGCACGCAGAGATGAGGACGGTTTCTACTGGCTTATGGGCCGCATCGATGATGTCATTAACGTCTCCGGCCATCGCATTGGCTCGGCAGAAGTGGAGAGTGCTTTGGTAGCGCATGCCAAGGTGGCCGAGGCAGCAGTTGTGGGCATGCCCCACGAGATTAAGGGACAGGGTATCTATGCGTATGTGACGCTCAATGCAGGCGAGGAAAAGTCAGACGCATTGAAAAAGGAGCTTGTGACTCACGTGCGCAAAGAGATCGGTCCCATCGCCGCACCAGACGTCATCCAATTTGCGGATGGTCTCCCAAAGACGCGGAGCGGCAAGATCATGCGCCGGGTGCTGGTGAAGATCGCCGCCGGCGACATCAAGGAGCTTGGAGACACGAGTACCCTTGCCGATCCGTCCGTGGTGGACGATCTCGTGCAGGGCAGCAAGTAGCCCGATCAGTTGCACTATTACAGACGGCGGGTGCCAGCACCCGCCATCTGTTTGTCTCGTAGTAATTGTTAGGAGAAGGGGTGACTATGACAGATACCAGGCTTGGTAATCCCGCGGTTGTTGGATTGGCCGGCTTTGGAACGACCACGTTGTTGCTTCAGTTTCACAACTTCGGGCTCTGTGGTACGGGAGTCGTGCTTTGGACCGCACTGTTCTTCGGCGGACTCGCTCAGTTAGCCGCCGGGCTGAAAGAATACGGCAGCGGAAATAATTTCGGGTTCGCGGCGTTTACCACCTACGGTGCATTCTGGATGGCGCTTGCAGGCATCTGGGCGGGCATACACTATGGCATCTTCACGCCGAGCACGACCGACATCGGGTGGTTCTTGGTGGCGTTTACGGTGCCCACGGTGATCTACACGCTCGGCGCACTGCGTGCGAGCGGGGCTCATTCGTTCCTGTTTGTGACACTGCTCCTGGGTTTTCTGCTCCTGGACGCGAGCTTCCTGGGTGGAGGTCAGATGTGGTTGACGATGGCGGCAGTTGTGCTCACTGCCTGTGCGCTGACCGCGCTCTACATCATGGCCTCGATAGTGTTGGTTGATTTTGGTTACCGGCTACCACTTGGCGCTGCGTGGCTGGCGAAGAAGCGGTAGTGCTATCTGAATGATTTGAGGTCTGCTTAACGAGGGGCGTCCTGACGCCCCTCGTTCGTGTTCCGCAGCAGCATTTCCAGCAGGGTCCGCCACTTCCCTCCTGTTCGTGCCGTACTGATGCGTACCTGCTCGTTGCCTGCGCGGACCCCCGGACCCAGATCCAGGTGCACGGCAAGAGAAGCCATCCTCTCTGGGATGATGACGAGGTCACTGCCCATCCGGGTAATCGATTTCACATTGGCGGCCGTAGCCATGATTCTGATTCGGGCGACGAAAAGGAGTTCCTTCACAGTAGCGGGAAGAGGACCGAACCGGTCTCTCATCTCCGCCTCGATTGCTGCCAGATGTTCGTCCCGGGATGCATCAGCCAGCTTCTTGTAGAGGGTGATCCTTGTGGCTGGCTGAGGTACATACTGCTCCGGGATATAGGCGGAGACGGGGAGGTCGAGAGCGGGAGCTACCTTGGAGACCGGTTCTTGTACATCGTCAGTGATTCCATCCTGAAGGCGGCGCACCTCCTCTGCCAGTATCTGGCAATAGAGTTCGAAACCGATGGCGGTAATATGCCCACTCTGTCTTGTACCCAGAAGACTCCCCGTGCCCCGTATTTCAAGGTCTCTCAGGGCAATCTCCAGGCCGGCGCCCAATTCATTAGCCTCGAAGATGGTGTCGAGACGCCTGTTGGCTTGAGGTGTCAGCTCCTTCCTGCGCTCGAAGAAGAAGTATGCATATGCCTGGTGCCTCCCGCGCCCCACGCGTCCTCGCAGTTGATAGAGTTGCGTCAACCCCAGCCTGTCCGCCTGGTTGACGATAAGGGTGTTGGCATTCGGCATGTCGAGACCCAGTTGAATGATGGTTGTAGTCACGAGGACGTCAATCTCGTGTGCGGCGAACGCTGCCATCGTCCGTTCGAGCTCATTTTCACGCATCCGCCCATGCGCTATCGAGAATCGTGCCTCCGGCACGAGCCCTTTGAGCGCTTGTAGCACTGCATCTATCGTTGCGATGCGATTGTGGACGAAGAACACCTGTCCACTCCTATCCACCTCGCGTAGAATCGCCTGCCTCACGAGAGTACTGTTATACGGTCCAACGTGTGTTCGAACTGCAAGCCGTTCCTCTGGAGGGGTCTCCATCGTGCACATGTCCCTGATACCCGCAAGAGACATGTGGAGGGTACGAGGTATCGGCGTGGCGCTCAGCGTCAATGCATCCAGCCCTGTTTTCAGGGAACGAAGGGATTCTTTCTGAAGGACTCCGAACCTCTGCTCTTCATCCACGATCAACAGCCCGAGGTCATTGAAGTTCACGTCCTTCTGGAGTAGCCGATGGGTTCCAATGCAGATGTCGACCGCACCGGTAGCCACCCCGCCGAGAGTATTGCTTTCCTGGTCCGGCGTCGAGAACCTGCTGAGGACTTCGGTACGCACAGGGAACGCGGCCAGTCTCTCGGTGAACGTTGCATAATGTTGCTGGGCTAGAATGGTGGTAGGAGTGAGGATGGCGACCTGTTTGCCGTCCATGACCGCCTTGAATGCCGCCCTGAGTGCGATCTCAGTCTTCCCATACCCGACATCGCCACATATGAGCCTGTCCATAGGGCGGGTGCTTTCCATGTCATGCTTCACGGCGTCGATTGCTTCCATCTGGTCGGGTGTTTCGATGTATGGGAAGGAGGCTTCCATCTCCCGTTGCCACACGGTATCCCGTGAGAAGGAATGGCCGACAGACATCTGCCTGCGGGCATACAGCTCGATCAATTCTCGTGCGAGAGTGCGGGTGGATTGACGTGCCCGTTGTTTCGCTGATTCCCACTCTGCCGACCCCAGTCTGCTCAGAGTAGGTGCATGCTCGCCGCCAATGTAACGCGTGACACGATGGATCTGGTCTGTAGGCACGTAGAGCGTATCGCCACCAAGGTAGGCAATCTCCAGATACTCATGCTCTATGTCTCCCGTGCTTAGCGTAGTAAGTCCAACGAATCTGCCGATGCCGTGGTCGACATGGGCAACCAGATCTCCGGGACTGAAAGTGAGCGAGAAAGGTGCCGGCCGTTCCCGGACCTTTGTCAACCGCCTTGCCTGTTTGACAAAGCCGAATATCTCGAGGTCCGACAATACTCTCAGGCGACCCCTCAGGACCCAGCCTCGGCCGATGGACCCCTCAAGAAGTATGAGAGACCCTGGTGGAGGAACAGCTTCGAGTTCTCTGACCAATGGTACGTTGAGGCCTGCCTCTTCAAGCAGTTCCTGCAGCCGCTGTGCCTGCAATGACACGAGAACAACACGTTCTTTCTGTGCAAGGGCATGAGCGACTTCCTCGAAAAGCACTGGCATGCGCTGTGCATAGGATGTGGCCGAGATGAATAGCCGCGTTTTTGTGTCTTCTGACTCATCCTTCCATGGCAGTAAGAACAGACGGCGCATCGACTTTATCTTTGACTCGATGTCGGACCAGCGAAGAAACGCTGCCGTTGTGCCTATTTGGGTACCATTCTTATCATTGGCGGTAGTACTCTCAGCAAGTTCGGCGTCCAGACGCAGCGATCTGAGGCGCAAGCTTTGAGGATCCTTGAGGGCAATGATCGTGTCTGAGGGAAGATAGTCCAGAATCGAAGCAGTGCTACCTTGCGCTGACATCGTTGTTGCCCGCACCTGCTCGGCCGGCCTGGTTGTCCTCTGAGTGACTGGGTCGAAGTATCTGAGGCTTTCGACTTCGTTTCCGAAGAACTCTATGCGGAACGGTTCATCGTGCGCTGCGGAGAAGACATCGACTATACCTCCGCGCGCACTCATCTCTCCAGTACGTGTAGCGAACTCTACTCGCTCGTAACCCATATGTTCCAGTTTGAGAAGAAGGTCGGATGGACGAATCGAAGTCCCGCGCTCGAGTTCAACTGTTGTAAGGGCTATTTCTCCGGGCGGGCGCATTGCGCCTATGCATGCGAGTACTGACGCCACGATGACCAGGCCCGAGTGCCTCGGTTCATGCAGTGCCAGATAGCTGGCGAGTTGAGCGCGCGCAATCATGGGAGGACTGGCAAGGCCCCCGGGATCAGCATACGGGAAATCCGGCTCCGGGATTCCTTTTACCTCAGTACCGGGTGGTACCCATTGCGCCAATTCCTCACGTAAGGCAGCTGCCTGATCCGGATCCGCAACAAGAAGGCACACGGGTGCATTCAGATCCTGTTGTACGGACGCGAGTAGATAGGGAACGGCGGAGTCGAACAGTCCGAACTCGTAGTATGAGCCTTGATCGGCAAGACCTGTACGTAGTCGCCGATACTCTTCTGTTTCTCTCAAGAGTGGAAGGAGTCCGTGAAGATGCATGCGCGAGCACGAGTATATCAGGATTGTATGCTTGTGGTTGTTGCATAAGCGCGCTGCTATAATCTTCCCAGTGTTGCAACGTAGGATCATTGTCAAGCTCGGTACTACTCTCCTCACGTCAGGCCACGATCACCTCGATCTTGCCGTGATGGCAACCGTTGCAGGGCAGATTGCGGAACTCCACTCTCGCGGCAGGGAGGTGATTCTGGTTACGTCAGGGGCTGTGGCGGCCGGTCGCGAACGCCTCAGGCGTAGGACAGCTACTGGCCTTAGTGGCACACCTCTGAAACAGGTTCTTGCATCTATCGGTCAGAGTCATCTCATGAGCACGTATGAGATGCTGTTTTCGAGACATGACATAACGATCGCCCAGGCATTGCTCACGCGTGCGTGTCTCACCGACCGTGGCGGCTACCTCAATGCGCGAAACACTCTGCTCACATTATGCGAAATGCGGGTGGTGTCCATTGTAAACGAGAACGATGTGGTTGCCGTCGAAGAGTTGGAAGAACGTCGATTTGGCGACAACGATAATCTTTCCGCCATGGTTGCAAATCTGGTAGATGCGGATCTACTCGTCATTCTGACGGATATTGGAGGCCTGTATAAGGCCGATCCCCGACTGTATCCTGAAGCCGAACTGATTTCCGTGGTTGAGACTATAGATACGGTCATCGAATCGATCGCTGGAAACACGCTGAGCGGTCAGGGAGTGGGCGGCATGGCAACTAAGGTGGAGGCCGCACGTCTCGCGACCAGTTCGGGTGTCGATGTCGTCGTTGCCAACGGACGCGAAGTGGATGTCCTGCTGCGTCTTGACGCAGGTGAACGAATCGGTACGTTGTTTCCGGCATCCAGTAGTAAGCTAGAGAGCAGGAAGAGGTGGATGGCGAGCGGGCTCGCGACGCACGGACGCGTCATCGTGGACGAGGGTGCGATTCTGGCCCTCCGGAAGAGTGCAGGAAGCCTGCTTCCGGCAGGCATTGTCAGTGTGTCCGGAGTATTCAGTCGCGGTGATATTGTGGATGTGGTTGCTGTTGATGGAGGCAGAGTAGCGTCTGGTATCGTTAACTATGATTCGTCAGATGTGGAGAGAGTGCGAGGTCGTCGTTCAGATTGCATGGCTGAAGTTTTGGACCACGTGTATGGTGACGAGATAATCCACCGCAACAACATGGTGGTGCTCTGAAGGGAGGGTACTTTGGCGGATGAGGTTCGCGAACTCGAGAACAAGGCCCAACGGGCAAGAGATGCGACGAGACATCTTGCATTGCTGCCGACCTCTGTCAAGAACAGCGCTTTGAGAGCGATTGCTGAGGCTCTTCTGATCCGGTCCAGCCAGGTGCTCGCAGCAAACCGCGAGGATTATGAGGAAGCCAGAGCTTCGGGATTGAACGAGGCGATGCTGGATCGACTGCTCCTTAACCAGGAGCGTCTCGGGGCAATGGCTGCTGATGTGATGACGGTGGCATCTTTGCCGGACCCTATCGGCCAGGTTTTTGAGAGCCGCACGCTGCCTAACGGCCTGCAGCTGTCAAAACGGCGTGTGCCACTTGGAGTCATAGCCGTCGTCTACGAGAGTCGACCGAACGTGACCATCGATATATCCAGTCTGTGTCTTAAGTCGGGGAATGCCTGTCTCCTGCGTGGTGGGAAAGAGGCACTTCGCTCAAACCGTGAACTCGCACGTCTTGCAGGCGATGCCTGTCTCTCCCAGGGAGTGCCGGAGGGGGCGGTCGAGTTTGTCGAGTCGGTGGAAAGGTCTCTAGTGGGACATCTCCTCAGGATGCGCAAGTATATCGATCTGGTGATACCTCGTGGGGGTTCTGATCTGATACAGCTGGTCGCGGAGAACGCGACGATGCCCGTCGTCACCGGTGGAATTGGTGTCTGCCACGCATTTATCGACCGGAGCGCGAATCCGGAGATGGCGCTGCGTATCGTCAATAATGCGAAAGTTCAGCGCCCCACGGTCTGCAACGCACTGGATTGCGTTCTGGTGCACAGAGATGTGGCCACATCCTTGCTGCCGCGGCTTCGAGAATTGTGGGAGAACGCCGGAGTAGAAATGCGGTGCGACTCCGAGGCTCTCTCCATACTCGGAGGAACTGAGCCCGGGAAGGTAATGGCTGCGTCTGAAGAGGATTGGGGCAGGGAGTTCCTGTCGCTTGTGGCTGCTGTCAAGGTGGTTGGAACCCTCGATGATGCACTCGCACACATCTCGCAATATGGTTCCGGACACTCAGAGGCGATAGTGACTGAAGATTACTCGTCGGTGTGCCGGTTCGAGTCTGAGGTCGATGCCGCATGTGTGTACGTGAACGCCAGCACGCGGTTTACTGATGGATCCCAGTTCGGGTTGGGTGCGGAGATCGGCATCAGCACACAGAAGTTCCACGCCAGAGGTCCGATGGCACTGGAGGAGATCACCAGCTACAAGTGGGTCGCGCTTGGTACAGGACAGGTGCGCGAGTAGCTTCGCCTTTGACTGGCAGGTCAAGGTGATCCCTTCCGAAATCAGACCAGAGTGCTCAGTGCCTGATGTTGAACCTGGAACAGCTTGTCGATGCCAGTTTGAGCAAGGGCAAGAAGTCCATCAGTGTCGGCCTTCGTGAAGGGCCGATGCTCGGCGGTCCCTTGTATCTCGACAAATTCTTTCCGCTCGGTCATCACCACATTGAAGTCAACCTGTGCTCGGAAATCTTCCTCGTACCGGAGATCGAGGAGAGGCTGACCATCCACGATACCGACACTTGTTGCAGCTATCATCGTAGTCAAGGGATTCATCTTCGTCATGCCCGCCTTCCTGAGATTGTGGAATGCCTGGTACAGAGCGACATAGGCCCCTGTTATTGCAGCCGTTCGTGTCCCACCGTCGGCCTGAATCACATCACAGTCGACGATCATCTGCCTCTCTCCCAGTAATGTGAGATCGGTCGCAGCTCTAAGACTCCTGCCGATGAGCCGTTGTATTTCCTCGATTCGTCCACCTTTGCGCTCTCGTGGCGTTCGCGTCAGTGTGGAACGCGGCAACATTGAGTACTCTGCAGTAACCCACCCCTCGCCGCTGCCCCTCAGGAAACCCGGAACCCTTTCTTCCATTGTCACTGCGCACGAGACAATGGTTCTGCCCAGTTCAATCAGCACAGAGCCTTCGGCGAATCGCTGATATCCCAGCGTCATACGTACGGGACGCAACTCGTTGGCATCGCGGTCATCTATTCTTGGCATCAAATCTCCGTTCGGGTCGTTCTTCACGAGAAATTGATAATTGTCTGTTACTCTACTACTCGTGTGTGTTGATATGGTAGCCGCCGTCGGGCTATGATGTAAAGTTGATTGTTCGGGAGGTCATAGCGAATGCGTAACCCCAGGTTAGTGAGAATCGTAGGAGCGCTGCTCTGTGTCGCCGCGATCAGTGGGGCCACAATGGCGCCGTTGCTTGTGTCTGCAGACGAGAATACTGCATCCGCGCCGCCGGCGATACCGACGGTGTTTCAGGTGAATCCAAAGTTTCCAGCGATGACCGGGACGGCGGATTCCACGTTTACATTCGAGGTGGAGTTCACGTATCGATCCGGAGATCCCATGGGCAAGTCCTTTGATCTCGCGGTCACCGGCCCTCCGGGATGGCTGACATATATCGCTGAATCGTCGCGCACCTTGGACAGGCAGATCTCGGCCATGTTTCTTGAGCCCTACTCGGTGAAGCAACCCATTGCAGTGGTTGCGGTAGCTCCGTTCTGGCTCTATCCCGAGCCGGGAGACTATCCCATCGAACTTCGGGCCTCGTCGGGAGATATCCAGGATGCGGTGACCATGACGGCAACCATTACCGCCAGGTATGGTCTCAGTGCCGAGACTTTGTCCGGAAGACTGAGCACGAAGACCACTGCAGGCAAGCCCACTACGTTTGGAGTGAATGTCACCAATACCGGCACGGCCCGTATGGATCGTGTGACCCTTTCCGCCAGCAAACCCGCCGGTCTTGGCAATGAGGAGTGGCAGGTCACATTTGATCCTGCGACCATCGAGAATCTACCACCCGGCGATAAGACTGAAGTTCAGGTCACGATCACTCCTCCTGCAAACACGGTCGCTGGTGATTACATGGTAACGCTGAACTATGGTGGTGAGCCCGCGCTTTCATCCGCTCCACCTTCGGTTCCCATAAGAGTGTCTGTTGCTACGCCGACGACCTGGGGTCTCATAGGTGCGGGGATCCTTGTGCTCGTTGCGGGTGGACTCGTACTGGCATTCCGGAAGTTTGGACGGAGGTAAGGCGTGGAACAACTCATCGTAGAGACCACGGATCTTACGAAGCAGTACAACGGCTTCACTGCCGTAAACGGCCTTAATCTCAGGATTGCGGAGGGTGAGATGTTTGGCTTCCTCGGTGCGAACGGTGCCGGGAAGACGACTACTCTCCTGATGCTCCTGGGACTCACCGAGCCGACGTCCGGTACAGTCCGGGTGTGCGGCAAAGATCCCGCGCGTGATCCTCTGGCCGTCAAGAGTCAGGTGGGTTACCTGCCCGAGCGGGTCGGTTTCTACGAGGAACTGACGGCCAGGGAGAACCTTCGGTTTACCGGCAATTTGAACCATATGCCCCGGGTTGAACTGGAGGACAGGATCGATTCGATACTCGGCACAGTGGGGCTTGGGCGAGTAAAGGATCACACAGTCAACACTTTTTCCCGAGGCATGAAGCAGCGGCTTGGCATAGCCGACATCTGGTTGAAAGAACCACGGCTTGCGTTTCTCGATGAGCCCACCACCGGTATCGATCCTGACGGTATCGATGCTATTCTCACTCTCATCTCTGACATGGGCAAACGAGGAATCACTGTCATATTCTGTTCCCACGTCCTCCCTCAGGTGCAGAAGCTGTGCTCGCGAGTGGGGATAATGTCGAAGGGTAACCTGGTGGCGGATGGGCCGATAGAGCGCCTTGGACGCGACGCTTCCAGCGCAGGACGTTACCGGATAGAGGCCGAGGTGGAGGGTGCCGGGCCTGCTGTCATCGCGGCCTTGCGTAAGGTGAAGGGTGTCCAGGAGGTTGACACTGTCGATAGTATGCTTGTGGTGACGGCTGAGAGCGATCTTCGCGGCCAGTTGTCCCGCACGATTGTCGATAGCGGCGCCATCCTTCTTGGTATGAAGATTGAAGAATACGACCTTGAGAAGATCTACAAGCGATTCTCGAAAGAGGCTTGATAAGTATGTATGCCATATTTCGCAAAGAACTGGCCGATCATCTGAGCAGCAGAAGGTTCATTATCCTGTTTTCCCTGGTGTTCCTGTCCGCTGTGTTCGCCATCTATATCGCCATCCAGACCGTACGTGGTGCAGTAGGACCTACTTCCGAGTTCGTCTTTCTTAAGACGTTCACTGCGTCCGGAGAGAACCTGCCTTCGTTCCTGTTCTTCCTTTCTCTGTTTATTCCTATCGTAGGTATCGCTCTCGGTTTTGATGCGATCAATAATGAACGAAATTCCGGCAATTTGAGCCGGCTGGTGTCCCAACCCATCTACCGTGATTCGGTGATCAATGGTAAGTTCCTTGCCGGACTCGCCGTGATGTCGATCATGATAATCGGCGTGGTAGCCCTTGTCGCGGGACTGGGCATCCGTATTGTTGGTGTCCCGCCTACCGGAGAGGAGGTCGTTCGACTCTTCGCGTTTGTTTTCATCACTATCGTATATGCCGGGTTCTGGCTGGCACTTGCGGTGCTGTTCTCCGTGTTCTTCCGCCGGACGGCTACCTCCATGCTCGCATCGCTTGCTGTATGGATAGTGTTGTTTTTCTTCGTCGCGGTTATTGCAGGGGCTGTCGCCAATGTTGTTGCTCCTCTGGATGCAAACTCAACCATGGAGCAGTTCACCAGGAATGTCTCTCTGGAGGGTTCGATTTCCCGCATCTCGCCATCCGTACTCTACGGCGAGGCAACGGTCGGACTGCTCAGTCCTGAGGTCGGAACACTGAATCCTGCGTTATTCGTCATGAGCTCTTATGCCGGACGGATGGCGAACCCTCTTCCATTGCAGGATAGTCTGCTTCTCGTATGGCCTCAGATGGTGACTATCATCGCGCTCACGGTACTTGCCTTCGCCATCTCATACATCCGCTTCATGCGCGAAGAGATTCGCTCGTTCTGACGCAGGGCGGATTCTGGTTGCGGACTGAGTAGGGAGATGGCAGGGGCCGTTCAGCTGCCCGCGCGGCGTGAGACACAGCAATGGCTGTCGTTCTGCGCTTCTGTTAGACTTCCTGTCAACGCCACGTGCCTCAATCTCAAGACCGGCCGGCACACGGCGTTGAATTCGGAGATGAGCGTGTTCGCAGTGCCCGGGCATGAATGCTCTTAACCGCGTGCAGAGGCTGCCGGATTGGGCAGGTTGGACCGAGTTCAGGTCAAACAGTGGTCCCGGCAAGCTAAGGACAGTCGTGGCTCACACAAGGGCGTGAGCCAGTCCCGGTCAAGTAGTATGACCTCCCTGTGGATTCATGCAATGGGTCAGATCCGTGCTGTCCTGGAGGTGAACCGAAATGAGCATAGTCGACAGCTTCAGGCTTGATGGAAAGGTAGCCCTGGTAACCGGCTGCAAGCGCGGCATCGGACGGGGCTTCGCGCTCGCACTTGCCGATGCTGGAGCAGACATCATCGGCGTCAGTGCCACACTCGAACCGGACTCCGAAGTGGAACAGGAGGTCCGCCGCATTGGACGCTCGTTTATCCCATACCGTTGTGATTTCTCGCAGCGGAATCAAACTGTTGACTTCACCGCAAGGGTCAAGGCTGAGAACCCGGTCATCGATATTCTTTTCTCCAATGCGGGAATCATCGCTCGCACTCCGGCGGCGAACCATGCGGATGATCTGTGGGACCGGATACTTGAGGTCAACCTGTCATCGCACTTCATTCTTGCACGTGAGCTTGGCCGTGAAATGGTATCGCGCGGCTATGGAAAGATAGTTTTCACAGCATCTATGATGACGTTCCATGGTGGGATGCACATACCCAGCTACACGGCGAGTAAGGGTGGCATCGGACAGCTCACCAAGGCACTGGCGAACGAGTGGGCAGGCAAAGGCGTGAATGTGAATGCCATCGCGCCAGGCTACATAGCAACCGAGATCAACCCTGAGTTGAGGGCGGATCCACAAACCAACAAGTTCATCCTTGACCGGGTGCCGGCAGGCAGATGGGGACTACCGGAGGATATGGCCGGCGCGGCTGTGTTCCTGGCGTCCGACGCGTCTGCCTACGTGCAAGGCACGATCCTCCCTGTCGATGGTGGCTGGCTGGGGCGATAGGCTTATCCTGCGCATCATTCGCGAACTGAAACTGGTGCGGCCCTTTCTGTCTTCACCCACAATTGGCGCCCATCGGTGACGAATTCGATAGTGCCGTAGTCCGCAGTGTTCAGCACATGGCCGGTGCCCGTACTCAACCGCTCCAGCACGTCCTCGTGAGGATGTCCGTAGAGGTTGTCGGAGCCTGCGGACACTACTGCCATCGCCGGGAATACCGCAGCCAGAAATTGTGCGCTTGATGAACTGTTGCTGCCATGGTGCGGCACCTTGAGCACGCAATTCCTTAGCGCAGCGGACTGGTGATGAACGAGATGACGTTCAGCTTCTGTTCTGATGTCGGCTGTGAACAGGAAGGATATCTCTCCGTACGTTATTCGTATGACCACACTGTTGTTGTCGGAATCGTCGCTCGTGCCTGACAGCGGCACCCGTGCCGGATGCAGTATTTCAAGGTGCACTCCATCTCTGACGAGGACCTCGTGTCCTGCGGTGATACATGTGGGAGTGACGTCGCTCACAGAAAGGCGTCTGGCCCATTCCTCGGATATCAACGTAGTGGAAGCCAGGCAAGGGTCAAGTACGAGACCAATCTGATAGCGCTCCACAGCAGTGAGTAATCCGCCTATGTGGTCAGCGTGCGGATGTGTCGCCACTACTACATCCAGGTTACGGCGCCAGAAGGGCAGTTGACTGTCGATGAGTTGACACGTGTCCCGTCCATCGGCCCCTCCATCGATGAGGATTGTCACGCCCGAAGGTGATATCACGAGCGCTGAATCGCCCTGCCCGACGTCAAGAAAGATGACGTGAAGACGGCCATCGGGCGCCGAAAGTACCGCCGACCATACGAGTACAGCTGCCAGCAACAGGGGTGGGATGGCCCAACGTAGCCGCCTGCCGCGTCTATCATCCTCATCGGGCTTCTCAGGTGAGCGTGCCGGCCCTTCCTTTGCGCTGTTTCGCATCCGATGCCATATTAGTGGTACGGCGCTCAGTAGTGCGAAGTAACCCGCAATGAACCAACCTCCTCCGATGGTTGGCTCGATTACCGCCCATGGCAGTAACGAGAATGCGTGTACGACTTTGACGATATAGGTCAGGAACAGCCATGCGAGCCACGAGAACGGTGTAGCAGCGGCCGGTGACAGCAGGGCAATTATTCCTGCTATGGCAGATGACCCGAGCGCGAACGGCAACATCGGCAGTGTGAGAAGAGAGACGGGAACTCCGAGGAGTGATACCTGGCCGAATGTGACGGCGCAGACCGGCCATATAGCTATTGTGGCAGCAAGGGTTGCGGAAACAATGGCTACTGCAGGACTGGCTGTGGCGGTGTCTGCCTGGAATCCGCGGTTGCCTGCTGCCAGGAGCCGTTGCAGCGATGTCTGTAATGGTGAGTACAGCAGAATCAGTCCACCCATCGCAAGGACACTTAATTGAAACGAAGTCTGCCAGAGCAACTGCGGTTCGATACCGACCATGACGGCCGCTGCAACGGCCAGAGCGGTAGGACCGTGTCTCTGTCGCCCCGCCAGTTCAGCCAGCAGGAAGGTGCTGGCCATGATTGCTGCCCTGACGACCGGCGGCCTGAGTCCGGTGAACACCGCGTAGGACCACAGCACCAGCAGGGCAATCCAGACGTAGAGGTAGTGCCGGCGTCCCATCGCTGCCAGCAGCACAACCAGTGCGGCGGCGACGATGATCCCGAGATGCAGCCCGGATATGGCCAAAAGGTGTGCGGTTCCCGTACGTGCGAATGCGCTGGCAAGCGATTCCGGCAATCCTGCCCGCCTTCCGAGGAGCAGCGATTGGGCAAGCGATGCCTCTGGCTGGGGCAAAACCGATGCCATCGCCTTGCCCAATCTTGTGTTGAAGGACATCAGCCAGGCTCTGGGCTGCTGCCTGGTGTCCGCTGGCAGGACCTCAAAACCCGGGCAGAATGCGGTGGAATAGATGCCGCGCAGCGCAAGGTAGCCGGAGTAGTCGAAGTCATCTATGGGCATGGGCGATTCGAGGGCCGCAACGAACGACACTGCAGTACCGTAGTGCAGTGGGCGGGGGTCGGCCGTCGTAACGAGCACCTTTCCGTGCACAGGCACAAACCTTCCGCCGTCTTCGATCCGGACGTCGTCAAGCAACACGCGTGTGTAGCGACCATCATGGTCAGGCTCCTCACAGATCACCGCCTCGAGGCTCACCTTTCCCGAGTCGTTGTAATGAGAGACAAGCGAGGTACCTGTCTGCGAAAGGGAATGCTCGTAACGAAGTACACCGAGCATCCCGAACAGCAGAACAGCAGCAATCAACAGGGGAACAGTTGTGCGTGAGCGAGACGTCGACAGGAATGAGAATGCGATGGTAGGACACAGGATGACGGCCCATGCCGGATCCCGGGTGGCTCCCAGGGCCACGCCGGCGACGAATGCGCTACCACAGGCGAGTAACCACATTGCGGGAGCTGCTACGTGACGGTGATGAACTCCTTGAGTGCTTCATATGTGGTGTTGCCGATACCCGGTACCAGGGTCAGGTCCTCCGTGCTCACGAACGGGCCGTGCCGTTCGCGGTAATCCACTATCGCCTGCGACCTCTCAGGGCCGATGCCCGGGAGGGCAGTCAGCAGCCAGGCATCAGCGTGATTGAGATCTATCCGCTGGGAAGTCTGCCTGTCGGGGGATTGACCGACTATGATGGATAGAGTGTGGGGTGTCTCGCCTTCCCCCGCGTACGCCAGACGCAGCACCTCGGCTAGAGAGGTCGTGGCATCCAGTGCGTAGATCCCCGGATAGGTGCCATCTCCGGATACGTGGACTGTCAGCGCCGCGGACGATTCCTCACTTGTCGGTTGCAGCACCACGGGAGTCAGGTTCTCATCTCGAAGGTGCGGGATCAGGTTGTATACGCCTACTACCAGTGCCACAAGAGTAGCAAGAAGCAGCGCCTGCGTCGCGATTTCCGAGCGCCTCACCGAAGGCTGGCCTTCTTCATTATCGTCAGGTGCGGTAGAATGCGCGTATGGGTGGAGAATCGCGCACTATCACAGTTAATCGGAAAGCATACCATGACTATGTTATCGGCGATACCTATGAGGCGGGACTTGTCCTCATGGGTTCGGAGATCAAGTCGATCCGGGCTGGTCGCATCAATCTTAAGGATGCGTATGCAAAGGTGGAAAACGGGGAGGTGTGGCTGCTTAACTCACATATCTCCCCCTACGATGCGGCAAGCCACTACGGCCACGAGCCTGGCCGGCGCCGCAAGCTGCTCCTCCACAAGAAGGAGATCGATGAACTCGAAGCGCTCACAAAGCAGAAGAGTTTGACGCTGGTTCCCGTTCGGCTGTACATTAAGGGTGGTATCGCTAAGGTTGTGCTGGGGGTCGGACGAGGCAAGAAGCTTTACGATAAGCGGGAGGCTATCGCCCGGCGGGACCAGGACAGGGAGTTGGATCGCGTGATGAAGGCGCGAAAGAGATGAGTCCTGAGGCCGGCTGATACGTTAGCTGATACGCGCGGGGGCGCGTGGGTTCGACAGGGAAGAGCCTACAGGATTGCAGGCTGAGGTGCCATCCACCTCATAAAACAGGTGGCAAAAAATAAACGAGAACGACTTAGTTCCCGTCGCGGCCTAAATAAGGCTGCGCGTTCACCTCGATCTCTTCCCGGTGGGTTGAGAGTGAGCGACGAAATGCCGGGATGCCCCGGGTGAAATGCCGGCGAAGCCCGGGAAAGATGAGCCGGATGGCCTGGCCGGACTCGGTCGGTGGATGAAGGTCAGGCGACAATATGGCGACCGACTAAGCCTGTAGTAGATTCTGGCAACTCTTTTCTGGACGGGGAGTTCAACTCTCCCCCGCCTCCACCATTGATCTGAATTCGTATGTGGTGAAAGACGGGGGCGCTCCGTTGAGGGGCGTCCCCTGTCTGCGTTCGTGCCGAGGGTCAGCATACCCAGTAAGGAGAACACTCGAAGTAGACGTAGACCGTCTCCAGCCACGCGGCGTGTTCTTCCTCGTCGGCGAGGTCGCTCAGGAACTTGTCCGGCCAGTCGTCCTTTTCGATGCCGGGTGCGTTCTCCAGCGTGGATCGTGGCACGTCCAGCTTCAGCTTGTGCGTCTCGGGCTGCCATGTGAGGACGCTGAAGGGCATCGCAATCCACTTGTCGGTGAAACCGAGTATGCCGCCGAATGCCACCACCACGTAGGCGATCTGTCCCTCCACCATGTCCAGGATGAACTCCTGCACCTGTCCCAGGTCCTCGCCGGCGTCATTGGTGATGTCGTAGTACTTCAGGTGGCTCACGGGCAGGAAGTCCGCAAGTGCGGGCGCCTGCGGCTGCAGTTCATCGCGCCGCGGATGCACGCGGTACGGCATCACGTTGTAGTAGGCACAGATACTGTCCAGCCACGAGATTGTTTCGTCCAGCTTCTCGAGTTCGATCATGACCGTGTCGGGCCAGTCGGTCTTCGGTATGCTGGGCGCATCGGCCAGTTCGGTGGACAGGATGGGGGTGGTGAAGCGCAGCTTCTCGGGATGCCATGCGAGGATCCCTGGCGGCATGGCCAGCCACCTGTCGTGGAGCGTGGCGATGCCTTCGGTGGCCACCAGCATGTAGACCACGCGGCCTGAGCACATATCCACGATGATCTGCTCCACCCGGCCCAGCATCTGGTCGTTGCCATCGATCACGTCGTAGTGCTTGAGCCGCTTCGTGGGGATGAAATGGGTCTGCTTTCTCTCCTTAGCGTAACCGGGGCGTCTTTCCGTCATCATCTTCCTCCCTCTTGACCATCACTCCAAGGCCATACGACCTGTGAATTCTCTCATCAGCATGCTGCTAGAACGGCAGTAGACCCCGTTGCCAGACCCAGGCGAGCAGCAGAACCAGGCCAACCACAAGAAAGATCAGGAGCAGCGGCATTACAATGAAACGGAAAATCAGTCCCAGCACGAACACCACCACCAGGATAGCGCCAATAATCAGAAGAATTTCCATTATTCAAACCTCCCTTCCCTTATGCCGGCAGATGAAAGCCTGGCAGCTATCAGACAAGGAGACCGGCCGGTCTCCTGAAGAGTGCTGTCATGTTCTTCTTCACTCCTGTCACCTCCATCTGCAGGTTCCCTTCAACGGGCCCCGTCTCAGATTCCCATTTCCGCAGTGAGGTAAACCCCCACACGTGCGTCGCCCGAAGGGTGAGCGCGGATCGCCCGGCGTCACTCCGTCACGCGCTATAGGAATTTGCAGCATGGTAGTGCCGGCGTACCGGAGCTGTCAACCCGGCGACGAGCGCCGGAGGTGACCCTGAAGCACCGGTCTGGACACAGTATATGCAGGCACGGGTGGTATCCATAGGCGGTGGAGCGATGTGGTTGGAGGGAAAGCCTGGGGGTGGGGAGTTGTAACGGGGGCTGTATTTCGGGTGTTCTGAGCGGGGGGATCTGAAGACTGGGATATCAGTGGATAATGCTCATTCCGGTCACTGCGTTGCCTCTGAAACGTCAGTGTACTGCAGACCTAAGCAGGAAAATAGTCACAGGACTTTAGTCCCATTCAGCTATGTAGAGCCATGCAATGTGAGAGCTATTCTGTACATAGTCGCATGCGAGCTATCATTACCGAATGTACTAAGCGTATAGTGCGGGTGTTTCGTGACTCGAAGTATCGGGGGAGCCACGAAACCAGGGTCCTCCTGTGCCTGGTGCGGACCGGTATTTGCGCATTGACATGTACAAGACCAGCAAGGTCGGAGTAGTCGTGCCTGCATACAACGAGGAGCTGCATATCGGAGCAGTCCTTGAAGGCATGCCCGAGTATATCGATGCTGTGTACGTGATAGATGACGGCAGCACCGACCGCACCGGGCAGATTGCCAGCCTTTGGGTTACCCCTGGCTCGCGCGTTCATCTGCTTTCGCACGTGCGGAATCGTGGCGTTGGCGCGGCCATCGCCAGCGGCTATCGGCAATGTCTGGCTGATGATATGGATATAGCGGTTGTCATGGCAGGAGATAACCAGATGGACCCCGACCTGCTGCCGGAAATGATCGGTCCGGTGGTTGACGGCCGTGCCGATTACTCGAAGGGCACGCGCATGCTCGTGCGAGGACACCGTAATGGAATGTCAAGTTGGCGGATCCTGGGCAATCTGATTCTGCGCTGGCTGACTGTGATAGCGACCGGTAACAAAGGTATTACGGATCCTCAGAATGGCTACACGGCCATTTCGAGTGAAGCCCTCGGTCGACTGAATCTTGATGCGCTGTATCCGTACTACGGTTACTGCAACGACCTCATAACGCAAATGACTGTCTTAGGTGTTTCGATCGTTGAGATCTGTACTCCGCAGGTGATGCATGAGGGACAGAAGTCCCACATAAAGTACGGAAGTTATGTTGTCCACGTATCTGGGCTTCTCGCCCGGTGCTTTGTGTTCCGAATCGGGGTGACACTTCGCCGTCATCTGCATGGCAGACCAGTTGATTATGAGATAGTCAGATGAGAGTTCTCCTTCTGTCTCCACATACTGACGATGTCGAGATTGGCGCGGGAGGGCTCATTGCTCGCCTGCAGGCTACGGGTGAGCACGAGTTTCGATGGTTTGTATTTTCGCGGTGCGCAGACTCTCTTCCTGCCGAACTCTCCCCCGAGATTCTTGAATGCGAGTTCCGCGGCGCTGCTCAGGTCCTCGGAGTGGAAGACATCCATGTGTTCGATTATGAAGTGCGGACTATGCCTGGACATCGACAGGAAATTCTGGAGGTATTGGTTCGTTCACGGCGAGAGTTCAATCCGGACTTGGTTTTGGCGCCATGCCTTGAGGACGTCCATCAGGACCATATGGCGGTAGCGCAGGAATCACTAAGAGCATTTAAGAACAGTTCGACTATTCTGGGATACGAACAGCCATGGAATACGGTCGAATTTGCAGCAAGGGTCCTTGTGCGACTGTCAGCCGCGGATATCCAACGGAAGTGGGAGGCACTCTCACATTACACTTCTCAGACCATGCTTGGTCGGCCTTACATGGAGCGAGACGCTGTGTTTTCATGGGCTCGTGCCAGAGGTAATCAGTGTGGTAGTGAATATGCGGAGGCATTTGATCTGCCCCGCGGAGTGATATAGGCGAATCTGTGCAATGACGACATAGGACATTCGGAGGTATCAGTGACGCGTGAGATTTCGATCAAGCAGCTTGCGGAAACAATGGATATGCCGTACGAACTCATTGGCTCGGCTACCAGGATGGTAGTAAGAGCCGCTCCCCTAGATACCGCCAAAGCTCGTTCGGTCAGTTTCTACTCGAAGCAGTTAGATGGGGCATCCGGGCGGATCAACAACAGCAAGGCCAGTGTGGTTATTGGACCGAAGGGGATCGACCTTGAAATGCTGAATACGTCCATGAAGACGTGCATCCTCTGCCGCAATCCACGCCTTGCTTTTATCCGCATCGTGAAACGGTTCTTTACGACGCCTCGACCCACAGGCATAGATGCTTCAGCGATAATCCACGAAGAAGCGATTATTGGACCGAATGTCCACATCGGGCCGTTCACCTGTATTGGTCGTGCCGCAATAGGTGATGGCACGGTAATCGAAGGCCACGTATCGGTCTGCGATAAGGTGTCCATAGGAATGGACTGCACCATTCAATCGGGATCTGTCATCGGCTCGCCTGGCTTCGGAATGGAACGGAACGAGATAGGAGAACTCGAGGATTTTCCACATATTGGCGGTGTGATAATAGGAGACCGTGTCGTCCTGGGGAATGGCGTGATGATTGCAAGAGGCACGATAAACGACACGGTGATTGGTACCGGTACACGTATTGATTCGCTATGCCAGATATCGCATAACGTGTGGATAGGCAATCATTGCGTCATCTGTGCTCTATCGACGATATCCGGGAGCACCCAACTGGGTGATTACACTTGGGTTGCCGGGGGGGTCTCGATTCGAGAAAAGGTTCGAATTGGAAGTGGGGCGATGATTGGGCTGGGTTCCGTTGTGGTGGAGGATGTGAAGAAAGGATCAACAGTCTATGGCGTCCCTGCCAAAGAGAGGAAGATTCCGAACAGTGGGAGGTCAGGGCAGTCGAGTCCGGTGCTTTCCACGGGCGTTCTTCGGCGTGAACAGCGAGATTGCAAGGTGAGTCTCTAGGAGGACGGTTGGTCCTGTGACCTACACGATGATAGGGCGAAGTGTATGAGGGTGCTATTTGATATCGGACATCCTGCTCATGTCCATTTGTTCAGAAATGTGATTCTATGCTTGGAGGAACGAGGCCATCGGGTGTTGGTGGCCGCCACTGAAAAGGAGGTAGCCACCGATCTACTGAAACAGTACGCGATCCCATTCGTTTCACTTGCAAAACCGGGGCAAACTCTGGTTGCCAAGGGGATACGACTTGTCATCTCCACCTTGAGATTGGCGAGCATTGTCGTAAGATTTGCCCCCGACATCTTCATAGCGGTTTCGCCTGTTCGGTCTGCGCCGCTGGCTTGGCTGTTTTGCCGACCATGTGTGGGTCTGGATGACACGGAGCATGCGAAACTGGCGCGCCATCTATACATGCCCTTTGTCAGCGCGATTCTCACCCCGGCGTGGTATCAAATTGAATTGGGAAACAGGCACGTGCGGTATCGAGGGTTCCAAGAACTCGCGTATCTTCATCCGAACCTTTTCACACCTGACGAAGAGGTGTTGCGCGAATCAAGTCTGTCGCCAGGTGAATTCTTTTCGGTGGTGCGCTTCGTCAATCCAACCCCTTCACATGATTTGGGCCATTCTGGATTCAGTCATTCCGCAAGGATTCGTCTGGTCCGTAAACTAGCTGAACACGGGCGAGTGATTGTGTCTTCGGAAAGTGCGCTTCCTCAAGAATTGGAGCACTATCGCATGCTAAGCCGAGCATCAGCAATGCATCATCTTCTTGCATTCGCCGCAGTTTACGCGGGAGATGGAGGGACTATGACCACAGAAGCTGCGTTACTGGGGACACCCTCCGTATTCTGCGGCACTGTTGGTCCTTTGGTGGGCAATTTTCGCTACTTGGAGAGACAGTATGGATTAGTTCGATGCTTTGTCGATGACGAGGAAGCCATTCAATGTGCGGTCAACTTAGCTCTAGATCCGTCAGCCAAGAAAGAATGGAGACGCAGGAGAAACTTGCTTCTGGAAGAGTGCATTAATCTCACACACGCCTTGACTCGCATTGCCGGAGCCTTTGTGTGCGTGTCGTCGGCCAGGAGAGACTCATTCTGGGTACGGGACAGACGCCGACTTCTGCGTTGATCTGCCTATGATGTGGTGACTCCAGACAGTAGGTACAGCTCAATGTGCGACGATATGGCAAATTGATGACGTTCTTGCATAAGGCTGCGGCCCTCGCCGCTCATGATGTATGGTTCCCGGGCTTCCATGCAACACTTGCTAGAGTGAGCGCAACGGAGTGGGCCAATGCAGAAGAGTGCTATGCTCTTCAGAGCGACCGCCTTCTAACCATGATTCGTTTCGCATTGCGAAGAGTTCCCTATTATCGTCGGACCGCTGCGCATATTGGTGTCGATCCCGAAGACATTGAAACACTCTTTGATGTGGCGAAATTGCCGATTGTAACACGGGAAGATGTGTCGAGACAGCGCATGGACTTCCTTCCAGACGGTCGCTGGCTTCCAAGTGATCGGGATTGTACCACCAGTGGGACCAGCGGCACTCCCCTTCGATATCGCCTTTCCAGATCCGACCGAGCGATCGGGTTGGCGCTTATGTACCGAGGTTGGGGCTATGCCGGCTACCGGGTCGGGGATGGCGTTGTGGTGCTGGCTGGGAGCTCACTGGGAGCTAAGCATGGACAATGGCACCGACGTCTTGGGTACCCGTTGCGAAACATGGTGAAACTTTCTGCCTTTGACATGACTGACAAGTCACTTGATCTCTATATAGAGCAGATCAACCGAATGAAACCCATGTTCATCAGGGGCTACCCCGGTGCTGTGCAGGTGCTAGCGAACAGGGTGCACTGCCGCCGTATTTCTGTCTGGCAACCACGAGCTGTGTTCACCACGTCAGAGATTCTCCTGCCAGCGATGCGCGAAAGGATTAGCGGAGCGTTTGGCTGCCCCGTGTTTGACGGGTACGGGCTTAATGATGGAGGAGTCAGTGCCTACGAATGTGAATCCCACTCGGGGTTGCATATCGATACAGAGCGATCTCTTTTGCAGGTAGTGGATGAACAGGGAAGACCTCTAATGCAAGGAACTGGGAGGATTGTTGCCACTACACTGACTAACTACGCGATGCCGTTGATCCGTTATGACACTGGTGATCTTGCTGAGGTGGATCAGGGGAGCTGTCCCTGTGGCCGGACTCGGACGTTGTTGAAGCGAATCTGCGGAAGAAGCACGGATATTCTTGTGACACCGGAGGGGAAGTTGGTGCATGGTTGGTTCTTCGTGTTTCTGTTTCGCGACCTGTCTCAACATGTGCAGGAGTTCCGTGTAGTTCAAGAGAGTATCAGGGAACTCTCGATCCTTGTGATTCCTGCCGAAGAGTTCCACCAGTCTGTCCTAGCCAAACTGCGTGAAGCCATCAGTGAGTTGAGTCCAGGCTGGGTTGTGCGAATTCAGACAGTGCAAGCTCTTCCACATACGGTGGGAGACAAGATGAAGTTTGTCGAAAGCAAGATCGGCGACGGTGGTACTAGATAACGTGACACAAACATCTCTGTTGCCTGATGTGTGGAGAAAAGGGCAGGCATCACGCCGTCTGGTCTATCTGGCGAATATTCGTTCCATCTTCACTATTCGCTGGGCCAATTTCTTTGGAAGCCGCGGGTGGGACGTTCACGTCATTACCTGGCGTGCTCTCGGCTCTGCAGTTGCAGTTGGGCCAAACGTGCATGTCTGGCGCATCATGTCGCCGCCGCACTATGCATTCCTCTGGACCGCTCTCCCCGAGGTTCTATGGCGCCTAAGGACGTTGCGTCCCGATATTGTGCACGGGCATTACCTTCATACGTTTGGGATGATCGCGGGTCTCTGTACCTACGTTTACCGGGACTGCCCCGTTGCAGTATCTGGATGGGGACCACACGGCTTGTTGCACTGCGGACAGCCTCTCCGTTGGCTCATTCGCGTTGCAGTCTCGCGCGCCGATGCGGTTACAGTATCTACTACGCACCTCAGGGACATTCTGAAGAGTGGGTATGATGTGCCGAGCGGCAATCTTCACTGTTTCCCTTGGGGCATCGATGTCACAGTGTTCTACGCCCGCTCAGGGGAGGCATTGCAACAGTTCTGCGATGTCTTAGGGATACCTTCGGGAGCCTCGGTGATCTTCAGTCCGCGCACTGCTGCGCCTCACTATCGAATCGATAGAATCGTGCGTGCCGTTAGACGGGTGTATGATAACGGCTACGCCGTCTACTTGGTTGTCGCTACCGGGGCTGGTGTCGATCTCAACTACCTTTCGATACTCCGCAAGCTCATTCGTGAACTGTGTGTACAAGATGCAGTGTTAATCATCGAGCGTGAAATGACACCTGAAGAGATGGCTTCGCTCTATAGCAGAGCTGCATCCACGGTATGCATCCCGTGGGATGACCAGTTTGGCGCCAGCGTTTTGGAGGCCATGGCCTGCGGCTCCGTGCCTATTGTCTCGCGCGTACCAGCCTATCAGCAGTACCTGCGGGACGGTGACAATGCCTTGTTTGTTAATGGTGACCATACCGATGATCTCGCAGAGGCCATCGCGCGGGCGGTGAATGACACGGAGTTGCAGCAACGCTGCGCCACCACCAATCCGACTATCATTCGCGGCCACGAAGACTTCAACTATAACGCACTACAGATGGAGCGACTGTACATGGAGTTGATCGGGGCTCGACATCGACAAACATAGCTGGGTCTCTGCAATCCATCGCTTCACCCGTTGCATACTGCGCCCGCCTGTGGCTGTTATCAACGGCGGCTACTGGCTGACACACGAATCCTTTGATGTATAGGCCATCAGTTGCGGCGATGTTTCCAGTCATACGTGCATTCACGTGCTGGAGAATGGCTATCGTCGTTCAAACCAGTGTTCCCCAACAGTTGATGGCTAGCCTTCCGGAGCCAGGGGCCCAAAGGTTCGGCGCGGCCAGCGAACGTCTGGATATTATGCGGCGTGATGTTTGATGCGACGAAACCAGCTTACCGATTCGCGGTAAATGAGTATGCGGGCACAAACGACACTTGCCGCGACCCACCAAATTGCGACCTCTGGAAGCGTAGTTGGCTGAGAGTCCGTTAGTAGAATACCAGCCGCTATCGCGGCAAGCAAACCACTGGTCAGTGCCACTCGCGTCCACTGCAGTTCTATTCCGACGCGACGCTGAACTTCGCGTACTTGTAATGTGCAACCCAGACACAATGACACAGTGGTTGCCAGAGCAGCGCCCTCGAGACCGAATGGAGGGATGAGAGACAGGTTGAGGAGCACGTTTGCACCGGCTGAAATCACCGAACACCTGAAGGCAATCCGCACGTGTCCTGTGCTGCTGAGCAGGGCGCCGACTCCTGTCCACACCCCCATTAACATTCCTCCCGGCATAAGCAAAATAAGTGGCGTTGCTGCCGCTTGGAAGGAATGACCGAGAAACTCCCGCAGGAGTACCGTACTGGCAGCCATGCATGTGAACGCTATCGGCAGGACGATCGTCGCAGTAATACCCACGGTGCGGTTCACGAGTTCGGTTAGGCGTCTGATTTCTCCCGCGCTCCAGAGTGTCGCGATCCTTGGCGTGCTGGCCATGCGCATTGCCGCAGCCGGAAACCGGACTGCCTCAAGCATGAGAAGGGCGGCTGCATAGATACCCACATCAGACCCTGCAAGAAAGACTCCAAGTATAAGTGTGTCCGTATATCCTTGGAGTAAACCCACGCCATTGATGAGTGTAACGTAGAATCCGAAACGTAGCCATCCTCTGCTCAATGACAGATGTTGCCGGTGAGGGCTGAAGCCGAAGTTGACTTGGCGGTACACCAGGGCGACCGATGCTACGCCCGTTACGGCCGCTGGCAGAAACAGGCCAATAACGGCTCCGCTCACGCCTTGACCCATCTCCACAATCAGGATCGTACATAGGGCTATGAAGAGACTCTGGACGATGACGATTGTTGCGTATATACCTAGTCTGCGTTCACCATTCAGGAAGCCAAGCACGACTTTGCCCGTAACGGCGCCTGGCAATGCGACAGCACCAATGATGAGAAAGGTGGAGAGACTGCACATCTCGAACAGCATGCAACTGAGTGGGCGGGCTATCAGGCCTAACGTCAGGGCGACAATGACTGATATCCCAGCGCTGTGAATCATGGCTGTCGCAAGTAGCCTTGCCTTTCGCAGGTCACTTCTCTCAATCTGTGCCACGTATCGAGTTAACCCTGCACCCGAGCCAAAGGTGCCAATGATGAGCGCCAGACTATACACGGCGAATGTGAGAGTGTAGAGCCCCAGGGCTTCCTCTCCGAGCGAGCGTCCCACGTACAGCCGAAGGAGCAGATGTGTCGCCGCCGGAATCAGGAGGCTAAGGACGGCACGGACCGAGTCATGCACCATCTGTCCGTTCCTGTTGATCCACTTTCGATGCTGGAGCAAAGATGCTGGAACTGAGGTTTCTGTAGACTGCTGGACGTTGGCTTTCCATCTCCAACGCATGCTTGGCCCCGAGAACCATGCTTGTGCCTCCGTGCTTCTGTACTGGGCGCAGGACGCTGGTGTGTCTACAGAGGTAATACTTGTCCGAAATGCCTTGTTCCAGCAGATTCGTGTTGATCAGTTGCAGTCCCCAACCATCCCGCAGGATCCTGGTTCCGAACTGCAGGTCTGAGGCGAACGGACCATCGCTCTTGGTGGACAACCACTCTGCTGCAGAGAGCTCGCTCTCGTAGAAACATAGCCGTTGGGTCATGCGTGAAGCATAGATTGGGCTGTCCGTATTGGACACAGGGGCTGTCACCATAGCGAAGGCAAGGATCCCTGTTGCACCAGCGACACACAGGGCCGAGAATGCGTAATACCGGGGAATTTCGAGCAGTCTTATTAACCCTGATGCTGCGAGAGGTGCCGCCAACACCCAGATGAATGCGAACCAGCGGTGGGGCAGTATCGTGCGAATGCCGAACAGCGGGAATGAGAAGACGAATAAACTGAGGATTGCCACCGTACCGGCAGTTGCAATCAGAGGTATAGCTGAAGGGTGCGACCTCAGCAGCTTCAGGGTCCCCTGTGTGGCCAGAAAGTAGAACATCGCGAAGCTCGATATAGCAACTAATTCCTGTGCGAGACCGGTGGAGACCGTTACATCCCACGGGCGCTCGAGGAACCCTGCATCTCCAAGAATAGAATCGCGAGCTGTGACAAGCATTCGCTCAAGAAAGGACTCTCCAGTTGGCGCGTATGGGTTTGTGGACCAATGGATGAACATCGCCACGGTGAGAAAAAGGATCATCAGGCAAATGCCAGGACCGAGCGGCGGCGGCAACTGCTTTCGTGTGAGTAAGCGGATGATGAGCGATATCGCCAGAAGCACCAGAAGACTTGTCCAAAGGATGAAAGACGATACTGTGTGGCTCAACACGAGCGCAATGGCTGTCATCAGCAGCAGAGCGATTCCGGCTGGACGGACTGAATCCGGTCTCAGACAGAGAACTATACTCAGAGTGAAGAAAGAAAGGCCTAGTGAGGTGGGGATAATCTGCGTGCCCCACTGAAGGTGATAACTGGCGAATAGCACGATCAGTGCCGCGAGCAGGGCTGTCTGTGGGGTGCCGAATCTTCGCGAGATGACAAACACACCAAGCGCCGATACTGTCAGTGGGACTCCTATGCCAACGAACAGCGATGCTTTTGGGGATAGGCCGGTCAAGAGCGAGGTTGAGGCAACGGTCAAGTGCAGCGCCGGATAGTGCAGGTAGTACGGGCT
>SKVJ01000029.1 GCA_007129495.1 Dehalococcoidia bacterium | reverse complement strand
GCCACCGCCACCGCCGCCACCACCACGATAGCCACCGCCACCACCGCCGCCGCCACGTCCACCGCGGAAACCTCCGCTGTCTTCACGAGGGCGAGACTCATTAACGGTGAGGGGTCTGCCCATCATCTCTTTGCCGTTCAGAGCTGCAATAGCAGCCTCCGCCTCGGCATCGGAGGGCATGTCCACGAAACCGAATCCCCTGGACCTGCCGTTAACACGGTCGATCACGACGTTGGCTGATGCCACCTCGCCGAACGTCGAGAATTCCTGGGCGAGATCCTCATCCGTGGTCTCAAATGGGAGATTGCCTACATAAATCTTCAACTCTAAAACACTCCTCTTCTAATTCTGCGCGTACGCAGTATGCATACTGTGGCGCCGCTCAACAGCGGCCCACGTTACCAGTCTCGCTGGGCGCCCTGAGCGGATGATGTGCTGCCGCGCTTGGCGCGGCGACATGCTGAACATCGCTTGGGCTCATTTGTGAAACCCTTCTCAGCGAAGAACTGCTGTTCTGACGCAGTGAAGGCGAAGTCTTGTCCGCAATCGCGGCACTGAATGGTCTTGTCCTGATAGCTCACTGAATGACCTCCTCTATACGTGCTTTGGTTCGTCTGAGTTACGGTCATTCAGGGCTCGACTGAAATGAAGAATCGAACGAGGACTGAAACGGCCTGCACTTCAACTACCAAACTCACTATACACAATATTTGCAATCTGCACAAGTCAACCGGCTACCCACAATAGATCAGGAAATCCAAGAGGATAGCTCGGTCTCATTGTGTTTGCCCGGCATGCATCTGTTCCCTATACAGCAGACCTGACGCCCGGCCTGCGCCTCGGCCTTTCCCGGCGTGGGGCCCCGGAACGTTCCATCGGCCGGCGAGGCGCCGCATCCCTCGTCATCGGCGCATCATAGTCGAAGCCCTCAACTCTGAGGCACTCCAACCTGGCATTGAGCAGGGATTCAACGCCATTGACAACATCGATATCGTCACGTGTGGCGATGTTTATGGCATTGCCGGTCCGGCTCGCACGTGCGGTGCGGCCAACGCGATGGGTATAGGCATCCACAGTATCCGGCATGTCGTAATTGACAACATGCGAGATGTCGGGAACATCGATGCCTCGGGCGGCGATGTCAGTGGCTACCAGTATGTCTATTTTGCCCGCGCGGAAGGCATCCATGGCAGCCTGCCGCTTGCTTTGAGACATGTCTCCCTGCAGGCACGAGGCACGGAAGCCGTTGCGCTGCAGACGCTCGGCAAGTCGAGTTGCGGCATGCTTGGTCCGCGTAAACACCAACACCGGACCCGTCTCGTTGCGTCGCAGTAACTCGACGAGCAGCGATGCTTTGAGGTGTGGGGCGACCGGATACAGCTCGTGGGTGATGCCGCCCACTGGCCCGCGCTGTCCGACATGCACTGCGACTGGCTTGTGCATGAAGTCTCGTGCCAGCCTCTCGATATCTCTGGGCATCGTCGCTGTAAACAGCAGAGTCTGGCGACGGGCAGGCAGCAACTTAAGGATCCGCCGGATGTCAGGCAGGAATCCCATGTCCAGCATCCGGTCGGCCTCATCCAGCACCACCACCTCGACATGCCGAAGGTCGGCGTCACCACGCTCGACGAGGTCGAGCAATCGCCCCGGACAGGCGACGACGAATTCAACGCCGCTCTTCAGCTTACGTATCTGCGGCTCATAGCCCACACCCCCATAAATGGTGACGCTACGCAATTTTGTGTCTTTTCCTACTATATTAAGCACCTCATGTGTCTGCTGTGCCAGCTCACGAGTCGGTGCAAGTACCAGCGCCCTGATGCGCCCTCGAGGGCCATCCATAAGTCGCTGTGAGAGCGGCAACACGAATGCAGCCGTCTTTCCGGTGCCCGTCTCAGCAAGACCCATAAGGTCTTTGCCTTCGAGAACCGGTCCTATACCCTGCTCCTGAATAGGCGTCGGCGTATCAAATCCGAGCCTCTTGATACTATCCGCAATCCGCGGATGAAAATTAAAAGAACTGAAACTCACAACTATACTCCTCTTGTCTTCTTGACGTACGATCGGAAGAATCGAATCTAAACTGGTTGAGTATGGGCGACAAGAGCATAAGAGAGAGATGAACCGTTACGCGCCGCCTGATAAAACGCGCTGCGCACGGCCATCCCGTACCTTCTACTGCATTTGAAAACCGATACAACAATGGTCTAATTCTACCGGATGGGTACCGGTTTAGTACCGTCCCACCTAATATCTGCCGCCTCCCCTGCCACCACCGCGGCCACCACGGCCACCTCTATCGCCGCGGCCACCTCTATCGCCCCGATCACCTCTTTCGCCTCCATAGCCGCCACCACCGTAGCCACCACCGCCACCGTAGCCGCCTCCAAAGCCACCACCAAAACCACCACCACCACCTCGGTCCTCGCGGGGGCGAGCCTCATTAACCACAAGGTTTCTGTTAACAAACGACTTGCCGTTCAACGCTTCGATGGCTGCTTCTCCCTCGGACTTCGAAGACATCTCGACGAAGGCAAAACCCCTCGAGCGTCCACTGAACTTGTCCGCTACGATGCTGACCGATTTCACCTCTCCGTACTCGGAGAACAACTGACTTAACTCTTGTTCGGTAGCCTCGTATGGCAGATTACCCACATAAATCCTCACTGCTCAATTCCTCCTGATCCTGATTGCCGGTCACCGACTGCTACTACTACCAGTCCCGCTGAACGCTTTGCGTCTGACCGCCGCGCTGTTGCCTGCGACTGCGCCGACATGTAGGGCAACGTCTTGGCTCGTTTGTGAAACCCTTCTCGGCGAAGAACTGCTGTTCGGATGCCGAGAACATGAAGTCACTGCCACAATCGGCGCACTTGATGGTCTTATCCTCGAAATTCACAGGATAACCTCCTCTCTTTGTTGGTAAGCAGAGTTGCGGTCATCCCGGACGTGGTTGGATCTGTGGATGGATTGAACGAAGCGGATAATGGCCAAAACTACAACTACCTGAGGTAACTGTACGACATTCCTGTGAGAAGTGCAAATACCTGTACGCATCGCGCCAGTTGTCCTCACCTGTGCTGGCATACAGCGTGATGCTGCTGGAGGAGGCCGTGCTTGTGCAGTTCGGTGACCTGATACAGGATGACCTCATTCTCATCATGGAACGCCACCGGCTCACATGGGAGATAGCCGAGAGAAGGGAGACTGAATTTGAACTCCACCAGATGCAGGAGCATCTCCCACTGGGGATGCGTTGGCTCCAGATAGGAGAAGAGAAAGGGAGCGTGCTCTCCTCGCCAGAGGGTTGCAGGACGATATTATTCAGAACCTTACCGCGCTGAAGATGAACGTCGACAGTTGCAGACATCAACCTTCTGAATCGCTGGTGACGGACATGACTCCTCAACTACAGATGATTGACGAGCGCCTCATGGAGACCATGAGCCGTGTCAGGGAGTTGTGTGACGTACTTGTACCGGCAGTTCTGGAAGATTCTGGTCTTTCTGCGGCCATAGAATGGGCACTGGATGACTACAAATATCGCGCCGGGACCCCTGTCAGGACACACTTGGAGGAGGTACCTGGCCTCTCCCCCTGAGATTAAGGGACTCCTGTGCCGCATCCTGGAACAGAATCTAACCCACCTGACCATCATCTCGAGATGCAAAGTCATCGATGTACACGTTGGACATCACACGAGGCATACTGTCCTGAGGATTACCGCAGAGGACCACACTCGTTCAGAGTCTGATCCAAGTGGACCGCTCCGGGGGGGGTCTGGAGGAGATGAAGTCACAGGCTGCGGGTTGGGCGGCAAACCAAGGGCCTGGCGCACGCCCGTTGATCTCGCCATACTCGAAGTCTCCTTCCCCACATCATGAAGCTATACATTCGCCGAGCCGGAGTGCCAATCACAGAGGCGTGAGAAGCGCCCTACCATGCCTGCCGGCAAGGATGATCAATTGATCTTCACCCTTCGCAACCTCTGTTTGAGCCGTGAAGGACGAGTGCCATACACCAGTGTGCCGACTAGTTTGCCAAGAAGCGGAAGCGGGTCGCGCCATGATGGAATGAAAATCCTCGTGCGATGATCGAAGAATCCACCAATCCATTCTCGGGCGATTGACCGTCTCTTCGGGTGTGTCAGCATACACAAGAGATCAAGCGTGAAGAAGTATCGGGCCTTCAGGTCCGTGTGGTAGAAAGACACAGTAGGTACGTCCCCGTCCATTGCCAACCGATAAAGCAGATAGGGGAAATCAACTCCCGCGAGAATCCCGGTATAGAGCGAGCCCCAGAGTCGTGGGTTCACCTCCATCAGTGTCGGCTTGCCATCACGCGGGTCGATTCGGAATTCAACCTCAGCCGGACCGAACCAACTCAACTCCTTCAGGAGGCTGATGGCCATATCAGCCAACTCAGGCCACACCACGGCCTGGCCGCACGAGGTCGGCCCAGCCTCAGTAGGATATGTACGCAGGCGCTTACAGACAACCACGGCCCGAGCGTCCGAATGCCGATTCATCAGCACGTCGACATCATAGGTGAAACCACCCCACGGGATGTACTCCTGGATGATGACGGGGCCGAACTTGGAAGCAACCATCTCGCAGGTACGCCACACGTTGCCGGCGCGTTCAACACGACACAACCCTTTACTCCCTTCAGCCTCCCGTGGTCTCACGATAAGCGGCAGCGACAACGCCGACAAAGCGTGATTCGCGTCCTCGGGACAGTGTATCGTGAAGGTGCTGGGCACTCGTAGTCCACAACGTCGGGCGATCTCAATGACTCGCGCCTTGTCGCGAGCCATCATGAGACTGCAGTAATCAAGAAACGGGAATCTTGTCAGTCGGTCCACGGCAGTCTTCCGCCGCGCAAGCGGTAGAAGGCTCCCATCAAAAAGCGGGATAATGAGGTCGTATGGCTCTCGTGACAGCTCATCTAGGATGAAGTCGCCGTAGTCTTCAGGAGTCAGGATTGGGTCGGGATAGATCAGTCGACGAGAGCAATACCGCGAGAAGAAGCCCAACGCCATCCGGTCGCGGTCCGCAGCTACGATACGGATATGCTTCTCTCCGAGAGAACGAATGACGGACAGGCCGGCTCTTGACTGCGCGTCCGTAATCAGTACCGAAGAAACCATGTGTGTCAGAGGAACAATTATTGCATGTAACCAGGACGCACTTCTTTTACCACGTTCGGTGAACTCCGTACAACACCCCAAAAGCTTCGGAGGTACGCGTCGCGCCAGTTGTGCTCACCTGTGCTAGCATACACCGTGATGCTGCTGGAGGAGGCCGTCAATGAGCGAACAACCACAGCAACCACCTGCGGACCAACAGAAGAAGATACCCCTGGAATTTCCATCACATCTCAGAGGAGGCGTCTACGCCAATAATATGAGGGTGATGCATACCAGGGAGGAGTTCATTCTGGACTTCCTCATGATCGGACCGGGTGCCGGCGCTGTCACCGCACGAATCATAATGAGTCCAGGCCACACAAAGCGCATGATTGCCGCACTGCAGCAGAATATGCGCAAGTATGAGCAGCAACACGGTTCCCTCACCCCCGCCGAGGAACCCAAGGGGCATATAGGTTTCGTAAAGGAATGAACGATACATTCAGGGATCCGCCCGGCGGGCCAATAAGCCGTATGAGAGACGCCATTGATGCCGCGACGCGCTACGCCGTACGTGGCTGTTCCGGCGTGTCATGCGACCGTGCACGCGCTGCCTGGCTCAGCAACCAACTCAGCATCATAGGACACGCAGCCATTGAGGTCTCTCTCGAGTCGCGCATGCTTCACCCCAACATCCCGTGGGAGACATTGTGTAGATTCGCAGATGAAACCAAGACCCTCGCCTCTATGACAGCCGACGAGATGCAGCAGTATGCCGAGCGGGAACTGCCACAGGTCAAACAAACGCTGAAGCAGAGGCAATGATTCGCGCTCGCCTTGGATAGATCACGCTGTTATCGCTCATCCCGTAGTCACTCAGAGACCGCACATATCCCACCGTACAAGCCACCGGTACACTGGAAGCAGCTCCTCGGTCCCCCAACAGTAAAATGTGGGCCTTCGCACGAAGGCCCACATCACTTTTCAAGGTGCAATCAGTTCCGCAGATGCTACAGTGCAGCTCTAACACGTGCCGCCACATCGTCCGAAACCCACTCTGTCCAGATTTCCTCGTAGCCGGTGAAGAACCAATCCGCAGCATCAGGTGCGTCCTGGCCGGTATCGACCAGATACACCAGCATCGAATTGATCACATCAAGTGGGATGTTGAACCTGAGCAGGAATTCCCGAACGTCTGGTGCACGCTCCTGCAGGCTTGTCGCGGCAACTATGTGGTTGTCTTCGCGTGGATACTCGCACGCATACTTATTCTCTTCGTTCCACAGGTCCTCATCGTAGGGTGGCTCTGAAAGCGGTGTCACGTCCACTACACCGAGCACCCAGGTCGGCTGCCAGTAGTAGCCGAACCAGGGCTGACCCCTCTCATACGCGGTGATCAGTGAGGTAGCCAGTGCCGTATCTGACCCCGGGGTGAACACGGTGTAGTACTCATCGAGACCGTAGGCCTCCATCTTGTGCGCATTCGTCTCCTCGCACTGCCAGCCAGGTATACAACTATAGAAGCGTCCTTTCTCAGGTTCCTCGGGGTCCCGGAACAGTTCCCAGTGCTCCGCCATGTCGAACACGCTCTCAACGTCCGGAATCATCGGTTCGATGCCGCGCTCGGCATCACCCTCAATCATGTAAGTGGGTACGGCCCAGAACTGAGTCACGGGCGTGTACGGCACACCAAGATCCTCTCCAAGACCAGTCTCAAGCAGTGCCTGGTGCGGCTCGCGCAGAGAGATGCTCGCAACTTCCATGTGCACATCTATCTCACCCAGTTCAATGGCTTTCAGTCCCACCACATTCGAAGCGGTCTCCACCGTTACATCGTATCCATAGCCATGCTCGACTATGAATGCTGCCACGTAGACCAGGAAGGTCTGGGTGTCCCACTGAGCGTCCACGAACCGGATTGTCTCGTTGCGCTCGTCTGTACGGGCACATCCCGTGAATGCAGTCGTGACGAGGATGGCTACCATCACAACCGCTCCTATGATCGACACACGTCGTTTCGTCATTCAGTCCTCCTGTAATTCTATGACGCGATCCGAAAAGCAATAAGCAGACGATGACGGGCATCTTAAGCGACCACATAGTGCATTTACTTAGCGGACAATGAAGGGAAGTGTCACCGGGGAAGACCGAGCGTCAATCGTTTCCGTGGTGACAGGTCAACTGGGGAGAATAAAAGCTCATTCACCGCTGAATGACACTTGTGCGCCTTAACTGCGAGTCATCAGCTTCTTCTTATTGATCAGATCATGACCTCGGACACCGACTATGCCGCATCCGCGGCTCCTGCGATTCAGTGTCCTGCGTCCTCCTTCTTGAATAGCTGCGTTAGGCAACGTTTCACAGCCTACCACAGCCTGACTGGATAAGGCAAAGACAACCATCTATGACGGAGGGCAGGAACCGCGGTTTCTGCCCTCCGTCATGATTGCAGATTCGGATTGCGCCGACTACAGTTTCTCCATCTCCTCAAGGAATCGGACAACGCGCAATGACTCTGCCATGCCCATGGTACCGCCGATAGCGACCGCCACACCGGTAACCTCAAGTATCTCGTCAACCGTTGCCCCGGCTTCAAGCGCACGCTCAGTCTGGCCGAGTATGCAGTTAGTGCAACCTCGTCCGAGGGCGACTCCCAGTGCAACAAGCCGCTTGTGCATTGTAGAAAGTGCCCCCTCCGCGTAGGCATGATCGCCGACCCTGAGTTCAGCTTCAAGTATCGCTGGCAGTAGCTGCCCATACTTGTCCCGCAACCGAGCACGTTCCTGATTCAATTCGAGCTGGCTTTCCATTCTCATCCTTCTCCTTCTCTATTTGTACTCGGGTTCTTCTGGGAACCTTTCATGGCCCGGCGATAGATGAGATAAGCGATACCTCCCAGTACAGCCCACAAAGGCAGATAGACGATGAACCAGATGAGGACACTCAATGCAGCACGGCCCACAGATCCCAACCCGTCGATGGCATCTCGGAACACATCAGCGGGACTCCAGACACCACGTACCTGGATGTAACTCTCGCGACTTGCGGTAGCCGTCGCTCCCCTGTCATCCATTACCGTGACCCATACACTATACCAGCCTTCAGACCGGTAGGTGTGTGAAGGCGAGGCCTGGTTGCTGGTTTCTCCATCACCGAACCGCCAGTCGTAGGAGTACGGTGCGAAGCCTCCCGATACATCCACCGTGAACTGCACCGGCTCTCCCGCATCCACGACCCGGGTATCGGCACTGAATGACACTGAGAGCACAGCTTCCCGAAGAAATACTTCTATCAGTGACATAGCCGATGTCTGCTCGAGGTACCGTATACGCGCCTCGAGCTGCTCAATTTCGCCGCGCACGCGTGTTAATTCGCGCTGCACATTCAGCAATTCATCTACTGTGCCCGCCTGCTCCATGAGTTCAAGAAGCTGTTGCTCTGTGCGCTCGAGATTTCGCTTGCGTGCGGCCAGATCGATGTATTCCTCTGTCACATCCGTGCTGGAGGTCGTCTCCCGGGCAACTTCAACAGCCATCTCACGAATGGCACTGAGTGAACTGTCAAAACGGTCGGCACTCACGCGAATGACCACGCTGCCGAAGGTTCGCCCCCCTTCCTGATAGACCGAGGAAGATACAATATAGCCACCCATAGTGCCTGCGATCCGACCAACAGCTTGTGCTGTACTTCCGACATCATCGACGACAATTTCCATGAAGCCGGAACGCACGACCATTCGTTCTGCCGCGGAATCCGGCGGAAGCGCTTCGCCATCATCGAGGTGATCCCTCGGTGGTGAAGGTGCAGGCGTAGGAGTTGGTATAGGAGGCGATGGATCTGATGGCACTCCGTCCGGGAAGTCTTCGTCCGGAAGACCTGGAGGAAACGACGGCGCAGCCGCGCAGGCTGCAGCCATACTCGTAAGAACAACTACCAGTGCAATACACACAGCCATAACTCGTCTTCTATTCACGACCCTCCTCCTGTGTCATCTTGTCACGCTCCGCTGCTTCACAGCGACGACAATGAGCATGCTGCTCCTCTCCATTTAATACGCCCGGAACACGCGAGTGTCACAAGAGACCCTGGTACGAAATTCTCGATAACAGGAACACTCTCTCGATTTCCTCGCGAAACAACTCTCGATCACAGCTGTAAGCCCAAATCTCCACATGTGTGCATCCCGGATGGCCATGAGAATTGACCACATTAGAATGTGCTCCTTCCTTAGGCAGGCGGTCATAGCAGGTCGCGTGAGGTCACCATAACTACACGACTCTCGGGACTTGGTCTGGGACTCTTCGTCCACATCCTGTCGCTCACTTCGGTTGACGTGATAAGAATACCACCATCCGGCAACTCTTCCTGTACGCTGAGGAGTGCTGGTATAACTCCCGATCACTTATTCATCCCGGGAAGTATCGAAGGCTCCGTCAGGTCTCATCTTTGATGCAAGAATCGCATCTGTCAACCTGGTTGAAGTGTTTTGACACGTAAGGGGCAGTATCCTATGATTATTTTGCGCTTCGCTATTAATTAGGGACGAGCCTCTCGGGCAAAGTTCTGTTGTACCCGATTCCTTATCCTGACGTTGGATGTCATGATTGATTAAGGTCTGAGCCGTCCGGCACACACTGGAACCTACAGGTACTGAGCAAGTCTCACGAGAACAGCTTGCCAAGAGCCTGCTCATTCATTCTCAGGTTGAGACGAGGAGGCAGCATGCAGCAGACGGGAACGCAAGACGAAAAGACTATCTGCGGCCAGGCGAACGAATTAGTGAAGCTTATCGCAAACCAGGATTGGGACGCAGTCTTAAGGCTTCTCTCGAGTCTTCGCAAGGCGGATGAGGCCGGGCTGCTATGCCAGCTTGATCGTGGCACTATACGCCAGGTTCTGTCTCATCTCTCCGTGGAGGAACTGGCGAGCCTCGTAGCCGTCATGCGAGAAGCGGATGTCTGCCTGTTCTGCGAGACGATCGATCCCTACACACTTGCGGATGTGCTGGACGAAACGAACCCGGATTTCGCGGCACATGTCCTCCGGGAGTTGCCGCCGGAGACTGTCCAGGACGTCCTGCCACAGCTGAAACATAGCGATGTGGTGGCGCCACTACTGGAATACAAGCACGCAACGGCAGCCGAGCACATGACCACGGCATTCGTGCCACTGGCCCAGGACATGACCGTCGATGAGGCAATCACGGCGTTGCGCTCAGAGCAACCACGCCGTGACACCGTCGACTCACTGTACATAATGGACGCGCGAGGCAGATTGCGTGGTGTGTTGACACTCCGTCAACTCGTGCTCGCGAGGCCGGAAACGCGACTGCGCTCCCTGATGGAGAAGGAAGTGCTGACAGTGACCCCTGATACACCCGACCGCGAATGTATTCGGCTAATGGAGCACTACAGCATCTCGTCACTGCCGGTGATAGCAGACGACGGACATATGGTAGGGGTAATCACCCTTCGAGAGCTGCTTCACTTAACCGAGGAAAGAGCAACGGCTGACATGTATCACATGGTCGGATTGAGTGAGGCCGAAAGGCTTTCGCAACCGTTGCGCAAGTCGGTGAATAAACGCCTGCCATGGCTGGTAACCAGCCTTGGAATGGCGCTCCTATCGGGACTGGTCATTCACCAGTTCAGCGCCACGATTGGGGCGATTGTCGCTCTCGCAGCTTTCCTGCCGCTGATTTCGGCCCAGGGCACGAACGCATCGGTCCAGACGGGCACCATTTTCGTTCGCAGTATGGCGCTCGGGGAATTGCGCCGTCCCATGATGCGGCGTGCTGTCACCCGCGAGGTAGCACTGGGCCTCATCAACGGCGCTGCCATTGCCGTCTTCGCATGGATCGTTGCGTACGCATGGATGCGCGACCTTTGGCTCGCGCAGGTCCTGGGACTGGCGATGTTCCTGACTATGGCACTTGCCGGACTGCTGGGTGCGACAATCCCGTTGTTACTGCGGCGCTTTCGTGCCGATCCTGCGCTGGGATCCAGCGTTCTGCTGGCCACTGCCACGGACGTTACCGGTTTCGCGCTTCTTCTGGGTCTTGCAACCATCATGTTGCGCGTGACCGGAGGCATATGATCTGATGTATCCGTTCGGCATTGCGTGGCGATTTGACAATCCATGTGAGATAGTCTAATATTTCCGGTTCCAAGTACGATGTACTTCAAGAGAAATAGAATGTTAATGCAGTGCGCTAAGGATCTTTGTTGTCGATGCGTCTGCGCTTGGTCCGGAGGTGCCCGGGCAAGCTGAAGAGTCTGCGCAATAATCGGCGAGTGGCGGACTCTTCGAAATATCGAGGGTCCGCCTGATTTATTAGCGACTAATACGGTAGGGGCAAACCAGGTGGGGTAGTTGTGCGTTGTATTGGAAGGAGGAGATCTTATGGACGAGGAAACTAGAATCGAAGAATTGGATCAGGAGTTTGAGCCTGTAAATAACGGTACTAAGCTGGATGAAGGCCAGGAAAATGGCGGTATGGATGCCACGTATGAGATGGGGGACGAAGAATTCTCATCCATGGTGGGGACCCGAGAGTACGAGCCATCGGCAGACATCGAGCAATTGTGGATGCGAGAGATAGGTGGGGTTCCTCTGCTCAGCAACAAAGAAGTTGTAGAACTGGCGCGGATAGTTGAGGAAGGTGAAGTGCTTAACGAGATCGAGTATAGTTCGATTCGTACTACAGGGTTCGCCCCTGATGGCCCACATTTTGCGTTGGCACTTCTGAGCAGGATTATGGATCTGGAGGAAGTTGCAGTCGCTGTGGCTCGCACAGCCGGGGTCTCGACAAACAAGGGATTGTTGGCAACTATCACCGATCCCGGCTTCAGATCGGTAAGCGATGCCGTACATACCAAGGAATTGCTTGAAGAGTTGATAGCTCTCGTTGGCAATAAGGCCAAAGCGGAACATGCAGTACGCGAGTTGTCGGTGGCGGCGAGGATACTGCCTCACGAGGTGATCGAACTTGCTGGGCCTGCCAAGAAGGCCAAGGGGCTGGCTGTCACGATCAGCGATGAACGATTCCTGGAAGATTTGTACGGGATGGAATCTGAACTTGACCGGCATTTCCGCGGCATCAAGGCTCAGGCCAAGACGTCGCGAGACAGGCTGGTGCAGGCGAATATGCGACTGGTAGTGAGCGTCGCCAAGCGGCACCTTAACTGGGGTTTGCCATTACTGGACCTGGTACAGGAAGGCTCGGTTGGACTTATGCGCGCCGTGGAGAAGTTCGAGTACCGTAAAGGCTATCGATTCAGCACCTATGCCACGTGGTGGATTATGCAGGCCGTGCGCAGAGCGGTAGATGAGCAAGGCAGGATGATCCGGATACCTGTGCATATGGCGGAGAAGATGCACAAGCTCAACCGTATGCGACGCGACCTTACGATGTCCACTGGTCGACCGGCAACGTCCGACGAATTAGGTGTGGCGATGGAGACATCGTCGGAGTTCGTTGAGATGCTCGAAGATCTGCAGCGTCTCCAACCACTATCACTCGACTTACCGGTTGGGGAGGAAAGCGATACGTCGCTCGGAGACCTTGTCGAGGATGAAACGGCTCAGGCTCCGGAGGATGTAGCATCCAGTAGCGTCCTGCGTGATCAGGTTCGTGAAATGCTCAAGGTCCTTCCAGACCGCGAACGCAGGATAATCGAATTGCGCTTCGGGCTGGTTGACGGAAAGGAATGGACCCTGGAAGAGGTGGGGAAGACGATGAACCTCACTCGTGAGAGGATTCGCCAGCTCGAGAAGGGCGCGCTGAGAAAGCTCCGCAAGCCCAGCACTGCCCGTCGGCTGGTCGGGGCTCTGGAGTAGCGGATAGTCAACATCTCAGTACGCAAAGGGATGGCTGACAGCCATCCCTTTGCTTCGCCTGTTCCACATCTGGAGCCACTCGGTTGTAACCCTGCGCATCAGACATATCTGCCGTGCAGCATAGTAGATAGTGGCGTGAGTCGCGTATCACCGTCGATGCATGTCAACAGATTCTGTCGCACCTGTTCCCGCATATCCGACTCATCCCGTTTCTGTATGATAGCCAGCGCCTGCAGCACAGGTTTGACCACGTCAGGCATGGCAGGTTCCCCGAAAACCCACTGCGGTCCGCCAGGATTGTCCGTCTCGGTCAACACCTGTGTTGGTGGAATCTCACAAGCGATCTGCTGAATAAGCGCAGATGACAGGAGTTCGCAGCCAAACGTGAATAGATAGCCACGAGCAACCATCCGCCGCAGCGGCTCGAGAGGTCCGGAATACCAGTGAACGATGGCCCGTCGCGTATCGTACCGTTCCAGCAGTTCCAAGGCTTCAAGCTCCGCTCCGGATGTGTGCAGGTTGATGATCTTATCCTCGTCCCGGGCAGCACATAGAAAGAACTCCAGAACCCGCTCCTGGGCATCGTATAACGTGTGGTCATGCACATTGCGGAAGTCAAGGCCTATCTCACCAAACATAGGACTCTCCGCAAGAGACGGCTCGATTTCATCGAGGCTGGTCACAAAGTGATGCGCGTTCCAGGGATGAACACCCAGTGTGGCGATTACCCATCTCGAGCGCTCTTCTATCCTTAGTGCGCGCTCATACGCACTGGGAGCCATAGCGGTAGTGATGGTCGCGATACGATCATCTTCCAGCTGCTGCAACACGGCACCAAGCCAGGTGTCCGGATACTCATCAAGGTGCGCGTGCGCATCTACGTACACCGAACGTGACGAGGTTATTTCATCCATGATGCGCCTATTGTGTGTTCACGAACGAGCGGCGTCAAGAGCCACCGCTTCGACACGATCGAACACCGAATGACAGTCGCTCAATAATGTCAGGATGGATGGTCTGTTTGTCCGCCTACTTAAGCGACCGCTCGATCGCGTCTATCTTATCCGGCGTCAGCGGCAATTCCGCATGTTCCAGTACTGCGGTTAAAGCTAGGAGGTTCTCATTCGAGACCTGGTTCTCCGTAGACATCTCGATACAGATGCGCTCTCCCGTTCCTGCATCCCGCAGCATGTACAACGCCTGCTTCATTGTCTCTTCAGGCCCCAGTGCGTATACTGAACCGGGGAAACCCGTCCACAACACCTTGTCCGGCCACGCAGCCAGCGCCTCTCCAATCGAGAAGTCTCCCATCGGCGGCACATGGAGTGCCTCGATAACGTCGATGGACGTCTCATTAATGAGATCCTTGAGCGCACCGAGTCTGCCATCGGCATGAACGCCTACCAGCTTGCCACCCGCGTGTAATGCATAACAGCACTTTTGCCACTCAGGCATGAAGTACTTCTTAAACAACTTCGGATTCACCAGCACGGCATCGAGGTTGTCCGCCAGCAGAAAGAAATCAGCAGGAGAACCTGCAGCGATATCCCATAAGGGCTCATACGCCTTGGAAATGGATGCGTGGGTTGCCTCCACCGTGTCAGGATACCGCGCATGGTGCACGAAGAAACGGCCCCCTTCGCTCCCGACCCAGTCGATCATCAGAAGCTGCATCCCGGCGTGCGGCACCCAATCCCAGACTATGCCATCGTCGCCGAGCCAGTCCTTCGCCTGCTCAAGCGCAAAATAATCCGGCTTGATCTCAAGGTTGTCGTACATATACTTGAGAACCTTGTAATCATCCGGCCCCTTGATAGCACGTTCAGTCTGCCACGGCGTAACATCCCGCCAGCCTCGCATACCATGCCACTGACCTGCTCCAGGCTCGCGCATCTCCACCTGTGAAATAGTCCCTATTGGAGTCCGGAAGGTGCGTCGCAGCGTTTGGGCAGCGGTAGTATAAGATTCGAACGTCTCGGTCACCTCAACGCCATGCCAGGTGAATGTGTAGCTTGGGCGCGCCCAGCTCAGCCCCATGCCACGATTACGGCAATCACGTTCAGCCCAACCCTGCTGGCAGTGCCGCCAGTTGTGAAAGAATGGCAGCCGGTCGGCCATCTGATGTCGGCTTGCCTTCAGTATTCTCTCGCGCCGCGTCATTTCGTCCATCCTACCTGCCCTCCTTCAAGTTGCCGAGCCAGTCAGCACACTTGTGGACACCTTCTATGGCATTCAATGCACAGTGGTCTGCGCCGATACTGGCCGCATATGCGGGCGTCACTGGTGTACCACCAACTATGACCTTCACGCTATCCCGCAATCCGGCCGACTTTAATGCCTCTATGACCTCGCCCATGCGCGCCATCGTAGTGCTGAGTAGAGCGGACAATCCAAGAACAACCGGGCCGTGTTCACGTACTTCTTCAACTATCTTAGAAGTGGGCACGTCCATACCGAGATCGATGACGTCGAATCCCTGCACTCCGAGCAATGTAACAACGATATTCTTGCCAATATCGTGATAATCACCTTCTACCGTAGCGACGATGGCTTTGGCCTTTGCCTCATCATCACCACCACCGGCAGTAAGGTACGGCTCAATAACAGCCATACCGTCCTTCATCACCTCTCCGGCTACCACCAATTCCGACAGGAAGTATTCTCCTTCCTCAAACTTCTGCCCCACTTCCACCATTCCCGGCACCATCCCTTCAGTGATGGCCTCTTTGGGATCGACGCCCGCATCCATTGCGGCCTGGGCAACGCTGCCGATGCCCTCCAGATCCATGTTGAGGATCGCTTCTCGAAGAGCTTGCAGGTGTCTAGTATCTGTCATCTTACGCGCTCGTCCTCCTCACGCACGTTGGATGTGCCATAGTATCGTGGGCAATCGACATGCGTCAAAACATGTGTCGACAAAACCACTGCATAATATGATCCCATGGTACAGTAACCAAACGAATGACCGGCAAGACACGCATATGGCTGGTCCCTCTCAAAGATGAGCATATCGTCAGCTATCTGCCACTCGGCAGATCCTCTTCCCGTGGATACGATGGGCTGGAAGGCCTTGGCGGACCTTGAGAGGTAGAGGTGCATTGATTACGTTGAAACCACCACCATCCCACACAGTGCGTTCGGCCATATTATTGCCTTCATCACCCTGCATGTAGCGGGCAACATGCCGGTCGGCCACCTCTCGCCCAAACGCATTCTCAAAGTGGTACGGGAGCCGAAACAGGTCTTGCCATCATGGAACAGGACTACCCAGGGCAAGAATCGGGCAGGGAGGCATCAGGGCATATCGCGAGATGCGCATTCGGTATGTTGGGTTTGTCCATACTGCAACTGACGGTTCCTCCTGATAATACTGATCCCGTCCGGTCCTGGCAGAAGACCGTCTTAGTCAGGACCGACCTTTTCAGGAACTCCCGGCAATCGCATGACTACAGTATGGCTGACATCCAGGTAATAGGGTTGTCTCGCCCGGGCACCAGAATAGCCGTCAGGATGTGACCGGTCACATCCTGACGGCTATTGCAGCTTCACAGGCCGCTGAGAATGCACTGCTTCTGTCTGTGTCTATGAGTGACCGCCTAGAAGAAGTACTGAATGAGTCCTATAATGCCAACTACGATGAGGTAGATGGCCACGATGTAATTGAGCAGTCGTGGCATTACAAGGATGAGGATACCCGCTATGAGCGCAACCAGTGCGCTCACGCTGACGCCGGCTGTAATGAGACCCCATGCGCCAACCACAATCAGATAGATTGCCACTATCAGGTTGAGCATACCCGGCAACAGCAACAGAACAATTCCCGCAATGAGTGCAATCACGGCAGGAACTGTCCCTCCGGCCGAGACAAGGCCCAATATACCAATGACTATCAGGTAGATTGCAACGATTCGGTTGAGCAGGCTCGGCTTAATAAGAATGAGAATGCCCGCGATCAACGCCAGGATCGCCATCAAAGGACCAACAGTAAACGGCATACACACCTCCCCTACAACAGTGATGACAGATTTGCACAGTAGAAGAAAAAAATCAAGCTGCAAATGGGATTCGTTACCTCAGCCCGTGCTGGCAGGTGTCGGCACCACAATGCCCTGAACCCTGGCGTCGAGACGAACACCCGATATTGTCTCGTCCGGGCAATTACCACAGGGAGGAATGATGAGGCAGAATGGATAGTACATTGCCCGGGCCGTCAGGCGACTTATCGATCAGGAGGTTCTCGACTGCGAGGGGAATCATCCGGGCAAGTTGTACGACCTGGTTGCAAACTTAGCCGCCGGAACGATCGCTTGTGCCATACTCACATTCGGTGGCAGTTTCATGGGACGGAGGCATAAGTCATTTGCCATCCCCTATCAGAAAAACCCAACAGATGTCCAGACATGTCCCTCACAGCATCGCAACCTCATCCGGAGTCATGCGCTTCGGCTCATAGCCTGTGGTCACACACAGCAGAAAGACCTGTGCCGCCTTCTCCAATACATCCGTGACATCAAATGCCTCGAACACATCCGCACCGATAGCGACACACCCGTGGCGCTCCCAGATGACAGCCCTGCGTCCCCGCAAAAGGTCCACAGTGCGCTCGGCCAGTTGCTCGCTCCCCATCGACATGAATCCCGTCATGCCTACACCCTCTCTAAGGAAGACCTTGGCCGTCGTCTGAGATGTCTGCAATACACGAATGAAGTCGGGGTTCCGGTACTCCGGAAGGTGCGTCATCGCAATAAGATGCTGGGGATGAGTATGGAGCACCGCTCTGTGCGGTAGGGCGCGTGCCTGGAAATAGCCGTGAATCTTGAGATGAGGAATAAGTTCTATAGTTGGATTTCCCGCCCCTTGGCCTCCCCACAACACACGGTAATGATGTCCGCTGGCTGAGACTTGCATCAGCATCAATGTCCGTTCCGGCCACCTGGGCACATCGCGGAAACGTGATTCACTCACGGTGACGAACATGGTGCGTCCCGCCAGCTCCGGCACTACCACCGGCAGAGGAATGTCCGGTGCCTGGGACGATTCGAGCTGCTCGGAAGTCATCAGATCAGTGACATCGAGAGACAGATTGCCACCGGTGGAGGCAGACCAGCCGCTCTCCCAGATATACAGCGATACTTCAGCAATCTCTTCGACAGTTCGCCTGAGTTCGGCCCCTAATTCTGTGATTTCCATGAACCCGCACCTCCATCACTCGCGCCTGCGATCATCGCCTCCGGTATCCATCCTGGAACAAGCCCCTCACAGAAGAATGCCATGTTGCCCGACATCCCGACAAGCACAACGGTGCTCTTTCAATGCGAATAATCCATTCACAAGATGTCTGTGATTCCGGGCGCATCGTCGGACGCACAACCCTTAGCATGCCGATCTATCGTGGAGCTACAAGCACCATTACCTATGCCTGTGGGTCACACATCTCACCCCATTGCAGCACATACTTCTCCTTCGCCTCCGGATTAACCAGCGCGACCGGCCAGGCCCCGTGCAGTACACGGGATACTTCCTCTGAGGGACGTCGCCATTGTTCTTCGAATGACTCCGGAGAGAAGAAGGCATAATGGCCCGTACAAATGACGTTATCCAAGGACAACAATGGATTGCCATTTGGGGGTTCATCATTAAGGACGTCCAATGCTGCCACAGACAGACTGCCTGTGCTGAGGGCCTCGTGAAGGGCTTCCTCATCAACGAATCCGCCCCTCGCGGTATTGATGAGGCACGCGGTGTGTTTCATCGCGCTGAATGCCTCACGATTGAACACGTGCTTTGTCTCAGTGGAGTAAGACGCATGAATGGAGAGGAAGTCTGATTGCTCCAGGAGTGTTGCCCAGTCCACCAGTTCCACTCCCTTTTCAGAAGCCACTGACTCGTCCACAAATGGATCGCAGGTAATAATCCTCATTCCGAAACCCTTGGCCTTTGGCACAAGAACTCGGGCTATAGCTCCAAATCCGAACAGCCCAAGCGTCCGGTCCCGCAGTCTTCCTATGGCAGGACGGATAACTTCTTTGATCTCGGAGGATTGTGGCCCAAACCCCCACCCACCATCCTTTACCGCACGGTTCAGCGCAATGATCCGCCTGGAACACGCGAGTAACAGCGCCATAACATGGTCGGACACTTCCTCAACGCAGTAGCCTGGAACGTTCGTGACAAGAATGCCGCGTTCGGAGGCAGCTACCGTGTCGATGCTATCGTAGCCTATCTGAGTTCCGCTGATTATGCGGCACTGCTCAAGGCTTTCGATGATCTTTCGCGTTATGGGGCGTTGACTTCCTTCAACAATAATCGCATCCGCTCCGCGCGCGAGTTCGATAACATCTTCCTCTGTAGCGCACAACCGGCCTGCAAAGTCAATCCCTTCTTCGGCAAACTTACGGGGATACTTGGCCGCCTCATGCACTACCGCCATCGGCAATACCACAAGAAATCCCATATTCACTCCACACAATACTGCGGTACGTCACACGCAACCCGGAACCGTCCTTCGCTCCCTCACCTCACCCTGTACGCATCTAAACGGCTGAGTCACATCGTGACAGTACAGATTGACCACCTCTAATCCCCGGTTAAGTCGTCAGGCGCTGCTTCCTCGGGAAGGCTCGGCTCATGGCCGTGTTGCTTCAGTATATGTTGAGCCTCCCGACCTCTGGAGGCCAGTTCACGCAACCTCTCGATATCCCATGGGGCAAAGCCGCCATCTTCCAGTCGTTTCTCTGCCATCAGTCCTTCCTCGACACTCTTCTGTAGTTCCGCCAGGTTCTCAGTATGATCTCCAGGCACAGCCCGCTCAGGCAACCTCTCCCTTTCATCAACCATATCGCCCCTCCTTCCACGAGCACAACCGCTCGGAATCAACGAGGTCGTGCATATGGCAGCATACCACAGCACATGTGGTGTGGCGAACACAGTCCAAATCTCGACTTGGGCCCGACACTGGTGAACAACATTCATTGAGAACTTGAGATAGCGGTTTCTCAAGAAGACCGGCAGGTCTCAGGGGATACGAATAGCTTGGCAGGAATCCAAGGAGTAACACTAGTCTACGAGAATGCGCGCATCTACAGTGCGAAGCTCTGCTCCGTGCCCTTTCACAGGATTGAGATCCATCTCACTGATCAACGGGAAATCGGTTACCAGCAGGGCAACGCGAACCAGAATATCCACCAGCGCCTTCACACTCATGCCTTGCTGCCCGCGGACACCGTTGATGATGGGAAACGCCCGGATCGTGCGAATCATCTCCTCAGCCTCAACCGGAGAGAGCGGCGCAAGACGGAACCGCACATCTTTCAGTACTTCCGTGTAGATGCCACCCAATCCACAGGCAACAAGATGGCCGTAGCCTTCCTCTCGATTAGCGCCGATGATAACCTCCGGGCCCTGCACCATCTCCTGAACTACACAGCCGGTTGCTCCCGGAATGCGCAACAGCGCATCCCATGCGCGATGTGCCTCCTGAATGCTTCCGATACCAAGCAGTACGCCACCAACATCGCTCTTGTGCAATGGCCCGACCACCTTCATAACCCATGGAAAGGGCATTGTTACTGTATTCAATGCATCTCTGTCCGTCAGTTCCGACTGACAGAGCACCGGAATACCCGCAGCCTGCAGTATTTGCGACGTCACGCAAGGTGAGAGTGGACCGGTTCGCCCGGCAAGCAAAGAGGCGATACGTTCGCGCGAATAGCCACCTGCGCTTAGCGCGGCTGTCGTAACAACCGGACGGTTCACCACCTTACCGAGTGCACGTGCCATTGCCACCTCGTCCTCGAAGTAGCAGCGCCCTGCCTGCCGGAATCGTGAGAGCGCATCTCCAGCCGATATAGGTGAGAGAAAGCACGGAAATATTGGAACGTTGTCCTCGTCCTGGGCGTGCATAACAGCCTTGCATATTTCCCAGTTGTCTGCCAGACCTGAGTCACCATCAATGAAGAGGATGTAATGGATGTTGTTCTGCTCCTCTTCCGCGATGATGCGCAGCACATTGCCAATAGTCTCGCCGTTGCGCGTCGGCAGGCAGTCGACAGGATTTCCGGCAGCGGCGCCAGGCGGTAGCGCCTCTGATATGCGTTTCCTTGTAACGGGCATGAATGGAGGTACCACAAACCCCAGCCGGTTCAGCTCGTCAGCGAGCACTACGGCAGGTCCTCCGGCATCGCTGACAATCGCGATCCGCCGTCCATCCAGCTTGCCCCTGGCACACGTAAGCGCTGTGGCAACATCCACCAGATCGGGCCGCGACCGCACCCGGATGATGCCTGCCTTGTCGAACAGTGCCTGCACCGCAGTATCATTGGTCGCCATGGCGCCGGTGTGACTGGCTGCGGCCCGACTGCCCGCTTCGGTTGCACCCGACTTGATACCAGCGAGCAAGCACCCTTTGAGGCTAAGGCTGCGTGAATGATGCAGGAATTCCTGAGGTCGGGTTAATACCTCCACATAGAGCAGTTTGATGCCGGCAGCGTCTGAATCAGGGGCCTCGTCATACAGTCGGAGAAGGTCGGTTACGCCGGTCTGAGCGGAGTTACCCACGTTGAGCAGAGAATTGAACCTCAGACCTCGCTGCGTTGCCAACTCGTAGAGAAAGTCCACTGTGGCACCCGACCCACTGAGGAAATCGATGCCCCCTTTATGACTCTCCGGAGGTAAGCCACTGAACTTACTTGCATGCGCGTGTGAGACGATGCCGGAACAATTGGGGCCGATAAGAAGCACACCGTGAGCATCGGCTATATCGGCAAGCCGTTGCTCTTCCAGCTTGCCTTCAGCACTCATTTCGCCAAATCCGGCACTCAGGACAACGACAGCTTGAACTCCTTTCCGCGCCAGTTCGACGAGTGCCGAACGAACCTGCTTGGAAGGAATAGCGATGAAAGCCAGTTCAGGGACGGTCGGCAGTGCGTCGATCGTCGCATATGCCCGGACACCCTGCACCTCGCTTGCTTTCGGATTTACGAGAAGTAGCCTACCTGTATAGCCACGCGTCAGGATATTGCGCACCAGCTTTCCGCCAGGCTTGGTGATGTCTTCGCTCGCTCCTACCACCACAAGGCTGGCAGGGTCGAGCAGGCTCTTGAGAGTTGCCTTGGTGCTCATACGTCACCTCGTAGACGGGAAGGCCATGATTCCCCCGCCCATATGGAGCCTTGGGGAATCCCTGACTGGCGCACTCAACTCACGCTGGATGCCATGTCTCTACCGGCACTGAACGCGGCATAGTTTGCCGACCAGATGACACAGCGTGGGTTCACCGATCTAAGCGCCTCGTACCACAACTCCACAGGGAAGACATCGAATGGGTGCAGCGTGCTGAGCAGGCCAAGCATGACCACGTTGGCCATCCTGCCTGACGAATCCCCAAGCGCAAGTGCCCGGCCGAGGACATCCACCCGAACCACGTGATAAGACTCCAGGATCTCTTCCATCTGTGCATCGTCAGGATACTGGTCAGCCGCCAGTCCCTCAGGCAAAATCCTGGTCGCCGCAAGCAGCAGTGTTCCGTCCGGCTTCAGCATATCGAGGAATTCGGACCGAAGGGCTTCGCTCTGTTCCAGAGCGATAAGCACATCGGCACTACCAGGCATCAATAGCGGGCTGACTACTTCACCGCAGGCAAACGTGCTGATGACCGGACCCCCCATCTGGGCCATACCGTGCGTTTCAGCCTTCACTACGTTGGTGTCGCCGTACCCGGCAAGGAATGCGAGCCGTGTGAGTACACGTCCAAAGAACAGGTTGCCCTGCCCTCCGACACCTCGAATGGCGAGAGACAGGCGAACGGGAAGTGACTGCTTTGTCAGCGGAGGAAGTAAATCGATCGGCGGTGGCTCGGGATAGTCACGAGTCGACGAACGCTCGAGGTCCTTCAAATCAACCACCTTCATTACGTCGAACGGGCACATCTGCATGCATGACGGTGTGTGTCCTCCACATCCGGAGCAAAGCTGGTTCACTACGGGAATTCCTTCAGGCCCTCTTTCGATGCCCGCGCAGATAAGACACAAGCCGCACTTGCGGCATACGTCGGGGTCCACCAGCACACGCTGAGTACTGACGTCACTCCTCTTGATGCATTGACCTTCACGAATAATGACAGTGGAGAAGACTCCCCTTTGCGCATCCGCAAGAGCCGTAATGAGCGCATTCTGAACGGCTTTGCGGTCATATGCAGCGACAACATGTGTCCTCGCGCCGTGGGCCTCAATGGTCCCTGGCAGGTCGAAGAGAATCTCTTCGCCGGCAAGGTTCCTCGGGGATGTAGGCGACGGCTGGCCGCCTGTCATGGCGGTCCATGAATTATCCATAATCACCTTCACGCCGGCTACGTTACGAAACACAGCGTTTCGGGTGGCCGCCATGCCAGTGTGACACTCTGTGCTGTCACCAACGACAGCAAGGCAGCGAGACACTTCTTCAGGACGGGATAGCACGAATCCCTGCCTCATCGCTTCACCTGACCCCATTGCGAGACTGGTATCCACTGCGTTAAGAAAGTACAGCAATGTATAGCAGCCGATGTCGCCAAAAACCACATCTATGAGCCCCTTCTTGCGCATCGCGACCACCTCCTCTCCGAATAGGCGGTAGGGGCAGCCGGGACAGATGGCAGGTGGCCGCGGCACCACCTGAAGGTCGTGGCGGGGGTGTGCCGATTCGATTCCGAGTCGTTCCGCAACAAGTGCCGGAGTCCACTCTGTCAGTGGATCCGTCGGTGTCTTGCCATGCACGTTCAGGCCGGACTGTTCAAGGCTCTCCTGGACGAAACGGTAGGCATCTTCAATCACGAAGACCGGACCATCAATGGATTCGTGGAAGCGACTCAAGAGGTCCACCGGTAGAGGATTGGTGAAGGCCAAAGACAGGATATCGATGTCGGGGGCGAGTGATTGCTTTACCTCACGCACATACATGTCACAAACACCATAGGTGACAACGCCCAGCTTGCCCGAACCTTTGACCCACAGGTTCAGGGGGCTGTTCTCCACCATTTCAACCAGGGCAGGCATACGCTCTGTGACAGTATGGTCATAGCTGGCCCGGACAAGGTTCGGGAGCGTACTGAACAGCTTATAGTTTGAGGGCGCTTCCACTGGTTCGCGTGTCTGAGGCACCATCATGCGGACGAGTCCCTCGCTGTGACAGAGAATACCGCTCGCCATAATCACGACCTGGGTTCTGTGGGCGCGTCCGATGTCGACCGCAATTGCGGCAGCTTCGTGCATTTCCTGATGATTCCGGGGTTCCAGGACCGGTACAAAGCAACTCTTGTACAGGTAGCGAGGATCGATAGTATGCTGTGTCGCACTCGGAACAAAATCGCTGGCTATGTAGTAGACAAGCGCCCCCCGCGGGAGCGTATATAATGCGCCGCTTGTAAACACGTCGGCTGCCTGATACAAGCCGGGAATCTTCATAGTGACCACGCAGTCTCGTCCAGCGAGTGTATGGCCATGCCCAACCGCTGCAGCAATAGCCTCGTTGACAGACCAGCCCACTGTGATGAGATCCTGCACATGGGCCAAAGCCCTGTCGATGACCTCCGTACTGGGTGTGCCCGGATAACCATCCGCTGCATTGATGCCCCCGCGAACGCAACCCACCGCGAAGGCCATATTGCCCTGCAATACAGCGGTTTCCCCTGACTTCGCAGTACACAGTTGTCGTATGGTGTCAGTCATAATGAGAGTCCTCCATCTGGAACCGCTGGCACGCTTTGGCTGCGGTGTGACGCAGATGAAGAATCCGAGCCGAATGACAACCGTCCGCAAAGCATGTCAACGGAGAGAGCGGAAATCGTCCGAGACTCGGCCAGACGCGTACGTTCCGGCACCGACACGGATACGTGTGGGTGGACATAGTCCGACCTTTCAGCCTCCTGCACAGTCACACGCCGCCAACAATGCTTCCCTGTATGCCAAATCATTTCTGCGCCCAGCCTTCTTCGCAGGCATCCGCACCATCTTCAGCCGATGCCTGCGGCCACTTCCCGATGAGGTCATCCCGCCTCCTGCGGATGTGCTGTGCCATGTGTCGCTCAGCTCTCGCTCCGTCGTGCTCAGCAATAGCCCTGCAAATCTCAGAATGCTCCTTGAGAGCGTGGGCGGATGTCCCGTAGTGCGCGTTCTGGACCGACGTTACCCTCGCGATAGCGATGGCATTGTCGAGCCGCTCTCTGCTCTGCGCAAGGGCGCGATTGCCTGAGATAGAGGCAATCATTGCATGGAGTTCACTGTCCAGCTCCATGAGGGTATATATGTCATCGGCCTCCAACCCCTCTTGGAAATCACTGAGGATTCTTCCTAATACGGCCACTTCGGCTTCTGACGCCTTCTCTGCCGCCATCCGTGCGAGCGGTGGTTCGATTACCCCACGCGCTTCGTACAGATCTATGATTTCCTTGTGCGAGAGACGGGGCACATACACAGCTGACTTACCGCCAAAAGTGGAGACTGCCAGCCCATCGCCAATGAGTCTGCCGAGTGCCTCCCTTACCGGCGTTTTGCTTGTACCGAGCTGCAGCGCCAGATCGGCTTCGTGCAAACGGGTTCCCGGAAGTATGCGTCCCATGCGGATGCCTGTACGAATCGCTGTGTACGCAGCATCCGTGAACTTTCCGGGCGTTCGGATCGGATTCAGACCGGCAGACGACTGCGTCATAATTGAGACCCCCGGTTCCGCTTCGTCGTAGCTCTGCAGCACAACATATACGTATATTTACATGTTACAAGCAGCAGTGTCAACGGCCTTTCAAAGAGAAGCACCTTCAACAAGGTATTCCAGCACAAAGACTTTGACGCGGTACGACGGACGTCCGCTAGCTATGCAGGGCCTGACAACACATGCCACGATATCCCTCTTCCACTACATGATGCCGTACTTCCTGAAGGCCTCAGCGGCACTCATGCCGCCCTCAATGGCTTTTCTGACGTCGTTTTCACCCCGCACCTTTTCGACTGCTCCGGAAAACGCCTCGACCTCGGCCTCGCGAGGAATCACGCACACACCGTCAACATCCCCGAAGAGAATATCCCCAGGGCATATGTTCGCCACGCCTATCCTGATGGATACACGAAAGTCCAGCACCTTACCCCGCGGAGCCTGATCCTGTGCGTAGGGGCCAAACGAGAAACACGGGAATCCAAGGTGGAGTATCTCATTCGTATCCCGCGAGTAACCATTCATCACGGTCCCGACAGCTCCCAGATGCATGGCGCGCACGCTCATAAGACCACCCCACAGCGCATACGTGGGACTGGATCCGGTGCATACGTACACCTCATTGGTCTTCAGATCGTCAAGAGCTTCGAACAGCAGGCCGAATGGCTTTGCCATCACCGGATTGCTGCTGTCGGGATTCTCGGCGAAAAAATCAGCTTCAAGTACAGGCATCGCGCGTCCTATAACCACCATGTCGTCGCGCAGGGGATGTATTCCCGGAGGTAGAAACTGCCGTTGCAGTCCCATCTTGTCCATCACGTCGCCTACGACGGCGGTGAACAATTCCCGTTTCGCAAGTTCGAACAATTCCTGATCAGTGTTCCACAGTTTCATTGGATCTCCTTATACAGATGAACGTTCACGACCGATTAGAATACAGGCCACATACGGACCTTCGCCGGACGGCTCACAATGTATCGTCACAGACAGGTTGGTCGTATGGGATTCTACCAGACCCACATCCATTCCATCCCGCCTGCAGAATGCGAGCCGAGTTGGTGCAGCACAAAGGGGCTACTACGTACAACTGACAGGACTGTCGTCTTCCGAGGAATCGATTCTGCTATTCTGTCATGCCAGCGGGTTCCTCTCCAGAAGCCCATCGCAGAGAGTCTGCCCATGCGCAACCGAAGGGGTGTGATGCCGGCATGCACGTAGAGATTGAAGAAATCCCTCTCGATGATTCTCGCCTGAGGCAGTTTGCGGAGTTTTCATGGATTCTCCACAGGAGAGATCCATGCTGGACGCCTCCTCTTCGCGGTGACCTGCTTGGGAGCCGCCTTCTGGGCCTCAAAGGACTGTTGACGTCAGCTCATCCTTATCACCGTGACGCTGAGGTCACTCATTTCCTCGCCCGGCGCGATGGCATACCAGTGGGACGTATCTCGGCCGCAATGAACCGCCGTTTCAACGCATACTACGGTTCACGTATCGGGTTCTTTGGATTCTTCGAGGTGACCGAGGACTATGAGGCTGCTAAGACTCTGTTCGATTGTGCTCGGGACTGGGTGAAGACACGCGGCATGACCTTATTGCGGGGTCCCGGAGAGTATTCCAACAGCACATATGAGCGCCAGGGCATACTCATCGAGGGCTTCGATGCCTGTCCGACGGTGGAACTCACGCACAATCCTCCATACTACGCTCTATTCATGGACCGCTACGGCTTCTCCAAAGCAATGGATTACCATGCCTATCTCATGGACGTGACCACGCCTGTCCATCCTGCGCTCACGGTGCTGGCTGAACGTGCGAGGCGGAGGCACAACGTCACAACCCGCATAGTCGACTTGAAGAACTTTCGCAGCGAGGTACGTATCATCGTAAAGCTGTTCAACGAGGCTTGGAACGAAAACTGGGGTTTTCTGCCCCTGACGGATGAGGAGGCTGACGCGGTGGCCGACACCCTGCGGCCGGTCATCGATCCGGGCCTGATGCGCTTCGCTTACGTCGACGACGAACCGGCGGCAATTTTGGGCGCCTTTCCGGATCCCAATCGAGCGTTACGACCTCGCTGGAAATGGTACGGGGATTCAGACATAGTGCGTGTGCTGCGGCTCTTGTGGATGAGGCGACGCATTCCGTTTATGCGGCTGATGTTCTTCGGTATCCCGCCACGCTTTCGACGCATGGGACTCGACGGTCTGCTATTCTCCGAAGTAAAAGCATATGCGCAGATGAACGGCTACACCGAATGCGAAGCCTCGATGTTGCTCGATGACAACTACGAGATTATCGGCTTGTCAGAGTTCATGGGTGGCCGCCGCCACAAAACGTGGCGCATTTACGAGATGTCACTGGAGTAACCCCCTGCGACTCTGCATGCGCTTACAACAATCAGCGACCTCTTCGGTTTCTGCAACCGTACGACCACCATAGGAAGGAGGGGAGGTGTCATCAATCTGCAGGACGAGTACAACACGGCAGGGTGATGCCTGCCTCGGCGCCGTCATCGACGGCTGGATCTGCGATATCGATGCAGATGTCTCCTCCGACCGTTGCCGGACGGTGGAGGCGACTGCAGCCCTTGAGAGAGCCATGCTGGGACTTTTAAGGAGAAGGCTGTCGGAAGGACATGAACTGACGGTGCGGGTAGACCGTGGCTCGCAATTCCGGGCGCACCGGTTCCGGGAGACCGCCAGATAGCTGAACGTAAGACTGGAATACGCCGGGGTCAAGTGCCCGGAGGGCAAACCGTACATCGACTCGTTCACCAGCAGTTACAAGGCGGAGAGATCTATCACCATGAGTACCGGAGTTTCTGGGAGGAACTGACCGGCTGGGAGACCTATCGCACCTGGTATCGGGCAGATCGTTTGCATCAGAGCTTGCATTACCTGAGCCCGCTGCAATATGCTGGAACAGTTCGAAACCGTGTCTTATCCGTGGCCTGATCCACTCCAGTTAACGGAGTTCACGCCAGTGCTGTTACAATCCGCAAGAATACTGCACGCTAGGGGGATTCCCTGTGGCTGAAGTCTTGATTCGCTGGCTAATTTTGCTCCCTATAGTTACCGGTTCTATTTGCCTGGTGGTTAAGAAATCTGAAGTGCGAGCAGGTATTGTTTACCTTACCGCCGTATTCCTTATAGGCAGTTCCATTCTGCTTGCCCAGCAATGGAGCCTCCCGCTTAAGTATTATGCGGGTCCTACTTCAAAGTGGATCGTTCTGGTCCTGGGCATGGTGATGCTGGCCTATATCGTCTTTGTTGCCGCCATGGATATCCGGCGAAGGGGAGTATCCCTGCATAGTGTGCTTACTATAGTCGTGGCTCTAGCCGCAGTCACACCCATAGCGGTTTTTCAATTCGCCTTAGCACCAGAAGTGCCCCTTGTGGCTAATCCTGCCCTCTACGTGGATCATTTTTCATTATTGCGGGGTATTCTCATTTCAGTGACATGCCCGCTTATCTGCGTATATGCGGTCAGGTACATGAAGAACCATGAAGAACACCGGACGCACCTGGGCGAGCTTAAAGGAACAAGACAGCCAAGTTTCTTTTTCTACATGCTGGTTCTCATTGGTGCCATGAATGGAGTCGCCTTCTCCGATAACCTTCTCTGGCTGGCCTTCTTCTGGGGACTAACCACACTCTGTGCCTACGCTCTGATCCGCCATGACGAGACTCCGGAAGCAATAGCCGGTGCTTTTCGCACCTTATGGATATGCCTCATAGGCAATATCGGTTTTTCTGTAGCCATTATCCTGTCTTGGTACAGTCCCCTCAATACTATTTCGTTGAGCACCCTTATTGCTAACGGTGCTGTGGCCTACCCAGTGCTATTCTTACCTTTCGCCTTGCTGTGTGTGGCCGGCATTACCAAGGCTGCGCAGATCCCTTTCCACGGATGGGGAATCAAAGCGGCCCTGGTTTCCCCTGCCCCGGTCCACGCCATCCTACATCCTTTCATGACGACTGGGGTCTTTATTGTTCTTTATATGTCTCCCGGCTTCGTTGGCACTCAGTTTGCAACCTTCCTGGCCATATTTGGGGCTGCCAGTTCGCTATCCCTTGGATTAATAGCCATAAGTCAGCGCGGCAGCATCAGCATTCTGGTCTGTTCCGCGATCAGCAATCTGGCACTCATCATAGTTTGCGCTGGCATTGGTACTCCCCTGGCTCTCACTGCGGGCGTCATGCTGGTGATCTTTCTTACTATATCCATGATCCTCCTCTACTTGTGTGCGGGTACTATCGAACAGCATATCCGGAGCAACGACGTGGAGAATATGGAGGGACTGGCCAGGAGGCAGCCCCTGCTGACGGGTATAACCATGACAGCCATACTGTCTTTGCTGGTAGCTCCTTTTGGTATCCTGTTAAGCAAGTGGGCAACTATTCAGGCAGCAGCAGTTATTGGCATATGGTCTTCTCTGGTGCTGGCGCTCCTCATGCTGAGCATCGGAGCCGCTACAGTATTCTGGGCTAAGTGGCTGGGACGCATCCTGTGCCAGAGTCCTACGTCTGAGAGTGCCAGATTAGAGCCGTTCGTTTCTCATTATCATGGCGTCCTGTTGACCTTGCTCGGCTTTGCCGTGCTATCGAGCGTATTCATCGCTCCGTTATACAACGCTGCCATTGTCCCAATTATTGTTGGTGCGGGTTACGATCCAACTCTGGCTTTTACTACTGAGGCCTGGTTCTTGAGGGCCATAGGCGGGGTTTTTGCCGGCTGGCCAATTTTCATAGTAGTGGCAATAGTGCTATTGCTTCCTTTAGCTACTATGAAAGCCAAACCGGAAGCCACCCGACCCGCTTTCATGTGCGGAGAGAATGTGGAAATAGGGTCAGATGAGTTTGTTGCTGTAGCCGACGAAAGGACACCCCTAATGACCGGCGGGTTCTATATCGAAGGTCTTCTGGGAGAACAAAGGCTTGACAGGTTCGTTATCCCTGCAGGCATTGTTCTCCTCGTTATCCTGTTCGCGATGGTGGCGATATGAGTTCGGGCTGGATTTTCGTGAGTGTGATAATTGCTGTTATAGTCGTCCCGCTTGTCGCGGGGCTGCTGTCGGGCGTTGACCGTAAGCTTACTGCGCACATGCAGGGAAGAATCGGCCCTCCAATAATTCAGCCCTTCTACGATATCATCAAACTCTTGGGCAAGAAGCCCATGGTGGCCGGTCAGGCTCAGCTTGTGTTTGCTTGTGCCTTTGTTGGCCTGATCGTCACCGCCGTAGTACTCCTCGCCCTGAGGCAAGACCTGGTACTGTCACTGCTTGTCTTCTTCTTCGGTAGTGTCTGCCTGCCTCTTGGAGCTCTAAGCGTGAAATCTCCCTATAGCCAATATGGGGGGCATCGAGAACTCCTCCAGCTCCTGGCACTCGAACCTATTCTCCTTCTGTCAGCGATTCCCGTATCGCTTAAGGTGGGCAGTTTTCTCATTGCGGACATATTCGCGCATGGCCAACCCCTCCTTCCCAGTTTGTGGATTACCTTTGCTGCCCTGCTTATTCCGGTAGCTTTAGTGATGAGGAAATCTCCGTTCGACATCTCTGGCTCAGAGCACGCCCATCAGGAACTGGTGAGGGGGGTGCTGACGGAGTACTCCGGCCCTTATCTTGCTCTAATCGAACTGGGACATTGGTACGCGAAGATCTTTGTTCTATCTATCCTGGGACTGTTCTGGGTCGTAGGCAGCCTGTGGTGGCTATCATTCATAATAGCTTTGGCCGGCTGGTTTATTGTCCTGATCATCGATAACGTCACCTCTCGTCTTACGTGGTCTTGGATGGTGAAATTTGCCTGGGGCTGCGGCATCACGCTGATAACCTTGAACTCCGTATTAATTCATTTAGGCTGGATGTAACGAATGGACATTCTAACCAGATCGCGAATCAAGTCCCCGTGGCTGCTACACTATAGCTGCGGTAGCTGCAACGGATGTGACATAGAGATACTCGCCGCTCTCACTCCCCTGTATGACGTAGAAAGGTTCGGAATCGTCAACATGGGGAATCCCAAACATGCTGATGTGCTATTGGTTACCGGCCCGGCAAACTGGCGTAATTACCGGGTATTGCGCAATATCTATGACCAGATGCCAGAGCCCAAGCTCGTTATAGTAGTAGGAGTGTGTGGCTCGACTGGCGGAGTCTTTGACAAGTGCCCCAATATCCTTGGCGGTATAGATACAGTCGTACCTGTCGACGTTTATGTCCCCGGCTGTGCAGCCAGGCCCGAAGCCATCATTGATGCGGTGGTATTGGCACTAGGGAAGCTTGAAACATATGGAACATGAAGTATTTGTCAGTAAGGATGAGCTTATTCCCGAAATACAGGGAATGCTGGCCGAAAGAGCCAGGTTGGGCACAATCAGTTGCGTTGATCTGGTCGACGAGTTTGAGCTTATCTACCACTTCGAACCTCAGGAAGCGCCGGGGCCTTTAACACACGTCAGGGCAAGAGTCGCTAAGGGCGATACCTGGCCCAGTATAACCAGCATCTATCCTTCTGCCTCCCTGGCTGAACTTGAAATACGGGATCACTTCGATATCCAGTTAAGTGGCATCACTCTTGATTTTCAGGGGAGGTTCTTGCGCTCCAAGGAGAGCCCGGAGGCTGCGCTCCTTAAACCTACCCCCTATGAGTTAACCGCAGCAACGAGGCACCCTGCCAGGTGCAGTGAAGCCTGTCCTGCGGGCATTGATATACCTCGTTATGTTCGGCTTATTGGCGAAGACAGACCCGCTGACGCATTGGCGGTGATCAAGCAATCCTTGCCGTTCCCGGGGATTCTGGGACGGGTGTGTTTCGCCCCCTGTGAGACTCCCTGCCGCCAGGCAAAGCAGGAAGAGCCTATTGCCGTCAGAATGCTCAAGCGATTCGCCTATGACAATACCACGTATGAAGAAGAGGTTGTTGCGGAACCAACAGGTAAGCGCGTAGCCATAATTGGCTCAGGGCCGGCGGGGCTTACTGCAGCTTACTACCTGGTTAAGATGGGACATGAAGTTGCGATACTCGAGGCTTTGCCTGAAGCTGGGGGCATGATGCGTGTGGGGATTCCCGCATATCGGCTTCCCAGAAAGGTTCTCGACGAAGAAATCGAGCTGGTTAAGCAACTCGGCGCGAAGATACGGACCGGTGCCGAAGTATCCTCGTTGGAGAAGCTATTCCAGGATGGATATCAAGCAATCCTTGTTGCCACTGGTGCTCACCAAGGCATGAAGATGGGTCTTGAGGGAGAGGACCACCACAAAGTCCTGGAGTGTATTGACTTCCTGAGAGGCGTGAGTTTTGGCAAAAGACCGGAGTTGGGGAATCGGGTAGCAGTGATTGGTGGTGGTAATGCTGCTATCGATGCAGCTCGGTCTGCCCTGCGCATAGGAGCCACAGACGTGATGATGCTCTACCGTCGCACGAGAGCCGAGATGCCAGCCAATGCTTCAGAAATTGAAGAGGCGATAAGCGAGGGTGTGAAGATCGACTTCCTGGTCGCGCCAAGAAGAATAATGAGTAAGAACGATACCGTTATACTAGAAAGCGTTCGCATGAAGCTTGGAGCCCCAGATGCCAGTGGTAGGCCTCGACCCGAGCCTATAGAGGGCAGTGAGTTTCAACTGGAAGTGGATGCAATTGTTGCTGCCATCGGGCAATCCCCTGACGTGCCCCAGGAGTTTGCTCTGGAAACTGGCCGCAGGAACACTGTTATTGTCGAAGCCGAAACTATGGCTACCTCAAGAGAAGGTGTGTTCGCCGCTGGTGACGTGATTACGGGACCGGCATCCGTTGTGGAAGCAGTGAGGTCGGCAAAACAGGCAACCATCTCGATAGACAGATATCTTGGCGGCGAAGGGGTCTTGCCCATTCTGGAATTGGACGTAAAAGATCTTACTTCACGCCAGACTTTTATAGAGAGATGGGCGCGAAACAACCAGAGAGTCGTAATGCCAAGCCTAGCCATCGACGAACGACTACAGGGATTTGATGAGGTTGAACTTGGGCTGACTGAGGAAATGGCCATAGTTGAGGGCAAGCGATGCTGGCGATGTGATCTGGAGGAATAGAATGGCACGAACGGTGATTCCATTTGGCCCCCAACACCCGGTATTCCCCGAACCTGTCCACCTTAAACTGGAGTTAGAGGATGAAACCGTAGTTGGAGTCACTCCCATAATCGGCTACATGCACCGGGGAATCGAAAAAGCCGCCGAGCTCAAGACCTTTCGCCAGAATGTCTTCCTTATCGAGAGGATATGTGGCATATGCAGCTTTATGCACTCTTTAGCTTATTGTCAGGGGGTGGAAGCCTTGACGGATGTCGTGGTGCCCTCCAGAGCCCGGTTTCTTCGTGTCTTCTGGAGCGAACTCTCCAGGACACATAGCCACCTCCTCACACTGGGGCTCCTTGCTGATGCCATGGGCTTTGAAAGCTTGTTCATGCAATGCTGGCGTGCAAGAGAAATAGTTCTGGATATTTCCGAGATGACTGCAGGACACAGGATAATTCAGTCCACCTGCTCTGTGGGCGGCGTAAGAAGAGATATAGACAGTGAGATGGCTAAGGAAGTGGATGGCAGATTGCTTGCTCTAAGAGAGATGCTGGATAAGTCCATCTCTCCAGTATTCCTCCACGACTACACTATCAATAGACGGACTGCGGGCAAAGGGATTGTGTCCAAGGAACAGGCTGAGTTCCTGGGAGCGGTCGGCCCGACGGCTCGTGGAAGTGGCGTTACAGTGGATATAAGACAGACCGGGTATGCTGCCTATAACGACCTAAGCATCGACCCAGTCGTAGAAACTGCTGGAGATAGCTATGCCCGCACCAAGGTCAGGGTTAGGGAACTCAATCGTAGCGTAGAGCTTGTTCGTGAAGTCCTGGCGATGATGCCAGCGGGCGAGATATTGGTCGCAGTTAGCAAGTATCCCGAGGGCGAAACCGTTTCCAGAGTAGAGCAACCGAGAGGAGAAGAAATCATGTACCTGAAGGGCAATGGCACAAACTATCTGGAGAGGGTGCGGGTGAGGACGCCAACTTTCGCCAACATTCCCGCCCTGTTAGGTATGCTTCCTGGCTGCGAGTTGGCTGATGTGCCAATAATTACTTTGTCCATAGATCCCTGTATTGGTTGCACAGAGAGGTAATGACAATGGCTTGGATGCTTCCAACGATCATCAGAAACCTCTTCTCGCGACCTGCTACCAGGCGCTATCCTTTCAAGGACATAAGAGAACCGTTCCTCGGATACAGGGGGAGAATCCATTTGGATCCCCAGAAATGCGATTTATCCCGTGATTGCGCCCGGGTATGTCCCTCCGCTGCTATAGAAGTCAGCCTGGAAGACAGGCAGTGGACGTATCACCCTTTCAGATGCGTCTATTGCGGTGCATGCATGCAGGTTTGTCCCCAGCGGGCGATAACTCAAGACAGGCACTACGCCAAGCCTGCAACTGCCAAGGAAATAGAGATAATAAGCGTGCCCCTTAGTGCCTAGTCGACTCCCTGGGGAGCCTGTCTGACCGTCGTGGGGGACACTCGCCAGCCCTGGGGCTGCCAAATCGAGACCTCGTTGGGCCACCGTTGACCTTACCCCGGCGCTTATGCCAGCGGGAATCGGAGTTCTGCCATGGTTTTGTGCGTATTCGTCGGGCGTCAGGCCATTGAGTCAACTGTGCAGCCGAGCATTAGCACTATCGGGTTTGCGAAAAGGTTTGATTGCCCCACCACCGAGAGCATTCTCGCTGTGCGCCCCAGTCATCCGAGGTGCCCCGCCATACCAAACGCCATCAGCGTTCCGATAAGGAGGAGGAGGCCAATGGCAGCGCCTAACAGCACGTAGTCCGCAGTCGACTTGCGCTTTCGCGGGCGCGACAATGGTCGCACGAAATCAGCGCAAGCTCGAGGATGCTCCCTGAGAGGCCGCTCGGGTCGTACCGCACTCTCCCTTCTCCTTCGCGTCGCACGTACAGGTATGGGAGCGTCCTTGGGAGCCGGCCAGCCCGCCTGATCCGGAGTGAAGAAGTTTCTGCAGACTACACAGCACCACAGGCTCTGCAGATCACTGTATACAAGCCCCGCGCCACAGTTAAGACACGATGGCTGCTTCGGACGACGCTTACTTCGGCGCGGTGGTGGAGCCGATGAGTGGTGAACAGTCGCACTCCATTTCCCGGCGCCATTGTTGAATTCGAAACGTTTGCCGGCACATTGGTTGTTTGCACAACGCCAGGCGCCACGCTCGATGTCATAGAGCATCATGGCGAGGCCACAATGAGGACATTCATCCTTCAGTACGCGGTGACAATGCCAGCAGGGCTCATTCACGCGCGAGGGGTTGGGATTGAGCGCACGACAGTAGGTACACTTCTTGATGAGCCCGCGTTCTCCTGTCGGCCGCACCCATTCATCCACCAGCGCTGGCATAGCCGGATTCGTCAGATAGGCTTTGCGTTCGCTTTCGGTCACCGCCTTGAAAGCATCACAGTTCGTCTGGGGAGTATGATGCGGACATGTCGATGGTGCCCGGTCATAGAACCGCACGCACCACGAGCACTGCATCGCTTGAAACGCCCTGAACCGGGCACGCCGGAGAGGGGGGGCACTCGGAGCGTCCATAGCGTGTATCTCAGCAGTTCCCGAGACATCAAATCGGCAGCCACAGTGTTTGCACTGCCAGCGTCCGTCATTCATGCTGAGGACTTCGTGCGTGCCACAGGTGGGGCACTCCACCGAACTCCGGTCGTATTCAGCCCTTACTGCCTCGTTGGCCAGAACCTGGTACGCCGTGTTGACGCGACGAAATACGCTCTCAGCCTCAGCCCGCCCGGGATTGCGGTCGGGATGCCATAACCGCGCAAGACGCCGAAAAGCGCCGTTGATCTCTTCCTGAGTTGCCGTCCGGCTTATTTCAAGGACTTCGTAGTAGCGGTACTTTCTCATCTTGTTGTCGATTGCGGGGAAATGGTGTGCTCGGGCAGAATCGCACCGTAACACCAGGCGCATCGCCTGAGGATACACATTAGCACAGGGCAGGTGCTCATGCTACGCAGGGTGCTCAGTAGGGGCCGGATAGAGAACCATATGCTGAAGCAATCACATGTCGAGCCATCATCCAAATTTGCAGGCAACTTCCCGGCTGCTTCCAACATCCGCGAATCCCAGCCAGCGCACCAGCGCAAGGCTCGACTCGTTGCCGAAGGTCTGATTTGCGGTAAGCACATGCCGGTTCGAATCCAGGACGCCATCGTCTGGAGATCAGAGTAACATCGTACCGATACCATGTGATCTCAATTACTCAATCCGCCTTCCAACTGTGGGTGCCTACCTGTCCAAACCACTACGGTATAAACACTGCGTCTCCATACACCTCGGTAATGGCAGGTGTATCACGCAGTCTGGCATTCCTGATAAGAACCTGATCTCGTTCTCTGTGCGTTCGGACAATTCTATAGTCACGCGCGGCCTCACTGCCATACGAACTGTACGAAGCAGACGCAAGCACGACTCCGCTTGTCGCGTTGGTGCACAAGCACGAGGAGTTCCAGGCGGAGTCGAAGTTCTTCCCGTCATTCACCACACTGATCGACTGCCAGCCTCAACCAGCTTCAGTTCCATTGGATGGGCCTACGGACCCCCAATACTTAACTGCGAAAGACACTGCACCGTAACGCAAGTGAAGGCAGGAGAAGTGGAATCACCCAGCCCAACAGAGGTTTCGATTACTCGACCGGTGTCTTGAGATATTTCCTCAATAGCAACGCGGTACGGCCGATCAGGACTACACCTTCCGCCACAAGCACGGTAAACATTACGTGGGTAAGAGCAGTCATTCCGAAGGCGATCACCAGACACGCGATGCCCGCAATTCCAGGAACGGAGCGTAGCGCGATATGCTTGTGAAAATCACCAGACTGATTACTCATAACCCACCTCCGGGGCTGAACTGCTCTGAGTGTACAAGTGTCAACGCTGCGGTGCAAGGCAGCCGGTCCTGTTTCATTGAGTATAAGTGAGATGAGCGATTCATTTGCTGCGTACAATGAACGTCCGCGCCAGGTTGAAACAGAACACCGGCCCCAGGTGCAAGAGAGCGCTCCATTTGATGTGCATGCCACTACAACATCTGTGTACAATCCGACAGGGGGACCGAGGAGAAGAATGGCTCCCCGGGGAGGTAGACAGATGAAGATACTCGGAATCTGCGGCTCACCAAGGAACGGCAACACAGAGTGGATGATCGAGAGAGTACTCGAGGCAGCACGGAACGCCGGCGCGGAAACGGAGCACATCCTGATCAAGGACTGGGACATCAGGCTATGCACCGGATGCCTTACATGTGAAATGACGGACAAACAGACTCCGGGGGTATGCGTGATCAAGGACGACATGGAGGCCATTCTCGGAAAGATGCTGGCAGCCGATGCATTTGTCTTTGGCACGCCGGTGTACTTCTACATGCTGTCGGGACTCCTGAAGAACTTCATGGACCGGACCATTCCCATCTGGCCTCTTCTGAAGAACAAGACTGCCGCCGGAGTAGCGGTGGCTGAGGATGCGGCAGGTAAGGCTCTGGAGAACCTCCGGACGTATGCCGATGTGTGCAATCTGGAATGGATCGGTGACGTGAGTGCCTATGCGAAGGACCCGGGAGATCTGGCCGCTAACGAGGGCGTTGCTGCGGCACTTGGCGGCCTGGGGAGAAGGGTGGTTGGCGGAACAGAACAGTAGATCTCGCACTTTCGTAACTACAAAGGTAGGCAACTGACTGCGCAAAGAGCGTGAGAGCGGTCAGGTTTAAGGAGGAAAGATGACATCGACCGATGATGTTATCAGGGGGTTGTCCCGTGAATTACTCGAAGCCGAGGCAAACCGAGTGCCGGTAGTCCCTCTTTCGGAGCGATATCCACATCTCACACAAGAGCAAGCGTACAGCATTCAATTTGCCACATCGGAGACGAAGGCACGCCTGGGAGGTCTCATCATTGGTGCGAAGGTGGGGTATACGAGCCAAGCGACCCAGCAGCAGTTTGGCGTTGACGAGCCCATATTCGGTTTGCTGATGGCCAGCGGAGTCTATCGCGATGGCAGCGAGGTTCCGTTCGAGCGTATGATTGCACCAAAGATAGAGCCCGAGATCGCCTGCGTCCTCAAAGAAGACCTCAAAGGGCCTGGGGTCACTGTTGCACATGCATTGGCGGCCGTCGCAGGAGTGATGCCTGCATTCGAACTCGTGGATAGCCGGTTTGAAAACTGGCGCGCCAATGCAATAGATATGACCGCCGACAACGTGGGCAGTTGGGGAATCGTCCTTGGAGGGCACCTGACATCGGTGCAGGAGCTCGACCTCCGCACAATAGGTGTGGTTCTTGAGAGGAACGGAAGAGTAATCTCCTCAGGTGCCGGTGCTGCCGCCCTGGGTAACCCCGCGGACGTACTCGCCTGGCTCGCAAACAAGCTCACTGCTTTCAACTTCGGCCTGACCAAAGGGCAGATAGTGATAACCGGAAGCCTTGTCCGAGCCGAACCGATTGAGCGCGGCGACTGCTATCGTGCAACTTTTGACCGACTCGGGACTGTGTCGTCGACCTTTCGATAGAGGTGCTCGAACAGGAGACTGTCATCGGCGGACGCGAATGGCGGACTTCCCTGTCGCCCATGCAATGGTGTATTGCCACATCAACCTGCAGGATTTAGAACACCTGCCGAAGGAAGCTGATCCGATGGCCGGAAGCGGTAATCACGGTGGACCACCGTTGGTTCCAGCGCCATCTAGCGACAGGTCCCTCTATTCCGGCCTGGCGCGCATATGGTCATTGGCTCGGCTATGGTTACGTGTGCCACATCAACTGGCGGATTGACTCGCACCTTATATCCGACCTGAGAATTACGATATGCGACACGATATTTTCTCCGTTACGTGTCAGTTAATTTGACACGCTTTGTCATATTCTTTACATTTCTAGCTCGTCACGTGAAACAGGTTCCGTATCAGGGGGTTGTGATTGGAACTCACGGACCGTGAGCATGGACGTCCCGAGTGGAATTGCGATTCGGCAAAATACGTAATGTGTGTAGCCGTTTCGATGACGGGTGTGGAGGATTACAGGATACGTCGCTATGAAGCCGCGGCAATAATCTCACCAAAGCGATCACCTGGTGGCCAACGATTGTTCTCGGACCGTGACATTGCAAGGATACGTGCCGCTGCACAACTCGAAGCTGACGGAGTGAACCTGAAAGGCGTGCTGCTTATTCTCAACATGAGACAGTCCTGACTAAGGAAGCCAACGTTAACGATTGAATTAATGGGTTGATAAGGGCGGAACGCCCGAACGAATACATGATGAAGGGAGGAAAGAAGACAGATGGTAATGCAGAGATGGGAACCGTTCGGCGATATTGTGAGCTTAAGGGATGCGATGGATCGTCTGTTCGAGCAAAGCGTCGTCAGACCACCGAGAGGGACTGCATCTACGGGTCTGGCAGGGGCTAGAATGATGCCGATCAACGTATTCCAGAAGGATTCCGAGTACGTCATCCAGGCATACCTCCCCGGCGTAAACGCTCAGGACGTAGAGATTGGAGCAGAAAGGGACTCGGTCACGATCAAGGCCCATATCCCAGGAGCAGCGGAGAAGGAAGAGGCTAAATCATATAAGTGGCTTGCGAGCGAGTTGGCCCATGGGGACGTGGTTAGGATGGTAACACTGCCTACGCCGATCGATTCAGCCAGGATAGATGCTGAGGTCGAGAACGGAGTTTTGTCGGTAGTGGTACCGCAGGCAGAAGAGGCGAAGCCCAAGAAGATCACAGTGAAGTCGAAGTAGACCCAACAGGGATTCGTGTTGACCCCGTGTCTCGGGTGGGAGTTGGCAGCCGTGTGAGTGGAGAGGAATCAGGGACAATGGAATCTGCAAGACAAAGTTCCGTGCAGGTGAGACAGAGAGATGGGTATAGCAATCCGGAATCCGTGGCTGACGGGGAAGCGGAATGAGTTTGGAACTCAACAGCCATATGGAAGCAAGAAGTCAAGGAGGTGATGAATTATGGCAGATCTAATGCGATGGGAACCGACCGGAATCACGAGTCTGCGTCAGGCGATGGACCGCCTGTTTGAAGATTCCTTCGTACGACCATCCGGTCAATTAGCGGCCCTTAGGACGGAGGAACCTGCGGTCAATATGTATCAGACCGACAGTGAAGTGGTAGTCAAGGCCTCTCTGCCCGGCCTCAAGGGTGAGGAGGTCGACGTTTCGATAACGGGAGATGTGCTCACCATCAGGGGAGAACACAAGGACGAGGAGGAGGTGAAAGAGGAGAACTACTTCAGGAAGGAGATGCGGTACGGTTCGTTCATGAGGTCGCTTGAGTTACCAGTGCCGGTAAAGGTAGACAATGCCGACGCAGTGTTCGAAGATGGTGTATTGACACTAACGTTGCCGAAGACCGAGGGAGTACAACCCAAGTCCATCAAAGTCAAACCGGGCAAGACAAAGGAGTTGAAGACCGGGAGAGAAAAGAGGTAGTAGCTACGGACTCGGTCAACGAAACCTTCGCTAGCACAATTCGTGACAATACGGGATTAGAGACGCTCTTCCTGTCTTCAGAAGGGCGTCTTTCTTTGCTTGTGTGTGCAGACGGACAGAACAGTATATACGCGCCTTCCCCTCAGCGTCCTGGAAACCGCCGGATGTAGAACCGATTCTCGTCGAAAGATACCTCGCGCAGTTGTTCCGGCAGGATAAGCCACTCGACGACTTCCCACCCCTCGACACAGTGGGTGACAAGCGCCTCAACCTCATCCGAGTGCATCGGATGCGGTTCTACGTCAATAAGTGTGATGGTCCTCATGCAGCGATAGGCTGAGCCTCCTGTCGGTTGCTGAGCATGATCCTGTTTCTGAAGTTCTGGGGATTGCGGTAGCCGTAGGCGACCCGCTTGATGACCTTGATGCGGTTGTTCTTACCTTCGAGGAATCCGTTGGTATAGGGGTAGTCGAAGTAGTTGAGGATCTCCTCTCGCCAGAGCCGCAGCATGGGGAAGAGGCCGCGGAACGGGGCAGGGCCTTGGTCTCGCACCGAGCGTTCCCACTGCATGAGCCGTGCCTCAGCCTCTTGTCTGCTCGTGCAGCAATACCAGGCTCTGAACGCCTCCTTGAGCAGCCACGCACGATGCAGTTGAGGGTAGCGTCTGAGCAGCTCCATGAGCCAGACGCGCGACTGGGGCGTCAATCGCTCCTGTCCTTTGAGCAGCAGATACCGGGCACGAAAGAGCTCGCCACGTTTGCCCTGTCGTGGTTCGATACCGGTGCGGACCTGGTCCAATGCCCGGTGCACGTGCAGCAGGACGTGAAACTTGTCTACCACCACCCTTGCGCCGGGCAGGCAGAGCGCCACCGCCTGACGGAATGCCTCATGCATATCCATCACCACCACTCTCGCCTCATCTGCATGCGGCAGCGCGGTGAAGAAGTCAGCCACCTCCCGTTGCCGGTGCCCGCTGACTACTCCGATGACCTCCTTGTGCTCCAGGTCCGCTATCGCCGTGTCGTACACCTGTCCCTTCCTGATGGAGAACTCGTCCAGTCCCAACACCCTGGCCGGGCGCGGCCTCACCTGTGTCTGCAGCAGCCGCCTCGCCTCCTCAGTCACACAACCACGCACCAGTGTCTCTCCCACACCCTCCTTCCTGGCCACCTGCCGCACCGGCTGTCCTATCGCCTCCCGCCCAAGGTAGCTCCGGAACCGCTCGCTCGTGCGTCGCCTCATACCGCATACAGGGTCAGGCTCG
>SKVJ01000011.1 GCA_007129495.1 Dehalococcoidia bacterium | reverse complement strand
GAATCGACATGGACACTTCTTGTTCAGGCACGTCCGTGCGTCCGCTGGTCGGGGCGATCGTGGTCAACTGGAACGGCCTCTCCGACACTCTCGAATGCCTCGCCTCTCTGAAGAAGCAGACATACGACAACGTGAAGATCGTCGTCGTGGACAACGGATCAGACGGTGACGACGCGGCACGGATTCGTGAGGCATACGGAGATTTCGTAGCCGTCGTCCGCACCGAACGCAATCTCGGATGCGCGGGCGGCTTTAACGTGGGAATAGATCACCTGCTGACCGAAGTATGTCCCGATTACTACCTTGTTGTGAATAACGATGTCACCGTTGATGAGGATATGGTCGAGGCACTCGTCGACGCCCTGGAAACGAACCCCGGTGTCGGCATCGTGGGGCCCAAGATCTACTACAGGGACTTCGATGGCCGTTCCGATGTCCTGTGGTCCGCAGGTGGAGTTATCAGCCGGTGGGGCCTGAAGATTCACCGGCAGATCGGAGATGGCCACAACGACCGCGAGGAATACAACCAGGAACGGGAAGTCGACTGGATCAGCGGTGCCGTGACCCTGTTCACACCGGAAGCCCTGCGGGACGGAGGTCATCTCAACACGTGGTACTTCATTGGCCACGAGGACATCGAATTCTGCCTTAAGGCCCGCGCGGCAGGACACCGTATCCTGTACGTACCGCGAGCCCGCGCCTGGCATGAAGTCGGCGCCTCAGTGCGAAAGATGCACCTCTCGTACGCTGACCCGGGTGCGTACTACTACCTCATCAGGCGTACGTTCCCCACGCACGCGTATGTGTACCACCTCGCACTCTTCCCGCTTCTGCTTGCAAGGTGGGGCATCCTGTTTGTCGCACGAAGCAGGGATGCAGGTCAGCTGCGCCGCTTCGCAGGCGACCTGTGGGGTTTCGTTATTGGCCGCCGGCGCAACACTGGATCCGACTCGCGCAGCGATGGCAGTTCCACGCCGGGCTGATCAGGTCTCGGACGACCCGGACGCTGAGAGGACCCGTCCCCTGACCAGAAGCCAGGCTTCAAGCGCAAGACTCCGGGGCAGCTCCACATCATCCATCGAGAGTATTGCGTCGGCCTCGACAGGCCGGGTAACCACCCCGTGCTGCAACAGGCCGATAGGACAATGTGCAGGGCGCTCCGCGATCCTCACGGCAATACCCCTCACATCGAAGCTTCCGATGCCGCTCGAGATTGCATCCCCCGGCTTCAGCGGCCGCTTTGCGATTGCGGCGATGCCAATGCGGGGAACCGCACCGTTGTCCAGGAGGATTCCTCCGCCGCTCATGACACGCCGTATCGTCCTGCTGACTTCGAGGTGACAGAGGTGGTAGTTGCGCAGCAGCAGATAATATGGCCCGTTTCCAAGCTTGTAATTGGCGAGGTACTGGCGCTGCTCGGGATACTGGTCGTGTGTGGCGATCAGGAAGACTCCGGGGGGAGATCCGGGCGAGAGGACATAGTCGGAAATGGGCTCTCCCGCAGCCACGGCCAGCGCTGCCAGTTCGTCCACTGCGTCCGCTACAGTGTCAAACTTCATTCCGGTCAGACCTTCCGCGGCAATTGTCGCACCCAGGCCATTGGCGGCGAGCGCCTGCTCCAGCTGCACTTTCGTGCCGTCCGTGAACGCGGTGACATTGGCCAGCGAGAAGTCCTGCCGCTCCGCCCAGTACGCCATATCCCCGGGAGTGGGCGTGTGATTGAGAAAGCCCTTGATGTTCCCATACACAAGCGGACGGAATCCCATCTGCACCGCTTCTTCCTTCAAGGCAGCAAGGCATCCCGGCTGGTCGCCCTCGGCCTCAGTAAGTATTCCCCTGCCTACAAAGTACGATCCGGTGGTCACGTGCAACTGGGCATCCATGGTCACAACCGGAAGTCCTGAACCAAGAACTGCATCTATTACCTCTGTCCCGTGGAGCACGTCTCCACTGCATTCGACCACGATATCAGATTCGCGGAGCAGGGCATTAAGCGAGTCAGTCAGCAGACGAGGAAACGGGAAATCCGAACGCCGGTTGATATCTGACCGGGTCAACACACGTGAGACCGCGAAGTCCTCATGCATACCGAGAATGTGGACAAGCCCCTTTGCGATGAAGCCGGAGCCCACAATGCCAACTCTGACGCTCATACAGCACTCTCCTCACGGGCGTTCGACGGTTCACGAAAGACTCCTGCCCGTATCCGTCTGAGCTTGCCGTCAAGGAAACCGAAGGCAACTGCAGCCACAACCAGAATCACAGCACCCTCCTGTCGAAGGGCATCGCGAGGCCGGGACGCAAGCAAACGCAACCGGCCAATGTGTGCGCGCGCAAGCGAGCGCAGCAGACTCCACTCGGTGTGCAGGACTCTCTGTGTTCCGGCCGGATAGCGTGACAGAATGGCCTTGAATCTCCCCTCCCAGTACGCCCGCCTCAGCAGGCTTCCGCTGCGAAGGCGCGAGGCGCGGACGCGGTGCCATGCTCTTACCTCAGGCGCGTACATGACCGGCCGGCCGGTCTCAGCGGTGATGCGAAGCGCCAGTTCCGGCTCTTCACCCCCCACACCACGCCAGCCGCCGGTGCCCCAACCTGAGATGCCGAGGGACTCGTCGAACCTGCGCCCATCGTCGAACGCCTCTCTGCGGAAGGACATGTTCGCGCCGTAGCCATTACGCACCGGGACGGGCGTCGCAGCCGTCCAGTAGGTGCACGAGAGCATCCACCAGAGTTCACGGGGGAACCAGTCCATGGCGGGACTGTCCCACAGCGGCAGTATGGCGCCGGCAGCCCCTATGGCGTCCGGGAACCGCCGGTAGAAGGAGTGCGTCGCCAGAGTCCAGCCGTCCGCCAGCACCGCATCGTCGTCGGCGAAGGCGATTATCCCGCAGGCGGCCGCATCAACCCCGGCATTGCGCGCCGGGGAGACGGCAGGGTCGCTGTCGAGGAATATGACCCGGGCGCCGACCGTGGGCAGGTCGCTGAGCCTCATCGTCAGCAGGGACTCAAGCTCGCGCGACTTCTGCACCACGAGGATCAGTTCCGCGACTGCAGGCCTCTGGCTGCGCACGCTGTCGATGAGGCGGCACAGATCGGCATAGCGGTCGGTGGTGTAGCACGGCACGATGAGGCTGATGCCCGGGCCGGCATTGGCGTCGGCTGTCGAGTAAAGGTCTGCAGGCGACGGGGTGGGGCGGGGCGTCTCAGCGTCTCTCATCCCGCTGAAACCTCCGTTGCAGCAGCAACCGGGCTATCCGGTAGCCGTCCCGCAGCGACTGCAGTTTGGTGGGGGTGGGACGCCGACGATAGTGTATGGGCACCTCCGCGAAGCGAAGGTGGTGCCGCACCACCTCGGAGAACAGCTCGGCCTCAAAGGTGAATCCGTGAGAGTTCAGATCGAGGGTGGGAATCACGTCGCCCCTGAAGGCCCAGAATCCGGTACAGAGGTCGCTGGTCTTCCTGCCATAGAGGAGGCAGGCGAACCACGTGAGCATGCGGTTGCCGAAGATGTTGAAGCGGCTTATGGCGCCGGGTTCCCGCGTGCCTTTCAGTCGTGACCCCACCACCACGTGGCAACCCTGCTGCAGTACCTCCAGCATCTCGGGTATGTGGCTGCCGGGGTAGGTCGCGTCGCCGTCCAGCATCACCACGTAATCCGCCTGCGTCTCGCTGAAGCCCCGGCGCATAGCATAGCCTTTGCCGCGCTGCTGCTCGCTGATGACCACGGCCCCCCTGTCCAGTGCAGCCTGCGCCGTGCGGTCGCTGCTTCCGTTGTCGATGACGACTATGCGTGTGAGGAAGCCCAGTGATTGCAGTGTGGAAACAGGAATCTCGTCTATCACCAGCCCGATGGTGCTGGCTTCGTTCAGCGCGGGGACAATGACATCTACGGTGCTATGCTGCAACACTACTCTCACATGTGCGTGGTGCCTCGGCCGGATGGTGGGTCGCAACCGATTATAACAGTCGGGGGTGTCGGTGGGGAGGGGGGAGACCGGAACGCAGGTAGCCCTCGCTCGCAGGTAGAAGGTGTCTCACTCGACGCAGCTTCAGGCTGCTGCGGCACTGGCATTGTCGGGCGAAGTTCTCTGTTTGCCCGCGCGTATCGGGTGACGCCGTCACCTTGCCGGGGTCGAGTTCAGATGGTCGCTGACAGGTTCATCGCTTCAAAGTACCCGATCGTTCTTCGAAGGCCATCGTCAAGTGGCACGGTTGGAGCCCAGTTCAGCTTGCTTTGGGCCAGGGTGATGTCGGGCCGGCGTTTCCTCGGATCGTCATCAGGAAGCCCCTTGAACTGAATCCTGGAATCGCTGTTCGTCAGGCGGACTATCTTCTCCGCCAGCTCGCGAATCGTTGACTCCTCGGGGTTGCCGACGTTGACCGGACCGATGAAGTCCGCCGGACTCTCCATGAAGCGAATCATTCCGTCGATCAGGTCATCCACGTAGCAGAAGCTCCTGATCTGAAGGCCATCTCCGCCCGCAAGGTGAGCATCACGTACACGGACCGGGTGATGCCGCCGGTCGACCGGCGGCGGGGAATCATTCTATGTAGGGGCCGGTTCCCACACCGGCCCGCCGGGGATGCGGGGTGGTTATGTGTAGGGGATGCATACATGCATCCCGCCCAAGAATCCGGTGGGGGAGGCTTGTAGGTACGGCACATGTGCCGCAGGTTATCTCGACGTCAGTCACCGTGGATATCGCAATCGCGGGCGTGCATTCAGGACGATGGCGGGCCGGATATATCCGGCCCCTGCATATATGAATCCGTTCACGCGGGTCTGATGCCACAACCGCGGGCGTGTGATCCGGTGGATGGCCAGCGGGTGTGGGAACCCGCCCCTACATCGGAATGGTATTCACGCCTGCCCACCACATACCCAGGGTGGGTCTGATATCACAACCGCGGGCGTGCATTCAGGACGATGGCGGGCCGGATATATCCGGCCCCTGCATATATGAATCCGTTCACGCGGG
>SKVJ01000063.1 GCA_007129495.1 Dehalococcoidia bacterium | reverse complement strand
TTCGACATAGCGTAATGATTGTTTTCACAAACAAAAACCACAGGAGATTTCAAAACCGCTGCCATATTCACCGCTTCGTGGAAGTTCCCGGTGTTGGAAGCTCCATCACCGAAGAAGCAGGCGACAACTTTCCCGTTCTGCTGCAGTTTGCACCCCAGACCTGCCCCCATGGCGATGGCAATACCACCACCTACAACACCGTTGGCACCGAGATTGCCCTTTTCCACATCAGCTATATGCATGGAGCCGCCTACCCCATGGCAGTAACCAGTATCTTTAGCCATGATCTCCGCCATCATCCGCTTGACGTCGGCTCCCTTGGCTATACAATGGCCATGCCCCCGGTGGGTGGAAGTGATGTAATCGCCTTCCGCAAGAGCGGTGCACGTACCGACAGCAACGGCTTCTTCTCCCACATAGAGATGGAACGTACCGAACACCTTCCCCTCCATGTAAAGTTCTTCTGCCGTTTCTTCGAACCGCCTGATGAGAAGCATTTTGTGAAACATCTCGAGTTTGTCTTCCTTGGAAAGCACCTCTGTGACCTCCTTCACACGAAGCAAGGCTTCGTCCAGTACCCTTCCTTTTTTTCAATCATGCCCGCAGATCGGCGTGTGCCGTCGGGCGTCCTTTATTTCCACGGATGCAATATGACTTTGATGGCTTCTCTTCGCAGGGTAAGATCAAAACCTTCCCGCCACTTCTCGAGAGGCAAAGCGTGGGTGATGAGTTCTTTCAAGGGTAGATGGGTTTTATCCAGTATTTCCAGCGCTCTGAGCCAGCTCGAGTGTTTTTGTGTACGGGAACCGGTAAGCACCAGTTCCGAGGAAAACAAAAACCGATCAAAATCCATGGTAACCGGCTTATGGATGATACCCATTTGGATAAACATACCCCGTTTTCTGAGAAGTTCCAGTCCGGAACCAATGGCGGGAAGCGCACCGGTGCATTCGAATACCAGGTCAGCTCCATAAGGTCCAAAATCATCACCAATGCGCAAGTTAAGGTCTTCCTCGTCAACATTCACCACGTCATAAAGCGGCCCGCGGGAAGCAATGTGGAGCCTGCCCCTATCTTCACTTTTACCGGCTAACAACACCTTGGCACCCAAGGCACCCGCAAGCCAGCCTACCAAGATACCGAGGGGACCAGGACCCAGAACCAATACTTTCTCTCCTCCTTTTACGCTGGCCTGCTCAACCACACCATGCACAGCGCAGGCAAAAGGTTCGAACAATGCTCCTTCCTCATAAGAGAGATGTTCAGGGAAAATGAGGGCAGTGGTATGCGGAACTAAAACATATTCGGCAAAACCTCCGTCTGCACGGGATCCGAGCCCTCGCCTGTCCGGGCATAAATTGAAATGTCCTTCCACGCAATAGAGACAATGACCACAGTGATACACCGTGGTCTCACTTGTCACGCGGGCTCCCGGAAAAAATTCCTCTACCCCTTCTCCAATTTCGACGACTTCACCGGAAAATTCATGGCCTAAAACAACAGGGGGGACCAGGGAGCTGATTCCATGGACATCTGTACCGCATACGCCGGCAGCCATAACCTTGACCTTGAGCCAACCGGGCATCACCTTCGGTTCAGGGATTTCCTTGAGTACCAGGCTGTCTTTTTCCTGGTGTTCCTGGACCAGGGCACGCATGAGTTACTCCTTTTGAGAAATTTCCCACGGTCATTTTAACAAATCAACTATATCCTGCTTATCAGTATTTGTCAAATGAAAGGTAATATCAGGTTATATTGACCTCTCACCGGCCAGTCTTTCCGGGCTACACGTTCAATACCCACCAAGACCCAAAACAGCCTTGGCGGTTTGCTCATCGGTGATTAATTGGCTCACTATTCCTGCACGCAGAGCGCCCAATATGGGTTGAACCTTATCCATTCCTGCGGCTATGGCAAGGATATTCTTTGTTTTTTGCAGATCTTCCAAGGGCACAGCAACGGTTCTTTCATAATACGTCCCCCTGAGAAAATCCCCCTCAAGGGTAAAATAACGAGCACATATATCACCAACCGCTCTCATGCTTTCCAGTTCTCGGAATATCTCATACTCACCTATGTAGACAGCTCGATCCAAATCCTTCGATTTTGGAAGTGAACCGATACCGGTTATGACCATATCCATCTGTTTCCACTTCTCCTGGATCTTTCCCATGGAAGTACTTTGAAAATAGAGATCCCTTTCCTCACGATCAGAGGCTAAAGCCGGTGCGTGGATGAAATATGGAACACCGTTCATTTTTTCAGCCAAATTCCTGACCATTTCATTTATTTGAAAATATGATGCTTTCTGATTGCTTCCGCCAATCAATGGAACCACGCTTTTTCCTTTGTAGTGGAGGGTATTTGGATATAATGAGACAAACTGGTGACATACCCTGCCCCACGCAAGACCGATTGTTTCACTTCCCTTTATATATCTGTTGAATACCTCAACCGTCCTTTGGGCAATGATTTTACGGAGAGCGTTCTCATCCCGGACAGAAGTGGGAATAATCGCACACTGTTTCAGTTGAAAAATACGCATAAATTTGCTGGCTAAAATTTCATTGTTCAACAATGGATCGCGTATGTTGATTTCAACGATACCCAGCATCCTCGCTTCGGTAAGAAACATGGAAACCAGGGAACGGGACATGCCCAAACTTTTTGCTATTTCTTCCTGCTTTAACCCTTCGATATAATACATTTGGGCTATTTTTACGAGTAGTGCTATGTCATACTTTTCCTTCATCGGATGACTTCCCTCTCTAAATCACATAACAACTATGAAATACATATGTAAGGGGAAACCGGTTTACCGGCTACCCCTTACACAAACCTTCCTGGTTGGTGTTAAGCGATCAGCCTGACCACTTGGTTCCACGCAAATCCTGCCATGGACCTCCATCGGCGTACCGTTGCGGGTAGAGAACCTTGGGACGGGGGTCCTCGGCTACATCAAGCTGGAGGACCATCCACTTGGGATAGGGAGTGCCGGGATGGGAAACCTGGTCCAAAAGCGTGATGTCTGCGGGGGCAAGCTCAAGGTCTGAGGCCTTGATGTTATCATCCAGATGCTCAATCTTGCGGGCGGCAATGATAACGCTTGATACCGCCGGGCGAGTGAGATACCAGGCCAGTGCCACCCGGGCAGTTGAGACGCCGTAGCGTGAGGCCACCTCCTTGAGGGTGTCGATCACCCGGTATCCCTGCTCCTTATCGAAGGGTACAAACTGCCCGGCTTCAGCGAAGCGGGTCCCGGAAGGCGGTGGGTTATTCCGGTCGTACTTGCCTGAAAGGAAACCGCCGGCCAGGGAACTCCAGATCAGGATGCCGATATCGTGATACTGGGCAAAATCCAGGAACTCATAATCCAGGCCCCGCCCGATAAGGCTGTAGTACATCTGGGCGGTGGCGTATTTCTCGAGATTCAAGCGCTCCTGGATACCCAGGGCGGTGGCTGCCTGCCAGGAGAGGTAATTGCTGAAGCCAACATAGCGCACCTTGCCATGGCGCACAAGGTCATCGAGGGTGCGCAGGGTCTCTTCGAGTGGGGTGTTGCTGTCCCAGCCGTGGATCTGGTAAAGGTCGAGGTAGTCTGTCTGCAGACGCTTGAGGCTCGATTCCACACCGCGCATGATATTCACTCTCGTTGCACCGCTGCGGTTAAAATTCTCGCTCATGGGGAGCCTGACCTTACTCGCCAGCACAATCTCCTCGCGAAGCCCCTTGAGGGAGTTACCGAGAAGGGTTTCGCTTTCTCCCAAACTGTAGACATCAGCGGTATCGATGAAGTTGATTCCCCGCTCCAGAGCAAAATGCACCATTTCATCCGTGGCGCGTTGGTCCAATCCGCCCATGTTCATCTTTTTGCCGAACTGCATGGTACCGAGCGAAAGTTCGCTCACGATCAATCCGGTATTTCCTAGTTTTCTGTATTTCATTTTTTTAACCTCCCTTGTAAATCTATTTTTTATTCAGGAAAGAGAACGACTTTTACCGCATCCCTGGCCTTGATCGCATCCATGGCCTCATGAAATCTGCTGAAAGGCAGGCGGTGTGTGACAAGTAAGGACATGAGTTCACTTGAATCCTGCAAGAGCCGGACCGCTTCCTGAACATGGAGTGGTGTCGAATCAGATGTTCCATAAACCACCAATTCATTATAATGGATAGTCCGTGAATTGACCGTAAGCATTTCATCACCCACAGGTAGACTGGCGAAAAGAGAAACATACCCTCCCTTGCGGGCATACATGGGAGAGATTGCCTGAAGCCGATTATCGGGTGCGGTGATGGCCACCACGTCGAAACCCTCCCCATCGGTATAGTCTTTGTACTTTTCATCCAATTGTTCCGGCGTCAGAACACAATCGAAACCCATTTGTTCGGCCATATCATAACGTTTTCCCGGACGGGCGACACAACAAATTTTTTCTATTCCTTTTGCTTTCGCCGCGATGGCATGGAGCAACCCCAAAGGACCCATACCGATAACCACCATGGTTTTAATATCTTCAATCGGTACACGGTTTAAACTGTTTACGACACAGGAAAGGGGTTCACCCAGGGAAGCCAGTGCAGAATCAAGATCACCGACATCCACCAGGTGATTTTGCCGGACCGCCTTGTAAGGTATGCGCACATAGGGGGCCATAGCTCCGGGATAATGGAAACCCATGGCTTCTGCCGCCCGGCACAAGTTGGTTTTCCCCGCCCGGCAATACACGCATTCCCCACAACCGATTGTCGTGGCCATGGTAACTCTTTGACCGACGGAATAATTCGTTTCAGAAGACCCAACCTGCGCGATTATTCCACAAAATTCATGTCCCATAACCATCGGAGGTTTTATGCGGGGATTCCCCTTGAAAAAAGTTTTTACATCAGTCCCACAAATAGCACACGCTTCAACACGGACCAACACTTCACCCGGTTCGGTTATTGCAGCTGTTTCTACTTTTTCCACCCGGATATCACGTGGTGCGTAATACACAACAGCATTGTCAGAAACAGGAGGATGACTGTTCAATGCATTTCCCTCCCCCCGGTAATGTTGAACGCCTGTCCTGTACAGTATTCTCCCTTTACAATAAGAAAATCGACAAAATCGACAATATCGTTTATCCTGGTCAATCTCCGTAAAGGGACCTTTTTCGTGAATTGTCGTATAACTTCTTCTTCAGAGAGGTTCAGGTTCTGTATATAACTCCTGCTGACCTCAGACCATACTCCGGTGGCTTCGGTTATTCCCGGACACACACAATTCACCTTAATATTAAAAGAAGCCACTTCAAAGGCCACAGCCTGGGTTAAGGTGATGATCGCACCCTTGGCGGCAGAGTAAGGAACCATCAATGCGGACCCGGTCTTCCCGGACTTGGAGGAAAAGTTAATGATTTTTCCATCCCCCTGTTTTTTCATACCATCAAGTACGCCCTGGATACAATACAGTGTCCCGTAAACATTGATAGCAAATATTCTACTGAGTATTTCCGGTGTAATTTCTTCTATCGGCCTCTGATCAACAAAACCCGCATTATTGACCAATGCATAGACAGGCCCGAAGGTGTCATGGATCTTTGAGAAACAATCCCATACTTCCTGCTGTTTGGTGATATCAAGCACAAACCCCCTTACTTGAAATCCTTCTTTTTTCATTTCTTCCACCCTATCCAATACACCGGGATTGATATCAAGAAGTGCAACACCTGCTCCCTGCCGGGCACAACGTTTTGCAATCGCTAAGCCTATGCTGCCCGCGGCCCCGGTTACCACACAGGTTTTTCCGTTCAGTGCTTCACGTTGCGTATTCACAGTTTCCTCCTTTGTTCATACAAATACGGGATTAATTCACATACTCTAAATACCGGGCATAGCGTTCCTGGTATTTCTTTCGCTCGTTTTCACGCGGGGTAAATTTTTTCTCTTTTTTCACCATAACCTTTACTGCTTCTTCTAAAGAGGAATACACTCCGGTTCCTAGAGCAGCACATAGAGCAACACCGAGAGCTCCGGCCTGGGTATTTTCAGTCACTTCAATAGATAAACCCGTGATATCGGCAAACATCTGGCACCAGGGCTCACTCCTTGCGGCTCCACCACTCAGAACGGCGGAATTCCTCCTCAGGTGATTTTTCTGTAAAAGATCCAGATGCTGGCAATGGGCAAAAACCACACCTTCATAAAGAGACCTGACCATGTCCCATACATTGTGCTCCGGGCGTAATCCAGTAAAACTGGCTCCGGTTTGCCTCGACAGATGAGAAGCATAGAGAAAAGGAAAAAACAACGGGCTGTGGTAATTCGTCTTTCGTCTTTGAACTTCCTCATTGATCCAGGCATACAGTTGATCACCGGCTTGTTGCAAGCCCAGCATGTTGTAAAAACTCCTCACGAACCATTCGAGGTTTCCGGCAGAAGTAGCGCTTGATTCAACATAGGCATAGCTTCTTCCGTCTGCTCCCAGTGAACACTTGGTTGTGGTTCCGGCCTCCAGAAGATGATTTTCAAAGGCCGTGTTAATGTTCCAGGTACCTGCGATGATGCTGTAACAGTGCTCATCATACACTCCGCTTCCCAGTGCGCAGGAGATAACATCAAATAATCCCGCCACCACCGGTATCCCTTCCGGCAGGCCTGTCGACCGTGAAGCCTGTGAAGTGATGGAACCTACAATATCCGTACTGGGTCGTAAAAACGGCAAAGCCTGCTCGATGTCGACTATCCCGTACGTAGCCAGAATAAAATGATCGTATTCCCTGCTCTGGAGATTGATAAAACCGGAATTACTAGCATCGGTCAGCTCGGCACACGGCTCAGCAGTCAAAAGGTAGGTGATCCAGTTTTTTGCCGAAAAAACCCATTTGATACGTTCGTAAGATTTTTTTTCATTTTTCTTGAGCCATACCAGGTGAGGTATGGGTTGGCCCGCCCATGGATTATGGCGTGTTCGATCGGATGCGGAAACCCCCAGTTTATTCCAATCCACAAGGTAAGAGGCAGCCCGGTTATCCATCGATGTTATAGCCCTGCGTACCGGAACACCGTTGCGGTCCACCGGATAGGTTCCTGCTCCATGACCGGTCACCCCGATCCCCTTGATTTCCTTTCCAAGAGTACCTGCATTACGCAATAATTTTTTTATCGCTGTGCATACCTTTTCCCATTGAACGTACATATCGATCTCACTCACGTCACCACTGCTTACAACCTCGGTTTTCTCCGCTGCCAAAGCAATTTCGGTTCCTAGACGGTCAAAGAGAACGACCTTGGTGTCCGTTAAACCGCAGTCAATCGCCAGAAAATATGTACCCTTCATTGTGATGACCTCAACTGTGAGACAACTTCGTCAAAAGCCTCATCGTTTACCATATAACGAGACTTCTCTCCCTCCCAGATTTTTATCATCTCCGCCGCCAATTTCCTCGGCGAATTATAAAAAGCGTCATTGGACCCTCCTGCCATGTGGGGAGTGAGTGTGACATTCTCAAGAGTAACCAAAGGGTAGTTTCTCCCCGGAGGTTCTTTATCAAACACATCAAGGGCCGCTCCGGCAATGGTATTGTTGCGAAGCGCCTCAAAAAGGGCTTCTTCATCTACCAACGCAGAGCGGGAGGTATTGATAAAATAAGCCGTGGGCTTCATTCTCGTAAAAAATGCCTTCCCAATCATTTTTTTTGAATCTTCTGTCAAGCGTGCATGTACGGTCACGATGTCGGAATTTTCCGCAAGTTCTTCTAAATCCACCATTTGGACATCCTGTAAAGGCTCTTTCAAATAGGGATCATGCCCAAGAAGGATTACCTCGAACCCTTTTAATCTCTGGACAACTTTCCTGCCGATTTCGCCCAAACCGATAATCCCGATGGTCTTCCCCGGAATATCAGGTATTGTGCCCGAATTGGGATATACCCGTATCCATTCCCCCTGCTTGAGCCCATGATGGCCCCGCGCTATGTTTCTGCATTCACTTATCATCATCCCTATGGTAAAATCCGCTACCGCATCGGCATTTCTCCCCGGCGTGTTGTACAAAACGATCCCCTGTTGTTTTGCATGGGCTACATTCACATTCTCCAATCCAGCCCGGAGTGTCCCTATTATTTTCAAATCAGGGCAGTGGTCGATCAGTTTTCGAGTGATCGGGCAAAATTGGGTGATAACGATGGTCGCATCTTTCGCGGCCTCAAAGACATAATCGGGTGGCTCGAAAGCATCGCTCCCACTCTGCTCAACCAGGGAATTGAGATGTTGCAGTTCTTGAAAACCACTGAGTCTCCAGTCTTCTGTTTCAACTGAAACACCTCTTTCTTCGAATAAGACGAAGCCTTCGCGAATATACTTGTGAGGAATGAACAAGTCTCCTATTCCGTAGAGCTTCATTGTCTCTTCCCTCTCTTCTCAGCGGCTGATCATGCCACCGGTGGCGTCAAAGGTAGCCCCGGTGTAATAATTCGCACAATCTGAAACCAGGAATACGGCCAAAGAGGCGATTTCATCAGGCTTCGCGATGCGGCCGATCTGGATACGTTTTTCATATTCTGCCCGGGCACGATTTAAAGCTTCCCGTGACATGGGAGTCTCCACCATGCCCAAAGCTAATGCATTTACAGTAATGCCCTGGCGGGCTACCTCGCGGGAAAGCGAAATAGTGAAGGTCACCACGCCCGCCTTCGCTGCCGCATAATGGGCATGGCCGGTCGTCGAACCATTGAAAGCGGCTTGAGAGGTTATGTTGAGTATTTTCCCTTTTCCCTGTCGACCGATAATTTTCTGCACAAACCGTTGGGAGGTTAAAAATACCGCTGTCAGGTTGATGTCAACGGTCTTTTTCCATTCTTCATATGGAATGTCAACCACCATATTCGTCGGCCAGTATCCGGCGTTGTTCACAAGAATATCGAGCGGTCCCAGAAGCTCTTCTGCGGTGTCGATCAACTCACGAGCCTCGCTTCCAACGGTAAGATCGGTCTTAACGGGATACGCCTGTACTCCATTTTCCCTGCAGCGCTTCGCGACCTTTTGAGCTTCAGGTTCCTTAATATCAGCGATAATGACGTTTACCCCTTCTGATGAGAGAAAATAGGCTAATGTTTCTCCAAACCCACCGGCGCTGCCGGTAACAATCGCGTTTTTACCCTTTAAGCGCAAATCCATGAGTTTTCGTATTCCTCCTCTCCTCTTCCACTAATGATGAATCTCTATGCGGTACCCAGAAGACCAGGATAATCCCGCGTCAAGAGGAATAATACCTTCTTTTTCCACCAGGTTTCCGCTGGCATTGCTCCAATCCGGAATTCCATGCCATGGTTCTATACAGACAAAGGGCGCACCGTCCGGTTTGGACCAGAGAGCAAAATAGGGAACACCGTCCGTCACTACCTTAATCGCCCGATTGTTCAGGCTGTTTCTGAGCGAAAATTCTCTGGAATTCGGATTCATAAATATGAGCGGTCCGCTATCAAAGGTATTGCGGGAAAGTGAGAGTATTCTTCTGGAGTGAGATGCCTGATCGGATTTTCCTGCCACCAAAAGACCATCTTTAAAATAAAAACGCTCCATGTCTTCTTCCCGTTCCCACAGAATATAATGATTCTCAAATGCTCCTCCTGCGAAGGGGAGATTAAAAGCAGGATGTGATCCAAGAGAAAAATACATGGTTGAGCTCCCGGTATTCATTACCGAATAAGATATAGTAACTCCTCCTCGTTCCAATATATACCTGACTGAAAAAATGAATTCGAATGGGTAGTTTTTCAACGTTTCATCGCTGGAAGAAAAAAACAGGGTAACTTCATCATCATCACGCTCTTGAATAAGGAAATCACTTTTTCGGGCGAAACCGTGAGCCGGTAAGGAATATGTCTGGCCCGCATAGTGATATGATTCATTCAGCAACCCACCGATGACAGGAAAGAGAATAGGTGCGGTTCCTTTCCACCATGAAGGGTCTGCCTGCCAAAGATATTCGGTTCCGGTTTTTTTCTCAAATAGGCTGGTGATCTCACCCCCGGTAAGACTCACTGCGGCATGAAACCACTCATTTTCCATAATCAGACCCATAACAACACTACACCTTTCTCATCTGTCACCCTTTGTGTTGCAATGTTGCGCAAATTAACAATTTCTCGATCTCAATAACTGCTCGAGCCATCTTGGCCACTGACGATTGCCACACTGGAGACAGCTCCAATCCTTGTTGCTCCCGCGCCGATCAGGGAAACTGCTTTTTCATAGGACCGTACACCACCACTGGCTTTAACTCCCAGATCCTTCCCGACCGTTCTTCTCATCAACGCTATATCTTCTACCGTCGCTCCACCCCCGGCAAAACCGGTACAGGTTTTTACGAAGTCCGCACCGGTCTTTTTGGCAATTTCACAGGCCATGATTTTCTGATCCTGGGTCAAAAGGGCGGTTTCGATGATCACTTTCAAGACTGTATTCGCCCGGGTTGCCCGGCGTACTGCCCGGATATCCTCTTCCACTGTCCTATAATCTCCCGATTTCAGGAAACCGATGTTGATAACCATATCGAGTTCCGAAGCACCTTCTGATATTGCCTCCCGTGCTTCAAACGCCTTAGCGCGGCTTGTCATCGCTCCCAAGGGAAAACCGATAACCGAACACACTTTTACCCGTGTTCCTTGAAGTCGGTGGGCTACATAACCCACCCGGCAGGAATTCACGCATACAGAATAAAAACCGAACGTAATCGCCTCCGCACAGAGCTTGTCAAAAGCATCCGTTTGTGCTTCAGGCCGAAGCATAGTGTGATCGATAAAGGAAGCCATTTCCTTTGGATTGAGCGGATTAAACATGGAATACTTCCCCTTTCTCACTGATTTTGGATTATAAATGATTTACTGTTCTATAAAATTTTAGAACATGTTTTGTTACTTTTTATAATTTTCACATTTGCTATATACTTTGTCAATTATTCTTATTTATATCGAAATATATTTTAATATCCAAAAATTAAATTTATATATCTTTTTTACAGTATACTTTACGAATGATCAGTTTCTTGTTTTAATATTATTGTTCAAGGAGTTACATATAAAACTTGAGGAGATGCATTATGAGAAATGTAAAACCAAGAGAGCTCACCATGAAAAGCTTTCACCCTTATGGAAATTTCGCAAAAATGGTCGACCCTGCACCACGAGGAATTATAATTGGAGAAAGGCCCATAGAATTTTTCCGTGACATGGTACCGCTCAGAACAGGTGTACACGGTGTACTGATGTTTTCGGTAAACCGCGTGGCTAAAAGACCGATGGTGATCGATGTATCTGAATACCACAACTATTGCGGGGAAGGTATGCTTCCCCTGGATGGTGATATACTCATGCACGTCGGTCCCGCTACCCCCGGTGGTGAAGTTCCCCTGGATGACATCGAAGTGTTCCGGGTGCCGAAGGGAACCTTTGTGGCCTTGGACCCTGCGATCTGGCACCATGCTTCCTTTCCCTACCAATGCGATGAAGTGAATGTTTTGGTCGTCCTGCCCGAGAGAACATATGAAAATGACTGTCATGTAGTCCAATTGAAAGAAAGTGATCACATAAAAATTATTGAAAATTCGTAATTACCCGTGAGCCGTAAGAAGTGAGTCTTGTACTCCTCACCCCTCACTCCTCACCCCTCACTCCTTACCCCTCACGGCCTTTACAGAGGAGGTATCGCTTATGCAATTCCGCAAATTAGGTTGGACCGATTTGAAATTCTCAGTAATCGGCTTCGGCGCGTGGGCCATCGGCGGCGGAGGGTGGAAATTCAGCTGGGGTCCCCAGGATGATCAACAATCCATAGAGGCTATCAAGCGTGGTATCGAACTGGGTATCAATTGGATCGATACTGCGGCCGTCTACGGCCTCGGGCATTCTGAAGAAGTGGTGGGAAAAGTCCTCAAGGAGCTTCCGGAAAAACCTTATGTCGCCACCAAGTGTTCGCTGGTATGGGACGAAGAGGGAAATATCAGCAACCGTTTACGCAAGAAAAGCGTGGAACGGGAACTTGACGCGAGCCTCAAACGCTTGGGAGTTGAGGTTATCGACCTGTACCAGATTCACTGGCCCATTCCAGATGAAGAGATCGAGGAAGGTTGGGAAACCATAGCTGGTTTCGTAAGATCAGGAAAGGTCCGTTATGCTGGTGTATCCAATTTTAACGTCGAACAGATGAAACGAGCCCAGGCTATCCACCCCATAGCCTCTCTGCAACCCCCCTACAGTATGCTCAAGCGGGATGTGGAAAAGGAAATCCTTCCCTACTGTGGTGCCAATAATATCGGTGTCGTGTCCTACAGTCCCATGCAGAAGGGATTGCTCACCGGCAAGATGACACCCGAGCGGATTAGCTCCTGCGCACCCGATGACCACCGCAGGGGTGATGTCATGTTCCAGGAACCACAATTGAGCATCAACCTGGAACTGGTGGATAAACTCCGCCCCATCGCTGAACGCCACGGACAAAGTGTGGGCGGGGTGGCTATCGCCTGGGTACTGCGTCGCCCGGAACTCACCGCGGCCATAGTGGGAGCGCGCAGCGCAGCACAGATTGAAGAAACCGTAAAAGCCGGGGATTTTAGTCTTCCCGAAGAGGATATTCATAAAATTGATGCATACCTGCGAGAGAGAGAACAGAAACTCTGAGCATTGCATTTTCCAACAAACCCCCGCTCTCAAAGCGGGGGTTTGTTGTATCCCGACCACACTCGATCACAGGTACCTCTTTACTCATCAAGCTTCTCAAGCATACCTCGAACGCTGGCAAGAGCCGCGCGCCCGTACTTTTCAGGCTGTGATCCCCACAGCTCCACGGTGAGAGCACCCTGGTAATCGATCTCCTTGAGGGTTTGGGCAAAGGACAGGAGATCCACGTCTCCTTCACCCGGAATGGCGCGGGTCTCGGGCGCTCCGGTAATGCAGTCTTCGAAGTGCACGTGCACCAGGTCTTTGCCGAACAAGCGGACCACGTCCACCAGGTTTTCTCCGTTATAGAAAGCGTGGGCAGAATCAAGCACTAACTTAACAGCAGGAGAATGAATTTGCTTCATCATGCGAAGCGCTAGATAAGGAGTGGTGACCAGGTTCGACCACAGGGTATTGACGTACTCGAGGCCTATATATACCCCGAGCTCCTCTGCTTTTTGAATTCCCTTGTGCATGGAATCAAGCGACATGTCCCACGCATCGTCCCAGTTTGTACCGTAGACCACTACACCTGGGACCACCACCAGGGTTTTCGCCCCGAGATCCGCGCACATCTTGACACATGCTTCGAGGTAGTTGGCCGCGTCTTGGCGCTCGCTCGGAAGCGGGCTTGCAAAATTCAGTCCGAAATAATATCCACTGACGGCGGGAAGCTCCAGGTTCAATGTCCCCAGGAGATTCTTAATATTTTTGCGATGTTCATTGTCAATATCATAAGGCCACACGTGGGGCCGGGCAGCGTCGAGCTCGACACCGTCATACCCCAGGCGGGCGGTCCGTTCGATGGCCTCTTCAACCAGGTATGTCGGGACCCACCCTCCATGCGGTCCGAATGCATAGGTGTGAAACGCAATTTTCATGGAATATCACCTCGTTTTCAATAACTGGATTTAGTGGGCAGTATATCCGCCATCAACAGGCAATGTCACCCCGTTTATCATATCTGAAGCAGGAGATGCCAGAAAAATCACCGCCCCGGCGATATCCACGGTCGAAGCGAAGCGGCCCAGCGGCACCTTATCGAGCATAGCCTGTTTCTTCACCGGGTCAGCCCAAGCGTATTCGGCCATGGGGGTCCACACGATAACCGGAGCGATCGCATTGACATTGATTCCATGCGGTCCCCATTCCAAAGCTAAAACTTTGGTCAATAAGATGAGGCCGCCTTTGGAGGCACAATAGGCGGCATGATCCTTGAGTCCCACCATTCCCGCCAGAGAGGAAATATTGATAATCTTACCCGAGCCTTTTCCCACCATTGTCTTACCGATTTGCTGGGTGAAAAAGAATAGTGATTTCAAGTTGACATTCAATACCTTGTCCCAGGCCTCTTCTGTAACCTCCAAAGAAGGTTGGACAACACTCGTTCCGGCATTATTCACCAGAATATCCACTCCTCCGGTGAGTTGCACGACCTCTTCCCCCATATTGATTGCTTGTTGTGAATATTGGAAATCAGCTATGACTATTCCGGCTTTTCTCCCCAGTTCATTGATTTGGTCGGCAACCTCATGGAGCGATTCTCTCTCACTTTCCTCTTTTCCGGCTATCACCACATCCGCTCCGGCATGGGCCAGGGCAACCGCTACATCCTTTCCTATCCCCATACTCGCTCCTGTGATACATGCTTGTTTTCCCTGCAGGGTATATTCAGGAAACACGATTATCACCTCTCATGGATAGATAGTTTCCATATTGAGTCCTTGTCAGAATACAGTCAAAATGTTTTTAGGAGATAGAGGACCTTGGATATAATCACAGCTCATGTACATTTACAATGTAGAGACCTTTCCCCTGCAACCGCGAATGGTGGCAAGCGGGTATTACCTCCTCCCGCATTGATACAATTATCAACAAATCGGGCGGTCCGATTTTTCTGAGGACCGCCCGATTGTCAAGCTCTCTGAATTTTCAATTACGTTTGTCTTACAGTCCGAGCCCCATTTCGACTTTGCTGTAGCGATGTGCCCTCTCGGCCAATTCCCGGAATTGTTCTTCCGTCATACTTGAATCGGCCATTACCATGTCACCCATAAAGCTCATGGGGACCTCATCAGCCCGGCCTTCCAGGTACCGTTGAATGGCTTCACCCACTACAGCTCCTGCATCATCCTGGAAACGGAACACGGAACCCACCATTCTCCCTCGTAACATGGCATCGATTTCATCCACCGTACCACCGAAACCATACACTGCAACCTGGTCAATGAGACCCAGTGTTTCAAGGGCCGATGCAGCGCCCAACGCCATGGCGGTCGAGGTGGCATAAATCGCTTCAAGATCAGGATGTGCGGTCATGATGTCAATGGTCGCCTCATAAGCCATCTGGCGGTCAGCTTCAGCATAGGTTTCGTATACTACCTCAATATCTGTTTGCTCAATTACCGCCATGGCTCCGCCCCAGCGCTGGTTATCTAGGGTTCCGGGTATCATCCGCAAGCCGGCCATTTTTCCTTCTCCACCCAGTGTCTCTGCAATATGCATACCACTCAGGTACCCTCCGTACTCATGGTCAAATGCAGTATAGAGGAGGGTCTCCTCGTCGCCTTCAAAGGGTCGAGAAAAATTGAGAATCATTATGGGGATTCCTGCTTCGTGAACTTTTCGAATCGCGACTCTTTGTGCATCAAGCTCGGTCGGACCCAGGATGATAAAGTCCACTTCAGCGGCTATCAAGCTTTCTACCTGTGCCAACTGCTCATCGTGGGCATCATGACGTGAGGTAGCCTGGATATTCATGGTAAAGGGTATTCCCGCTTCTTCTAAGCGGTAATAAATCGACCAATACCAGCGCTCCCAGGCATCGGATATATCAAAGCTTGGTGTCGCAAACCCAATTATCACCGGCTCATCCAGTTCCACAGCAAAAGGCTGGGCAGGCTGAGCTATTGCCTGCGAGATTTCCTCGTGAAGCTCAAAGGATACACCAAGGTCTGCAAGAACCTGTGCTTTATATTCATCCGGGTCCATTAATTCAAACGCACCAACAGCAGTTGTAAGGGCAACCATCAAAAACGCAAAAATAACGATACACGCAACAAATTTTCTCATTTTCAACCCACCTCCCAGATTTGATAAAATGCGTTTACATCATTTACCATTGCATAAACCAAAATGCGATACCACCTCCTCAACTGGTAGATTCTTTTGCTGTTTCCTTTACCGCTTCCAGTGAAGCCTCTCGCATGACGTTTTCTCTCCACTGGTTCAACCCGACAGCTAAAACAATAAGAAGACCTGTGACTACCAATCTCCAGAAATAATCAACTCCTAAAAGCACCATGGTATTGGCAATAATCCCTAAAATGAGTGCTCCCACAACCGAACCGGCAACATTTCCCGACCCACCGAAAAGGGAAGTACCTCCCATTATCACCGCTGCTATGGTATGAATTTCATATCCTTGTGCCATGGTAGCCTGGGAAGAATCAAGTCGGCTGGTGATGAGTATAGCGGCCAATCCACACAAACCTCCCATGAGGATGTATTGAAATACCTTGTAACGGCTCACCGGGATTCCACAGTATATAGCTGCGGTGCGGTTTCCCCCCACTGCTATGGTGTATCTCCCAAAATGAGTTTTATGGTAAATGTAATAGCCTATCGCTGCGAGTATCAGTGCCACAATAGTGGGAATCGGGAGCCCCGCCCAGCGGGTTATTCCGATATAACGGAAGGAAGCCGGAAAATCGAACCAGATCTTCCCGGCAGAATGCACCAGGGCGAAACCACGGAAAGTTTCCATGGCTGCCAGGGTAACGATAAAATCCGGCATCCTCAGACCGGTAATGACAAATCCGTTGACCGCTCCAAGGCCCATACCGAAAAGGATAGCAACCACCATCGCCAAACCTACAGGCCAGCCCCACGCGTGAATAAAACCGGACATGACCACACTGATGAGTGCAACCTGTGAACCAATCGACAAGTCGATCCCACCACCGGTAATGACAAAGGTCATTCCCACGGCGAGTACGATATAAATCGAGGACTGATACAGAACATTAATAAGGTTGAGAGTGGTAAAAAAGCGAGGAACCATAAAGGCCGCTACAAGGACTACAACAATGAGAACAAATCCCGGCCCAAGGCGCGCAATGAGTTTTTGTACGCTTTTTGCAGGGGTTGTATCGTTCATACAATACGCTCCTTTCAAACGTTTTCTGACGTCTTTACCGTCACCCTCTCCTTTGCTTCGCTATCATTCGTTCAACACCTTGT
>SKVJ01000036.1 GCA_007129495.1 Dehalococcoidia bacterium | reverse complement strand
GCAGAGGAGTCCGGCGACATTCTGTTCCATCCCCATTCCTGTCTTCTCTTCAGCCATTTCATAACCCCCTTCATCAAGTGTCCCGAACACAGTATCCCGTCATATTCCTGAAGTCAAGGGTTGATATGCACCCGCTCGCACCAAAGCCCTGCAATTACATCCCGTCCATCATATGGAGGCGATCCTACCTGCGGCTGGAATACCCCGGACCCGTATTGGCCGGAACCCTCCACTTGGCATTTAGGTGCAGAAGCAAGTATTGTTTCTCCCGTAGTGGAGCGGGTATCGCTTCTTCGAGGGGGTGGCTTTGGGTAAATCGCTGTCACTGGTCATACCAACCTACCGTGAGCGTGAGAACATCGCGGAACTGGTCCGGCGAATCGGCGAATCCCTGCCCGGCATTGATTACGAGATCGTAATTGTGGACGATGACAGTAACGATGGTACCGCCGAGCTCATTGGAGAGCTCTCATCGCGGTACCCGGTGCGCATACTGGTTCGCAAAGACAAGAAAGGCCTGGCATCTGCCGTGGTCAACGGCCTCGGAGTGGCGGACAGCCGCATCGTAGGCGTGCTGGATGCCGACCTGCAGCATCCGCCGGAAATCATTCCGAACCTCCTGACAGCCATACATGAGGGATCTGAGGTGGCAATCGGGAGCCGCTACGTGGAAGGAGGAGGCTGCGAGGGATGGAGTCTCATCAGGAGGATAGTGTCGAAGGGCGCCATATTCCTGGCACATCTCTTCCTGCCGTCGACCAGGAAGGTGAGCGACCCCATGTCGGGATTCTTCATGCTCGACACCGGCCTTATCGCGCATGTGCGCCTGGAGCCGACAGGCTACAAGATTCTGCTGGAGATACTGCTTCTGGCGAAACCACAGAGAGTGACGGAAGTCCCTTTTGTCTTCCGTGCCCGTGAGCGCGGGGAAAGCAAGCTCCGCCTCAGCCAACAGGTGGACTATCTGAAGCATGTCGCCAGTCTGATGAGAAGAACCGGGGAATGGACCAGATTCGCCAGGTTCTGCCTTGTCGGAGGCAGCGGGGTCATCGTTAACATGGGGTTGCTATGGCTTCTCACCGAGTACGTCGGCCTGTTCTACCTGGTCTCCGCCATCATAAGCATCGAGACTTCAATCATTACCAATTTCACGCTGAACGACTTCTTCACCTTTCCCGACCGCCGTGCGCGGGGATTCAGGTGCTTCGTGACCCGTCTGCTCAAGTTCAATCTCGTAAGCCTGGGAGGCCTCGCGATTAACCTGGCTGTGCTCTGGACTCTTACCTCGGTTCTTGGAGTCTTCTACCTGGTGTCGAATCTTTTCGGAATCGCAACTGCCACCCTCTGGAACTACATGGTCAATTCCTGGTGGACATGGAAGTAACAAGGCAACTCCTGTACCGGTTTGCCCGATGGGAATACCTGGGTCTGACCCTCCTGGTGCTGGCCAGCTTCGCTATGCATTTCGGTATTATCGGGACTCCTCCAGAGCCTATGTTCGATGAGCAACATTACATCCCGGATGCGCAGGCCATAGTCGAAGGGCATGGAGAAATACGCCGGGAGCATCCACCGCTGGGGCAGGCCATGATAGCAGGCGGCATCATCCTGTTCGGTGACAATGCTATCGGCTGGCGTTTCTTCCCGGTGGTCTTCGGCGGATTCGGCATTATCTTCTTCTATCTGATATGCGGCAGGCTGGGCATGGGCCAGTGGGCCGCGCTGCCGGCCACGTTCCTGTACACCTTCGAAGTACTGGCTTTTGTCCAGTCGAGTATTGCTATGCTGGACGTCTTCAGTGTCACGTTCATGCTGGCCGCCTTCTGGTTGTACCTGAGAGGCAGCTACGCCCTGAGTGGTACAGCGATATGCCTCAGCACTCTGGCCAAGCTCACGGGCGCCATGGGGTTACTGGTAATCGTAGCTCACTGGCTGATGGCGAAGCGCGACCGGTCGATTCGGTTCAGCTTCTCTATGATGCTCGCACCCCTGCTGTTCCTCGCCATGCTCCCGGTGCTGGACTACGTGCTCACCGGGCAGATAGTGAATCCACTGGGCCGCAGCATAGGGATGCTGACTGCAAGCTCCGGAGTCACCTTCTCGGACGTAGTCCATCCCTCTGCCAGCCGCCCCTGGGAGTGGCTGCTGGTTACTGAGATGATTCCCTATTGGTGGGAGCCGCCTTACATTGCCACCATAAGCTACACCGTGTCGGTGCTGATTATACCCACGATGGCGTATATGAGTTACGAGGCCAGGAAGGGCAATGCGATCGGGCTCTTCGCCGTAGCCTGGTTCGCCTGTACCTATCTGATCTGGATTCCCCTCAGCATCATCACCGATAGAATGACCTTCGTCTATTACTTCTACCCTACCATCGGGGCGGTATGTCTGGGACTGGGTTGGGCGATCTTCCGACTAATCGGTGCACGGAAGGCTAATGGCTCGCGCAGGTTCCGGCTCGTGATAATAGGAACCATCTGCTATCTGGTTCTCCATCTGGCAATCTTTGTTATCATCACTCCAGTGTTCTCACTCTCTGTAACCCCGGACCAGATTCTTCCAAGACCTTAGCGCCTGCCCGGATTCTGTACCGGACCGGTATGCAGCGCACTCACTGCCATACCATGCTGCAGACCCCGTCCCGGTAATCCCATAGCTTCTGTGACGCTGGTTCTCAGCATATCCAGGTGAATGAACCATGCAGCTCCGGCAACATCCCGGGTCAGTGAATGCGCCCCTTGAGAACACGAATGAACCGTGATACAGTCGATCCAGACCGGTTTTCGGAGTGCACCTGCCCGTCCGGGCGAGTTGAGCAATGACTGCTTCCCTCCGATAGCGGAAGTTCTGCGGGCCGGACAGGAGAAGGACACGCTTGGGCATGCGAAGACACCACAGCGAAGTAACGGATCAGCATGAGATCGATCGCATCCTGAACACTGCGACCATAGGTCGCCTGGCTACCACAGGCCTGGACGGCTATCCTTATGTCACTCCGGTGAACTTCGTCTACTACCAGGGCGCTATTTACTTCCACAGTGCTCCCGCCGGGGAGAAGCTCGACAATATTGCGAAAGACCCACGGGTATGCTTCGAGGTCGACATCCCCCTTGCGTATGTTGACGCAGGCTTCGATCCGGAGCGACGCCCCTGCAAGCTGCATCAGTTCTTTCACTGTGTCATCATTCGTGGAGAAGCGTCGATGGTTCCGGATGGTTCCCTCAAAACGGCCGTGCTGAACGCGCTGGTGGCGAAGCATGAGCCCGGCGTCCACCTTGCACCGGTGACCGAGGATATGCCTGCCTACAAGGCATGCTCGGTCATCGGTATACGTCCAGACTCAATAACCGCGAAGAGCGACCTCGCCTGGAACAAGACCTCAGACGAGAGACTGGCTCTCGCACAATACCTTAGAAGCCGGCGCGGGCCCGGCGATATCGAAACCCTCAAGGCCATGGGATTGGATCCGGACGCACTGTAACGGACCGGACGGCCGGGAAGCCCCGTCGAGTCGTCCGCCACGCACAAAGGCGGCTACCGGCAATCCACCGCTGTTCGCACGCAGGCTGCCAGTCCGGACCGCACCCCGAACGCCGTGTGGCGTTTTGCATCAGGTACCGTTAGAATCTGCCTGGAGAAACGAACTATGAAAACCGCAGAGATAGGCATTATCGGAGGCAGTGGCCTCTACCAGATGGAAGGCCTTACCGACGTTGAAGAGCGAGAGATTGACACGCCTTTCGGCCCCCCCAGCGATACCATCGTGCTTGGAACGCTGGACAAAAAAAGGGTGGCATTCCTTCCGCGCCACGGGCGAGGGCACCGCATCCTGCCCACCGACGTGCCCTACCGCGCGAATATCTACGCGCTCAAGCTATTGGGGGTCAAGCGCATCGTGTCCGTCAACGCAGTCGGCAGCCTGTGCCAAGAAATGGCCCCTATGGATATCGTTGTTCCGGACCAGCTTATCGACTGCACGAGACGTCGAGCCAGCACGTTTTTTGGCGAAGGCATCGTGGCACACGTGGGATTCGCACAACCATTCTGCCCGGAGATGCGAAATGCCACCTGCGCCGCCGGCGGCTCGACTGGCGCGCAGATACACGAGCGCGGCACCCACGTGGTCATTGAGGGCCCTCAATTCTCCACACTGGCCGAATCGATGATGTTCCGGTCCATTGGAGCCAATATCGTCGGCATGACAGCCCTGCCGGAGGCGAAGTTAGCCAGAGAAGCGGAGATGTGTTATGTCTCGGTGGCATTCGTAACCGACTACGATTGCTGGCATCCCACCCATGAGTCGGTCACCACGGAAATGATACTGGCCTGCCTGTTGATGGGCGCAGAAACCGCCCGTGCGATCGTACGAGGCATACTCCGGGATCTGCCTGCGGACCGCTCTTGTTCCTGCGGGTCGGCGCTGAGCGGTGCAATTGTGACCAGGGTTGACCTTGTGCCGGACAAGACGAAGGAGAAGCTTTCGGCAATCACGGGTCGCTATCTGCTCGATGCGACATGATGACGGCCATGATCAGGCCGCAGGGAGGGATAGTGCGCACGACAGCCCGAAGGCAAGTGCTCAAACAATACCGGTATCCGCAACATAGCGGGAGAATCACCATATGCGGATGACGATTGTTCCGTTCGCGAGCGTCGCAGATGGGCTACCCCAGGCGATAGTCCGGCGCCTCAGGAATGTCCTCCCCTGGATGTTTGTCGTCGCCCCTATTCATGAGGACCCTACGCCGCCCGAAGGTGGCGATGCGCTGCAGGTCCGGCAAATGTTCCGCCTTCTGGACAGAGAATATCAGCACAACGAGCTTATCATCGGTGTGACAGGCTTCGACCTCGCAGCCCCCGGTTTCGACTACGTCTTCGGCTATGCAGCGCCGGAGCAGCACACCGCCATTATCTCACTACACAGGCTGATGCATGGAACCAACGGACGGGCCGCAGAGCAACAGGTCCAAGTGGAACGCGCAACCAAAGAGATACTCCATGAGGCCGGTCACCTGATGCTATTGCCCCACTGCGGTCAGGAGGGCTGCGTCATGCGATATTCGCAGACGCTCCAGGATACGGATATCAAGCCATGCTCCTACTGCGCCCGATGCCTGAAAGAACTCTCCAGAATGCCTGAGCGTCCCACGGACGGGTGAGGAGGAATGATCCATGGACTTCGAACACGATGAACAACAGAAGATGTTTCGTGCGGCTGTGAGGGAGTTTGTCGACTCCGAGGTCATACCGAAGGCGGCACAGTGGGAGGACGAGGAGCTTTTTCCGTGGGACACCTGGAACCAGCTCGCGGGCCTCGGACTCTGCAGTCTGGCGCTTCCGGAACAGTATGGCGGCGGCGGGGGAGGCAAGACCCTCCTGTGCATCGCCACTGAAGAGCTGGCCCGTGGCTCGGGAGGGTTGTCACTGGCGTACCTTGTAAGCTGTGGTATAGCCATGGATGGCATCTGTATTCATGGCACCGAGGCACAGAAACGGACCTACGTCCCCCGCTGCGCCCAGGGCGAGGTGGCATTCTTCGCGCTGACCGAGCCCGAGGGCGGCAGCGACATCGCTCCAATGCAGACAAGGTACCGGAGTACGGATCAGGAATTCGTCCTCAGCGGAACCAAGACATTCATCAGCAACGGAGAGGAATCCGCTTTCGGGGTGGTTTTCGCAACCCTGAACCCGGAACTCGGTCACAAGGGTGTGAGCGCATTCGCATTGGAAAAACAAACGCCCGGAGTATCACTGGGAAAGAGAGAACGCAAGACAGGTCAACACTGCACATCCACGACGGAACTCGTGTTCGACGAGTGCACAGTGCCGAAGGATGCGCTCATCGGTGAGGAAGGGCAAGGGCTTATCATCGCGCTTGAGTCGATTGATAAGAGTCGGGTTAGCGTGGCAGCACAGGCACTGGGCATTGCACAGGCAGCATACGATGAGATGGTTCGCTACGCAAAGGAACGTGCGGCATTCGGCAAGTTGCTGGGACAGCACCAGGCTATCCAGTGGATGATTGCAGATTCAGCCACCGAGCTTGAGATAGCGCGGCTGCTCACGTATCGTGCTGCCTGGCTCATTGATCATGGCGATCTGGCCATAAAAGAATCCGCGATGGCCAAGCTCTATGCCAGCGAAGCGGCCGGCCGCATCTGTCACCGTGCCGTACAGGTATTCGGGGGGATAGGCTATACACGCGATGCTCCAGTAGAACGCTATGCACGCGACCAACGGGTTACAGAGATATATGAAGGCACGTCTGAGATGCAGCGGTGGGCCATTGCCCGCCAGGTGCTCGGCGTGAAGTGAGCGGCTACGCCACACCACCTGTTGTTATGGCAGCCGGCACACGGCTGGTATAATTCCGTCTGACCGACCGCACAAGGAGGTTCGAACGTATGAGGAAAGTAGCTATAGCCGGCGTAGGACACACGCCATTCACCTTTGCTGCCGAGAAGTCGTCCGTTGAGTTATTTAATGAGGCCGCAATGGATGCTATCGTTGAATCCGGGCTCACGGCCAGGGATATACAAGCGATCTACGTGGGTAATGTTCTGGGCGATTTCTCTGAGGGTCAGATAATGATCCAGTCCTACATCGCCGACGACCTCGGCGCCACTAACGTACCCGCGACTCGATACGAGGGCGCGTGTGCCTCCTCAAGCCTGGCGATTCGCGATGCATTTATGTGGGTGGCATCAGGGTTCTATGACATCGTTCTTGTTGGCGGCGTTGAGACATCAGCCAAGATGGGCACACCTCTGGCAACACGTACGTTCGCAATGGCGCACGACTCTCACTACGAATACCCGGCAGGACTGACGTTCCCCGGGTTATTCGCGATGCTCGCGCACCTGTATACCTCGAAGTATGGAGTGCCGCTGCAGAAGTTGAAGGAACAGATGGCGATGGTGACCGTCCAGGCGCACAAGTACGGTGTGCATAACAAGTACGCCCAGTTTCAGAAGGAGATCACCGCCGAAGAGGTGTTGAACAGCTTCATGGTCTGCACCCCGCTTCAACTGTACGATTGCTGCCCGTTCTCGGATGGAGCGGCAGCGATGATCCTCGCATCGGAAGATGTCGCTAAGAAGCTGACGAGCAAGCCGGTATATATCGCCGGTGTGGGACAGGCCTCTTCAGGCAAGCTCAGCGCGCAGAAGGACTATGCACCCAGGATACGGGCACGCGAGGTTTCGGTGAAGCAGGCATATGACATGGCAGGTATAGGGCCGGAAGATGTTGATCTGTGCGAGCTGCACGATTGCTTCAGTATCGCGAGCATCATCGCAGCCGAGAGCCTCGGTTTCGCTGAATTCGGCAAGGGAGGTCAGCTTTGGGAGACCGGACAGGCAGACCGCGGTGGCAAAGTCGCCATCAACATGTCCGGCGGATTGAAATCGAAGGGACACCCAATAGGCGCTACGGGTGCCTCGCAGGTGGTTGATATCGTACACCAGATGCGGGGAGAAGCCGAGCAGGGACGCCGGGTCGAAAACGCCAGGATAGGGTTGACAGACACGCTTGGGGGCGACGGAGTGCTGTGCAACATGGTACTCAAACGAGGCTGGTAGGCTCTATATAGAGGAGACGCGCAATGGAATATAAGCTGACATTCAAGCAGTACAACAAGTCACTCAGAAAAGGCAAGCTCCTGGGCCTGAAATGCAATGACTGCGGCAACTACACCTGCCCGCCGAAGATGGCCTGCCAGGAATGCGGCTCCACCAATATGGAAGTGGCGGACCTCAAGGGTAGCGGCAAGGTAGTCACCTTCACCGTGTCCTACGTTCCGGCAGAGGGACGGGAAGCCGAGGTTCCCTATACCGTGGTGATGGTAGAGCTGGACGAGGGCCCCTGGCTCCTCGGAAACCTGACAGATATCGATCCGAACAAGGTTACTCTGGACCTGATCGGGAAGCAGGTCCAGCTGGGCTCCAAGACGAAGACACTTCCCGGGGACACCTACATGGTAGGAGATAAGGAGGCGGAGGGGTCATTTGCCCGAGCAACGTTCGTTTTCGCCTGACGAACGATCCGGCCATACCCCGACAACTGACGTTGACGAGCTGACAGGGGCACTGAGACAGCCGGAGGCATACCCGCACGAAACCGGGGTGGTCGGCTTTCGGCAGACTCAGATGTCCCTGCTTTTCTTTGCAGGTGACTTCGTTTACAAGATCAAGAAGCCGGTCAACCTTGGCTACGTCGACTACACCTCGTTCGAAGCCAGACATCATTTCTGCAAGCGGGAGGTGGAACTGAACCGCAGACTCTGTCCCGAAGCCTATCTCGGGGTCGTAGCGGTAACGCGCTGCCGGGGACGGGTGCGTGTTGAGGAAGGCGGGAACATTGTGGAGCACGCCGTCAAAATGCGGCGCCTGCCCGAAGAGCTGATGCTGGACTACCTGCTCACAGGTGGAATGGCGACCGTACCTATGATGCACACTATCGCCTCTCGCGTCGCGTCGTTCCACACGCACGCTGCCTCATCTCCGGACATCGCCGCATTCGGCAGTGTCCCGGCGATTCGATACAACACCGAGGAGAACTTCCAACAGACGCTCGCCGGCATCAACCAGATCGTTACCCGTACAAATCACTCACTGCTGCGCGAATACGCCAACAACTTCCTCGACACACATGCAACGCTTGTGGCAGGAAGAGCCAGGGAAGGCAAAATACGAGACTGCCACGGAGATCTCCACGCCGCTCACGTCTGCATGACTGACGAAGTGTGCATTTACGACTGCATTGAGTTCAATGATCGCTTCAGGTACGGCGACGTCGCCTCCGAAGTCGCCTTCCTTGCGATGGACCTGGATAGATTCAGGCGGCACGACCTGTCGCAGGAGTTCGTTGATTCATACGCCGATATCTCCCGCGACAGCAGAATTGTCGAGTTGATGCGGTTCTACAAGTGCTACCGATCAGTGGTGAGGGGCAAGGTGGAGGGTTTCAAGCTGAGCGACAGGAAGATACCCGAGGAGGAGAAACGCAAGGCGCTATGGCTTGCGCGTACGTACTTCCATTTGGCAATAAGCTATGCCACCGGTCAGGGCCTTCTCATCATCATGTCCGGACTCACGGGCAGCGGCAAGAGCGCCATAGCTGAGGAACTGGGGAGTCTGCTGGCTGGCACGGTGATATCTTCCGATGTCGTGCGCAAGGAACTCGCCGGCCTGCCTGCTGACCAGCACAGCTACGAGTCGTTCGGACAGGGCATCTACTCGACCGAATGGACGCAGCAGACATATGGCGAGATGCTGCGGCAGGCGCAACAGGTGCTCTCCACCGGACACTGTGCAATTCTCGACGCGTCGTTTCTCAGTTCCACCGAGCGCATACGTGCCCTTGCAACCGCGAAACAGCAGCATGCAAGAGCCCTGCTAATTGAATGCACGGCGCCTTACGACTTACTGCGGGAAAGGGTGATACAAAGACGAACCGGGGCGACCGTCTCAGACGCGAGACCGGAGATACTTGAGGGACAGATTGAGACCAGGGATCCCGTCACCGAGTTCGCGTCCGCTGATCATATTAGAGTCGACACGACAAGGAATGTGGAGGCGATTCTGGAGGATTTATGGCCACAACTTTAGACAAGAGCCAGTACGACATCCGGGATCTTTCTTTGGCTCCGGAAGGACAGAGGCGCATTGACTGGGCGGCGCTCAACATGCCCGTGCTGCTACAGCTGAGGGACAGGTTCAGGCAGGAACGGCCGCTCGAAGGAATACGAGTATCGGCGTGTCTTCATGTGACGACCGAGACGGCGAACCTGATGCTCACACTGAAAGACGGGGGAGCCGACGTAGTGCTGTGCGCGTCCAATCCGTTGAGCACCCAGGATGAAGTAGCTGCCGCATTGGTGGCACACGACATCCCAGTCCACGCTGTGAAAGCTGAGGATAACGACCGCTACTACTCGCACATCATCGCAGCAATTGAGCACAGGCCCGACATCACCATGGATGATGGAGCCGATGTGGTATCGACAATGCATCAGCGGTTTGGGGAACTGCTGTCCCATGTCAAAGGTGGCACTGAGGAAACGACTACAGGCGTCATTCGCCTGCGGAACATGGCACGCAGCGGCAAACTGGCATATCCGGTCATTTCCGTCAACGATGCGAGGACGAAGCACTTCTTCGACAACAGGTACGGCACGGGACAGAGCACTCTGGATGGTATTACCCGCGCCACCAACATACTGTGGGCGGGGAGCCGCGTGGTAATCTGTGGATACGGCTGGTGCGGCCGGGGTGTCGCGCGGCGGGCACAGGGCCTGGGCAGCCGGGTCATTGTCACCGAGGTCGACCCGACGGTCGCTCTCGAAGCGGTGATGGATGGCTACGAGGTTATGCCGCTCAATAAGGCAGCACCGCTGGGAGATGTGTTCATCACAGTAACTGGAAACATCGACGTAATCGACCGGCAGCACTTCGCCGTAATGAAGAATGGAGCCATCCTGGCCAATAGCGGTCATTTCGATGTAGAAATCAATCTTCAAGCGCTACGGGATATGGCCACAAACGTGACCGAGGTACGTCCGATGGTGGATGAGTACCTCATGTCCGATGGCCGAAAAATCTATCTCCTCGCTCAGGGACGACTCGTGAACCTCGCCGCCGCCGAGGGCCATCCGGCGAGCGTCATGGATATGAGCTTCGCGAATCAGGCGTTATCGGCCGAGTACCTGAACGCCCACGGGGAGGGGCTCACTCCCAAGGTGTACGCGGTACCAGCCGTCATTGACGAAGAGGTTGGTCGGCTCAAACTGCAGGCAATGGGAATCGAGATCGACAGCCTGACCGAAGCTCAGATTGCGTATCTGGCAAGCTGGGAAGCCGGCACGTAGCAGAATAAGGAGGAACGATGCCCAACAGTTTCCATGCATCGAATTCGTATCTCATCACTTCCGAATCGGTGACCGAGGGTCATCCCGACAAGCTGTGCGACCAGATATCGGATGCGATTCTGGACGCGATCATCACGAGTGATCCTTACGCCCATGTGGCGTGTGAAGTGGCAGTGGCGATGGGCGTCGTCCTCGTCCTTGGCGAGGTCACGTGCGAAAGCTATGTGGAGATTCCTGAGATTGTGAGAAACGTTATCAGGGATGTGGGCTACACCAAGCCGGAATACGGATTCGACTACCGTACTTGCGGTGTCATGGTGTCGATTAAGCAACAGTCTCCCGATATAGCTGCAGGAGTGGATCAGTCACTTGAACTTCGCTCCAGCAAGAACGCCGATGTAGAACTGGACAGGACAGGCGCCGGCGACCAGGGAATGATGGTGGGGTATGCCTGCATTGAGACACCTGAACTGATGCCGCTGCCTGTTTCACTGGCTCACAAGCTGTGCCGCCGCCTGTCACAAGTAAGGAAGGACGGCAGAATTCCATATCTCAGGCCGGATGGCAAGTCTCAGGTTACTATTGAGTACGTCCACGGTGTGCCCACGAGACTGGTCTGTCTGGTTATTGCTGCACAACACGATGCCGGAGTAGAGCGTACCAGGATCGAGCAGGATATACGCCGCGAAGTCATAGATGTGGTAGTACCCTCACACCTGATGACTGCCGACACCGAGATCTTCATCAACAGCGCAGGGCAGTTCGAGATAGGAGGTCCGGTTAGTGATACCGGATTCACCGGACGTAAGACAATAGTGGACTCCTATGGTTCGGTGTGTCCGCACGGGGGCGGCGCTTTCTCGGGCAAGGATCCGACCAAAGTGGATCGTTCTGCCGCTTACATGGCGCGCTATGCTGCAAAGAACATAGTAGCTGCCGGTCTTGCCGACTACGCAGAACTTCAGATCGCCTATACTATCGGCAAAGCCCATCCGCTATCGATTTCGGTCGAGACGCTCGGCACAGGCAAGGTGCCGGATACGGTCATCGAGGATCTCATCAAGAGGCATTTTGACTTCCGCCCCGAGGCAATAATTCAGTACCTGGGTTTGCGCCGGCCACTGTACCGGCAAGTGGCAGCCTACGGTCACTTTGGACGGACCGATATTGACTTGCCATGGGAGAAGACAGACAAAGCCGGGTTACTACGCACAGACGCAGGGAGGTGAAATGGCCGGAAGCATCAAGTTCGGTACAGACGGATGGCGCGCCATCATCGCTGAGGACTTCACCTTCGATAATGTAAGGGTTTGCGCACAGGCAACCGCCAACTATCTCATTAAGAGCAGAGGCGATAACGCGCGGGTGGTTGTCGGCTACGATACGCGCTTCGCCTCCGAGGACTTCGCTGCTGCCGTAGCAGAGGTGCTTGGCGCCAACGGCATATACGTGTACCTGAGCACTTCGCCTGTGCCAACACCTGTGGTCAGCCACGCGGTCGTCGATCTGAAGGCGGACGGTGGAGTGGTCATCACCGCAAGCCATAACCCGGCCCAATGGAATGGCTACAAGTACAAGGGACCCGATGGGTCCAGCGCGCCTATGAGTGTAATCGCCAGCATAGAAGACGAGATAGCGGCATTATCGAAGTCCAACACCGCAGACATGGGTTCTCAAATACACGTGCGCTCGCTTGACGACCTGCTTGAGCAGAAACTTGTGGAGTGGCACGATCCTGACGTCGCTTACATGGCTCGTATCAGGCGACTGGTCGACATAGATGCTTTGAGACAGATGCCGGGTACCGTGGTCGTGGACTCCATGTTTGGCGCCGGCGCAGGCTATATAGACAAGCTGGCTGGAGGCGGTAATCTGGCAGTAGAAGAGTTGAACGGAGAGAGGAACCCGGCATTTCCGGGTATACGCCCGGAGCCAATCGGTCCCAACGTGGAGCGTCTTCGCACGCATGTTGCCAACACGGGCGCCCTGATGGGAATCGCGACCGATGGCGACGCCGACCGGGTAGGGATTATCGATGAACACGGGAACTTCCTGAACCAGCACCAGGTCTTCGCCCTGCTATGTTACTACCTGCTCGCCATACGAGGTGAACGCGGCGACATCATTCGTTCCATCACCACCACCGAAATGATATCGCTACTGGGTGAACGCTACAAGGTTCCAGTGCACGTGACCCAGGTGGGATTCAAGTACATCGCGCCTTTGATGTTGGAGCATAACGCACTGATAGGCGGCGAGGAGAGTGGCGGCTACGCATTCCGCGGTCACGTCCCGGAACGTGACGGAATTTTAGCAGGCCTCTACTTCCTTGACATGATACGGCAGGCGGGAAAGACTCCATCAATGCTCCTGGAAGAGCTGTACAGTGTCGTAGGACCTCATTACTACGACCGACTGGACCTGGAGTTGGAGCCCGGTGATCGATCACGCGTCGAAAATGCGCTCCAGGACCTGTCACCTTTAACCGTGGGGGGGACCCCCGTCGAGAGAATCGATCACACGGATGGGGTCATGATTGTCCTTACCGACGGCGCATGGGTCCTCTATCGACTGTCGGGTACTGAGCCGCTGGTTCGTATCTACGTCGAAGGTGACGATCCACAGCGAGTGCAGGAGCTTCTGTCATCGGGACGCTCGCTGCTCGGCATTTGAATCCCCACCAACATCTATACTTCTGCCACACGCAATCGGATAGAACCTGTGACTTCTGACAGGCAGGTTTCGGGCCGCGGTGGCGGAATGATACACGCGATCACTGCGTAGGTGAAATGCTGGCGGAGGGAGCGGGATTCGAACCCGCGACCCCGATTGCGCGGGGTAACCGCTTAGCAGGCGGCCGCACTAGACCTCTATGCGATCCCTCCGGAATAGAATTGCGCAACGCACAACGGTACGTATTATGCCACAGCGTCCGCCGTCCGACCAAGCCACACGAACGTGAGGCCGATCTCCGTCGTGATGCCTGCCACGCAGGTGACGGTCACGCTTCCCGTTGTTGCAGCTCTATGATGTTGCCCTCAGGATCGGTCGCGTAGACAAACGTGATGATTCCAACTCCATCTATCTCCGTTGTCACCCTCTCACCGATCGCACTACCACCCGCTGCATGAATTCGCTGCAGCACCTCAGCAACGTCATCGACTTCAAAGGCGATGTGGCCCAAACCCTGGCGATTAGCCGCAGGAGAAAGACGTTCAAGTGCCTCGGAATACTGGAATATCTCAAGAGTCGGGCCCCGTTCGCCTCCCACAGGCAGGCGAAGGTGAATACCCTCCAGCACGGCATTAGGAACACCGGTTGCGCTGGAAAGCCACTCGCCCTCCAGGTGACGTTCGGGAGGCACCGGGATACAACCGAATACCTCCTGGTAGAACGCAGCAAGATCTCTCCAGACTGCGGCAACGAGGTTCACATGTATGAAGCGAGTATGCATCTCCGCGGTGCTCCCTGTCCGTCACCTGTTCAAGCCGGGGATCGGGATGGTCGTCATATCCTAATCCTCGGCGATGCCTCTCCCGGCTTGCAGCAGCCACTGACAAGCGCTACTCTTTGTCCCGGTATCGATTCCAGGAGGTGTGCGACATGAACATGGACGAACAGCTGGCTGCCATGATCTACCGCGAGGAAGATATCCCGGAATCATATCAGGTCGGCCCGCCGGTGGTACAGCATGAGTACCTTGTGGGTGGACACTTGAGGGAATGGCACGGCCCCCTGCAGGAAGTGTACTCACCGGTGTTTGTGAATACTGAGTCCGGCAGTACCGCCAGGCTGCTCGGCAGCTATCCATTATTGACCGGGAACGAGGCACTGGCAGCGCTGGACGAAGCGGTCTCTGCGTATGACAACGGGACAGGTCCATGGCCCGGTATGACGGTCGAGGACCGAATCAGATGCGTCGAGGAATTCGCTCAGATGATGCTCGCGGAGAAGACCGCTGTAGTCAACATGCTTATGTGGGAGATCGGCAAATGCTACCGCGACGCGCAACTGGAGTTCGATCGGACCGTGGAATACATCCGCGACACCATCGACGCATTGAAGGACCTGGACCGGGCCTCGGCGCGGTTTTCGATTGAGAAAGGAATCATCGGACAGATTCGACGCGCCCCACTAGGAGTAGTGCTCTGCATGGGACCATACAACTATCCGCTGAATGAGACGTTCATCACGCTAATCCCGGCACTCCTGATGGGGAATACGGTAATCTTCAAGCCACCCAGGCTGGGTGTACTCCTTTACAGGCCCCTACTGAAGGCCTTCCGCGATGCCTTTCCACGAGGAGTCGTCAACACGGTATACGGAGACGGCCAAACGGTCATCAGTCCGCTGATGACATCGGGCAACATCGACGCGCTGGCATTCATAGGCAGCAGCAAGGTATCGAACCACATAAGGCGGCAACATCCGAAACTGAACCGGTTGCGCTGCATCCTGGGACTTGAGGCCAAGAACCCCGGAATCGTGACCGCAAGCGCCGACTTACACACAGTTGTGCGAGAAAGCATCCTGGGTACACTCTCCTACAACGGCCAGCGGTGTACCGCACTGAAGATACTGTTCGTGCACTCGAGTCTATACGACCAATTTCTGGAGCGCTTCGCGGATGCGGTCGCGCGACTTCATAATGGTATGCCATGGGAACCGGACGTATTTCTGACACCACTACCCGATCCTGCCAATGTGGCCTACCTCAGTGAGCTGGTAAACGACGCGAAACGGCATGGCGCTCAAGTAGTCAATGACGCGGGCGGCTCCACCCATCACACATTCTTCTATCCCGCAATCCTCGCTCCAGTCACGCCTGACATGCGGGTGTACAACGAGGAACAGTTTGGACCTGTGATTCCCATTGTGCCGTACGATGATCTGAGAACTCCGCTGGAGTACGTAGCTGGTTCACCCTACGGCCAGCAGGTCAGCGTGTTCGGACAGGACGTCGATGAGATTGCTCATCTCGTGGATTCTCTCGTCAATCAGGTCTGCCGCGTGAATATCAACAGCCAGTGTCAACGTGGGCCCGACACATTCCCTTTTACAGGCAGGAAGGATTCCGCCGAGGGTACTTTGTCCGTATCGGACGCCCTGAGGGTCTTCTCGATACGAACGGTTGTTGCTACGAAGGACTTCGAGTCTAACAAAGAGATACTGCGGCAGATCGTACAAGAACGGAAGTCAGCATTCCTGTCGACGGACTTCATTCTGTAGCGATCCACCCCGGAATCCCGCAATCATGATTCGATCGCGATACCTATTCGCGAGGGACGCCTGAGTCTGAACGATCGCTCAACACAGACTCGGACATCAGAGCCGTGTCGTCACCCTCCTCTTTCGTCTCTCGCGCCTCACGGCTGGCACGCACTCCCTGCACGATGATCACGGCCCCTATCACCAGCGATGGCAATACGATATCCCCGGCGCCGCCACATGTTCCACCACAAGCTATACACATGCAAATCTCCTCTAATTGAGGCATGAATTCAACAATCGGCCCTCCTTTTATACCGAACCAAGGGCTGGTTGGTCAAATGCGGTCGCACAGCGATGCCCCGGTTTGACAGCAAACAGCCATATTCTGTATCGTCAGCGAAGTATCGGTTGCATGCTGGTCATAGCAAACCGCACCCGGATGATGGCGGTGGTGTGACCCCAGTGGTTGGGAGTAAGGAGGTGGTGATGAAACATGGGGACTGCGCGGATGGTCCGGATCGGTTTCACTTCGCACCTCTTCCGTCAAACAGGTCCGGACACCTTTCCCCCCGTCAGCCGTACAGGGTCACTGTCTGCCTTCAGACTGAGAATCCCTTCAATCAACCCGGGGGCTCTGCTCGGTCCTAGTTCCAAGCCATACTCCCCCGATTCAAAGCCTGGCCGGCTGCCCATACAGAATTGTGAAAGAACATAGCTGAGAGATGCAGATGGCTGGCACTGCCATGTGTCTTTGGCTGGCCATTGATCCTGAGATCAGGCACAAAAACAGTAAGGAGGTATCAAAGATGAGACTGGAAAACAAGGTTGCATTTGTCACCGGTGCCGGCATGGGAATAGGTCGCGCCATAGCGCTGAAGCTTGCTCAAGAAGGAGCAAAGGTCGTTGCGACCGATATTGCCGAGGAGACATGCAGAGGCGTCGTCGGGGAGATCGAATCTGCGGGCGGAACAGGCCTCGCGTTGCAGTGCGACGTCTCAAATGGAGCCCAAATAGACAATGCGATACAGAAGACGGTTGCAGAGTTTGGAAGGCTGGATATTCTGGTGAACAATGCGGGCATCACGAGTTTCAAACCCATTCTTGAACTGAGTGAAGAAGAGTGGGACAGGACAATGAACATCAACCTCAAAGGGCAGTTCCTATGTGCCCAGGCTGCAGCGAAACAGATGGTCAAGAACGAATGGGGCCGCATCATCAATATTGCGTCCATATCCTACGGCGGCTGCGGCATCGCGTTTCCGCAGGTGGCGCATTACACGGCTTCCAAAGGGGGAGTGGTAGCGCTCACTCAAGCTCTGGCAGTAGAACTCAGTTCCCAGGGAATAACGTGCAATGTCATCTGCCCGGGAATAATTGACACAGAGATGACGAAGAGTATCAGAGAAGGAGACCAATTACAGCAATTGCTGGGGAGAATTCCCAAGGGAAGAACAGGGAGACCTGAAGATATCGCCCACCTTGTCGTCTACCTGGCATCTGAGCAGTCCGACTACATGACTGGAGCATCACTGGTCGTGGATGGTGGTTGGCTTACCACCTGATGCAATGAGAAGCCAGCCAGACGGATTGGAGTCACGAACCACATTGCGCCCCTGTGGACTGAAGACAGTGAGGAGGTGGAAATGGCAACCAGGATTGGAATCAACGGTTTCGGCAGAATCGGAAGGCTGACACTTCGGGCGATTAACGAGTATCACGAAGGCAGTCTATCGGTGGTGGCGCTTAACGATCTGACCGACAGCAGGACGAATGCTCACCTGTTTAAGCGCGATAGTGCATACGGGAAGTATCCGGGAACGGTGGAGGCAAGCGAGAATGCTATCACCATAGATGGGCATACAGTGAAGGTCTTCTCCGAACGTGAACCGGAGAAGATCCCATGGCAGGACGCCGGTGTCGACATAGTGCTGGAAGCAACGGGCGTGTTTCGCGATGCAAGGCAAGCTGCGGCCCATCTGAAAGCGGGAGCCAGGAAGGTGCTGATATCGGCGCCAGGCAAGAATGAAGACATCACTGTCGTTCTTGGCGTCAACGAAGAACAATATATCCCCGGGGAACATCACATCATATCAAACGCCTCTTGTACTACGAACTGCATCGCTCCCGTAGTGAAGGTGCTGCACGAGAACTTCGGGATAACACAAGGTTTTATGTCTACTATTCACGCCTATACTAATGGGCAAAACCTGCAGGATATGTATCACAAGGATCTTCGTCGAGCCCGAGCAGCGGCAGCTAACATAGTCCCTACGACTACGGGTGCCGCCAGACTGGTCGGCAGGCTCATTCCCGGACTGGAGGGCAGGATAGATGGCATGGCCTTCCGGGTACCGGTGCAGGTGGGATCGATAGTTGATTTCGTAGCGACTCTCAAGCGCGAGTTTTCCGTGGAACAAGTCAATCAGGCATTTCAGGAGGCAGCCGAGGGCCCACTCCAGGGAATCATCGAATACACCGAAGAGGAACTGGTCAGTTCGGACTGCGTGGGTAGCGCGGCCAGCGCCATTTTCGACGCGCCCAGTACCATGGCGATGAAACCCAGCATGGTGAAGGTGCTGGCGTGGTATGACAATGAATGGGGGTACAGTTGCCGTCTGGCGGATTTGGCCCAGTTCGTTGCGGACAAGGGGTTGTAACCGCCTGATCCGGCGGTGTCATAGAGACGGGCACCCTTTGCATCCCAGACCAGTGGCGGGTGTACAACCGCATGGGAAGTAGCGGGCAAATGGAACGTAAATGCTGCGGGAGAGTGGAGAACTCGGAGGGGTGCTCAAGCGGTGAAGTGTCGGTGTTCAGGCCACGAGCAACTCCAGGAACGGGATTCCTGTTGCGGAGCCGCCAGTGGAATAGCTGCCTTAAGCCTGATCATCGACGGATTGGAACAAGGTGCAGGTAACGACCTTCGGTATCCACAAGACCGAGATCAGGCAGGTCTTCGCCGAATATGCCAGCTTCCCCGAAATTCAACGCAAGAACAAGACAGGCATGTCTGGTCCGGGATCATAATTCTCAGTGCTCGTTGCTTATCCGCCGGAGTGCTGCACAGACGAGCATCGCCCATATCCGTATGGGCCGCGAGACACCAACCCGCAGCCAGGTTGTGGAAAGAGGTGGTGGAGCTGAGGGGACTCGAACCCCTGACTTCCTCCGTGCAAGGGAGGCGCTCTCCCAGCTGAGCTACAGCCCCAGAATCAGCTTTGTAGTATATCATGCTATCATTGGAGTTCAGGGCCGCAGCTGACCAGATAGGAAAGATTTATGGGAGAGGTCGCACTACCACTTGCGTTTGGACTTGGAATTGCATCGTTCGCTTCACCCTGCGTCGTACCACTGATTCCGGTGTACCTCGCAAACATTGCCGGTCTCTCGATATTGAGCGATAACCCCCCGACCCGGCGTCATATACTCATCAGCACGTTACTCTTCGTAGGAGGCTTCGGACTCGTATTCATCCTGATGGGAACCGTACTTCAGGCAATATTTGGCGCAATCCCTATGTCCGTCAAGCAGCAGATCGCCGGCGGACTCCTCATGCTCTTTGGTGTGCTCCTGTTCGCCTCCACGAAGATCCCGCGACTGAACTTCCAGAGCCGCCTCAATATGGGCAGGGTAAAGGGGACCGGGTATATTCGATCCGCCACACTCGGTTCGGTGTTTGCTATAGGATGGACGCCGTGCATCGGACCCATCATTGGAGGAGTACTCGCCATGGCGGCCTATGGCGGCGATGTGCTGGCCGCAATTGCTCCCCTGACGGCGTACAGTCTCGGTCTCGGTGTGCCCTTCGTCATCATGGGTGTGCTCCTTGGCACTCCAAGAGGAACTCAGGCTATGAAGTTCCTGACGCAACATGCTCATGTGGCAACCATCGTCGGTTCCGCAACGTTAGTTATTATTGGAGTGCTCATCTTCACGGGCACTGTTTAGAACATTTTCAAATCTTCGGAAGGGGTCTCGACATGAAGAATCGATTGCGTGCCAACGTAGCACGTCTGGGACTATCATTTGGTCTGCTTGCCACCATAGTACTCGCAGGCTGTTCTGCAGACGATACGCCGGCGCCGCCTACATCCCCTGAGGACATGGGCCTCCTGGAAATTGAGGTTCCAGCTCCAGACTTCACCCTGCCGTTGCTGGGGGGCGGCCAACTGACTCTGTCAGACCTTCAGGGCCGGCCGGTAATGCTTAACTTCTGGTACCTGGATTGCCCCCCATGTAGAGCAGAGATGCCATATCTCGATGCTGCAGGGGCGGCCTATCAAGGAACCGCCCACGTGGTGGTGCTCAATATTGGCGACCGGGAAACGAGCGTCAGCCAGTACTTTGGAGATGCCAATTTGCACATGGAAGTGCCCCTGGATTTCGATGGCAGGGTTGCCGCAGAATACAGCATCGGGTTCACTCCAACCACCTTTCTGATTGACTCCGAAGGAATAGCCCGGTTTGTGAAAGTGGGCCCCTTTGCGAACTATGGAGAAGTCGTCGCCGCCATCGAATTCACGCTTATGAAGGAAGCAGAATGACCGTAACGGTCACCTCTGGGAAGCGCGCCACATCCGACGTTCGTACGATGCGCCACAGTACGTCGTCCACGCAACAACTGGCAAGGTGGTGAAAAGCCCGGTATTCTGTTGACCCGGGACTCTCCATCCGGCCACATCTCAGAAGCTCAGTCCGGCAACAATGCCCGTGATGGATCCAGAACCTGACGTACCTTGTGGGGTTATACCCCCGGTTCCCGGCTGATCAAGCGGCTCGAGCTATACGTGAAGGATTGACCGTGCGACCGATGAATTCGAATGACGTGAACCTTCAGAATCTGACCTTCATCGGGGCAACGGTCGAACGAAAGAAGGTTGATGACATCAGACAATCCAGTCGTCGCGCCCTCGCTTGAAGGGAATCGAACAACCGACTATAGTGCCTTGTAGATGGACTCCGAGCCAATGCGACTGGCGCTGAAGCGCCTGGGACTGCTGAGCGAAAGAGACGAGGCCACGCTCACTCCCCTCACGGGCGGCATCGCTTCGGATATCTGGAAAGTCGCCCTCCCCCATCAGACCGTATGCATCAAACGTGCGCTTCACAGGCTCAAGGTTGAAGCAGACTGGTTCGTACCGGTAGAGCGTAATCTCTACGAGTGGCAGTACTACGAGATCGCAGAAACAGCGGCTCCCGGAGCAGCACCACGATTACTGGCCCGTGACAACGAAGCATACCTCTTCGTAATGGAGTACCTGGAGCCAAGGGATTACCCATTGTGGAAGCACCAGTTGCGCGATGGATTGACGGATGCTGACTTCGCAGCTCAGGTGGGACGGCGATTGGCAACTATCCATTCATATACTGCCGCGCATCGAGACATCGCTGACATGTTTCCAACCGATGCCATCTTCTACGCATCGAGAATGGAATCCTATCTCGAGGCTACTGCTCGCATGCATCCCGACCTTGAAGAACGACTCTTTGCTCTCATACACACCACCATGCACACCAGGCATGCACTCGTGCACGGTGATGTAAGTCCCAAGAACATACTTAACGGACCGCGAGGGCCTGTGCTGCTTGATGCAGAATGCGCGTTCTATGGCGATCCCGCTTTCGACCTTGCATTCTGCCTGAATCACCTGCTCCTGAAGTGCCTATGGACACCGTCCTCGAGCCAGGGGCTTCTCAAGTGCTACGACACTCTTGCAGCCAGCTATTTGGCCCTGGTGGACTGGGAGCCGTCGGCTGAAATAGAGGCTAGGACCGCAAGTCTCCTGCCAGGCCTGTTCCTCGCGCGGATAGATGGCAAATCGAAGGTCGAGTACGTCACCAGCGAAGAACAAAGGAGCCTCGTCCGACAGGCCGCGAAGCCACTTCTGACTCATCCCGTAGATCTGGTCGCTGATGTAGCAGCAGAGTGGCAGCGAACGCTCGGCGAGTGATCAGCCGTGTATCATTCAGCGCCGACGCTCCAACTACGGGCGACCGCCATTTCCGCAGGCACACACATAGTTACAGGCAGGCGAATTGTGATGCTGTATTCAGCCCCGGTACTTGCCCACCACAACGACCGCATTTGATCCCCCAAAGCCGAAAGACTCTGAGACGGCGACATCGACATTCATAGGACGCGCCACATTCGGCACGTAGTCAAGGTCGCATTCCGGATCGGGATTCTCTAGATTGATAGTGGGAGGCACCACCGACTCACGAATAGCCATCAGTGTGAAAATGGCTTCTACAGCTCCTGCCCCGGCAAGCAGATGACCCATCATCGATTTGTTTGAACTGATCGCCAGCTTACGTGCATGGTCGCCGAAAACCAGCTTCAGAGCTGCAGTTTCAGAAACGTCGTTGCTGGGCGTCGAGGTTCCGTGGGCATTGATGTAGTCGACCTGCTCCGGTTCTATACCTCCATCAGCAAGTGCCAGGCGTACGCATCGAGCCTGGTTCCCACTATCAGCTTCGGTAATGTGAAAACCATCAACATTCGTCGCGTAACCAAGAACCTCCCCGTATATAGGCGCGCCGCGTTTCAGCGCGTGCTCCAGTTCCTCGAGGATCAGGGTGCCCGCGCCTTCTCCAAGGACAAAACCGTCCCTGTCCGTATCGAATGGCCGGGATGCCTTCGCAGGCTCATCGTTCCGGCACGATAAGGCGCCCATCCTGCTGAGTCCGGCGACCCCAACCGGGAGGATATACGCCTCAGAACCCCCGGAGACCATCACATCAGCCTCACCATATTGGATGCTTCGGAACGCATCACCGATGGCGTTGCCGCCGGTAGCGCAGGCAGTTATCACGCATTGCGCCGGTCCCTTCAGACCGTATGCTATCGCTATTTCCGCCAGTGCCATATTGGGGATGAAGCCTGTTATGAAAAACGGGGAAATCTTATCGGCTCCACCTTCCTGGAACGCGGCAAGGTTCTTCTCGTAGGTCGTCATCCCGCCGATGCAGGTGCCGTAGACTACGCCAATCCGCTCTGCATTGTGTTGGTCCACCACTAAACGGGCATCTTCAATGGCCATCGACGTGGCGGCCAGCGCGTAGTGGATGAAGAGATCTGTCCGCCGGGCACGCTTCTTCTCCATGAAGTCTTCGGCCACGAAGTCCTTTACTTCGGCGGCTATCCTCGTCTTGAAGCCGGTGGCATCAAACCTTGTGATGGGTCCGATGCCTGACTCTCCCTTGAGAAGACGGTCCCACGAAGGCTTGATTCCGGTCGCGAGCGGCGTCACCGCGCCGACCCCTGTCACGACGACACGGCGGCGGGTACTCATGGCAGCTTCGCCGCCACGTAGTCGATCGCATCCTGAACGGTCTGCAGCTTGCCGGCATCCTCATCCGGAATCTCAACATTGAAAGCTTCTTCCACAGCAGTGAGAAGTTCGATGATATCGAGACTGTCGGCTCCGAAATCGTCCATGAACGATGATTCCGGCTTCACGTCAGCTTCATCGATCTCGAGCAACTCAACAATCAGCTCCTTGATGCGGGGGAATATGTCGTTCTTGTCCATTCTTCCTTCCTCTCTTACACGAATGTGATGAATAACCCCATCTCTGGGGGAGCGTGACTATACGAAATCGGGTAGCTTCGTCACACATGATACACAGTGCCTGCCCATTCCCGCAACGTCGAACGACGATGCACTGCAGAATCTACATCAGGATTTTGGCACGCCGGCAGGCCCGATTGTTCGGGCCCGCCAGCATACAGATAAGTTACCCTACTGTGGGCAGTTCGGCAAGGGCCTGCTGGATCAGCGTATCCGGGTATTCATAGTCCTGCAGCTTGCCTGACAAGTATGCATCGTATGCATGCATATCAACGTGGCCATGACCGCTGTGGTTAAACAGGATAGTCTTCGCCTCGCCTGATTCTTTGCAGACAAGCGCCTCGTCAATGACTGCCCGGATCGCATGCATCGTCTCGGGAGCGCTGATTATACCCTCGGTTCTTGCAAAGGTAATACCTGCCTCGAACGTCTCCAGTTGATGCACTGCCCGGGCCTCCACATATCCGAGTTTCAGCAAATGACACGTGAGTGGCGCCATCCCGTGGTAACGAAGACCTCCTGCGTGGATCGGAGGCGGCATGTATCCGTGGCCGAGAGTGTACATCTTGACGATCGGTGCGAGTTTGGCGGAATCGCCGTAGTCGTAGGCATATGGTCCTTTGGTGAGGGTCGGACAGCTGTACGGCTCCACATTAATGACGCGGAGATCCGGCTTCGTACCATCGAGCTTATCCTTGAGGAAGGGAAGGAATAGCCCGGCTGCATTCGAACCGCCGCCGGCGCACCCTATGATTATGTCCGGATACGCGCCTGCTTCCTCCATCAGCTTCTTCGCCTCAAGTCCATTGACCGTGTTGTGCAGGAGCACGTGATTCAGCACGCTGCCCAGCGAGTAGTGAGTATCATCTCGCGACATGGCGTCTTCAACTGCTTCGCTGATAGCAAGACCGAGGCTGCCAGGACAATCCGGATCCTCCGCAAGCATCTGCCTTCCCACATTGGTCTCAGGACTCGGACTGGGTACGCAGTTTGCGCCCCATGTTTCCATCATGATGCGGCGGTACGGTTTCTGGTTGTAGCTGATCCGTACCATGTACACCTTGATCTCTATGTCGAAGCAGGCACCCGCAAATGCCAGCGCACTGCCCCACTGGCCAGCACCAGTCTCAGTTGAGATACGTTTGATTCCTTCTTTCTTGTTGTAATAGGCCTGGGCGACTGATGTGTTCGGCTTGTGACTTCCGGGTGGGCTCACACCTTCATATTTGTAGAAGATCTTTGCAGGTGTGCCCAAGGCTTTCTCGAGGCGCCGCGCACGAAACAATGTGGTTGGTCTCCACAGACGATACACGTCAATAACCTCGTCCGGGATCTCGATCCAACGCTCAGTACTCACTTCCTGCATGATAAGCTCCATAGGGAACAAAGGAGCCAGGTCCGGAGGTGTGAGTGGCTGGCCGGTCATGGGATGAAGCGGCGGTGGCAGGGGCTCGGGAAGGTCAGCCTGAACGTTGTACCAGTAGCGTGGCATATCTCTCTCATTGAGTGTGTACTTAACGGTATTGTCTGACATGATGCTCCTCCTGAAATTCGCTGCAATTCCTACAAACTGTGAGTCAACTCATTGATGGCGCCGGCCGGCGCCAAATCAGCCATGTCTCTTTCATGGTGACCTCCTCACAAAACAAAGAGCCTCTCGCCGAGGGGCGAGAGGCTCTTGCTTCGCGGTGCCACCCTCATTCGGTCTTGCGACCATCTTGCCGGGTACCGCCATTCAGGCTATACCCCGGGCTGTGATAACGCTGCCCTTGCGCCAAAGCCTACTAAGTCACAATACCTTTCGGTTTGGGGCTTCCGGGCCCATTCCAACTCGGCGCAGGTATCGGCTCACACCTTACCCGACTCTCTGAACCTCGCTTCGAGTTGTACTATTCCCGTTCAACGCCTCTGCATATTCGGTTGGGCGGCATAATAGTACGCCGCACCATCGTTGTCAAGTATATGAGCCAGGTTTCTCCCGCAATCAAGAATCGCCGGGAAGATGACTGAGCAGGTCAGAAAGCGAGTGGAGGCAACCATTGCTCGATCGCGAGCGGTCGAGGTACAGGGCCGTCAGACCGGCTGCGGATGAACTGAGGTAATCATGGCTCCAGTTGTCGCCCACATGGAGGACCTCGGATGGTGCGGCGTCCAACTCTACGCACATATGGCGAAAGAACGCTTCATCCTTCGGCCTTCCAAACAGTGAAGTGGCGGAGAAGTACCGCACAAATGCGTGCTCTACATCCCGCAGCAGCGGGCGCAGGAACTCGAAAGGAGTAGTTGATGCTACCACCAGCTGGTAACGGCTGCTGAGTTCCCGAAGCACCGACTCGGTCTCGGGATAGAACTCAATCAGGAATCTGTAACGTTCTATAACGGGAATCGGGTCGCCCAGTTCAAAGCGCCGAAACCAGTACCCGATGTCAAACCACTCCGGTCGGTTAGGTCCGATAGTCTGGTACTCTGAGAAGACGTGCTCCGCGGCCCGGTCAAACGGAAGCCTTTCCTTCTGTCCCAACAGCATGGGCACTGTTTCCTGCCAGAACCTGTGTGAAAACGCATGGCTCGCAAGAGTACCCTCAGCATCGAAGGAGATGATTCGCACGCGTTGCATTGCCGGATCCATGTAACATTAATCGTAACACAAGGCGTCGCTACGTTCACACGATTTGTCATCCGGGCAATACATGGCTACAATTCTACGAATGCAGCGCGATACAGAGGCAGCCCGGCTGACATCAGAGTTTGAACTCGGACCTATCCGCCCGCCGAGCGAGGCATATTCCCTCCTCATCCGGGCTACGAGAAACTGCCCCTGGAACAGGTGCCTATTCTGTCACCTCTACAAGGACACGAGGTTCTCACTGCGGTCCGTGGAAGAGATTGAAAGGGATATCGACGCTGCGGGCGAGATGCGCGACAAGATAGTCGAAGCCTCTCACAAGCTGGGTTATGGCGGCAATGTCCAACTGGCAGCTGCCTCCTTGCTGAGCCAGTCCTTTAGTGACATCTGTCTGCGCAATGTGGCTCTTTTTCTCTACGGAGGTGGCGAGTCGGTCTTCCTCCAGGACTCCAATACCCTGATCATGCGGACACCGGATCTCGTCCGCATCCTTGAACGCCTGAGCAAAGTCTTTCCGCATATCTCAAGAGTGACTACCTATAGTCGGTCCCATACAGCCGCACACAAGACTCTTGAGGAACTCAAACAGATACGCAAAGCCGGACTGGTCCGAATCCACATGGGCCTGGAGACCGGTTACGACCCGTTGTTGGAGTACATGCAGAAGGGAACCACATCCGAACAGCAGATAGCCGCAGGACAGAAGCTCAACGAAGCAGGCTTCTCGCTCTGTGAATACGTGATGCCCGGCCTTGGCGGCAAGGCGATGGCCGAGGGACACGTTCGCGAGACCACCCGTGTATTGAACGCGGTCAACCCGGAGTTCATCAGGCTGCGCAGCCTGCAGGTATCACCGACGATGCCGCTATGGGCACATGTACAGGATGGCAGCTTCCAGTTGCAGAGCGAGGACGATGTGGTGAGGGAAATCCGTGACATGATCGAGGGACTCGAAGTAACGAGCGAGTTCAAGAGCGACCATATCATCAATCTGCTTATGGAAGTAGAAGGGAAGCTTCCTCAGGACAAGGACAGATTGCTCAGCATCATCAGGCAGTATCTGGACATGCCGGACGAGGAACGACTCAATTTCCAACTGGGCAGGCGAATGGGTTTGTATGAGACACTCTCCGACATGCAAGAGACAGGACGTCACGATAGAGTCCAGGAGTCGATACGGCGGATACGAGAACGAGGCGATGATGTCGACGAGGTGATTCGTCGGATCAAGGACCGTTTCATCTAACCACAAGCGAACGTCAGGGTTTTGACCATGAATGGTCCCTGCTGCTCATAGCCGAGTTGCCGATAGTATCCACGCACCCCTACTCCGCTGAGGATTCGCAGCATCGAAGCCCCATGCTCAGCCACCGAAATGCGCTCGGCCTCTCTCAGAAGCCCCGCACCAAGTCCCCGGTGCTGCGCAGCAACCCTGTCACGCTCACCCAACGCCATCTCGGGACCAAACACATGCAGTTCCCGCACTGTCACCACCGGGGGCTCATTACGGGCAACTCCCGGCCTCACACCAGTCGATGATAACCGCAACAACGCAAACAGGGTCCCCTCGGAATCCTCATATGAGAGCATTGTTTCTGTGCCATCGGCCGTATCGTAGTCCCTCCTTCGAAGACCGGGTTCTCCGATCCGCCAGCCGTCCCGCAGCCGATGGCCATACTCGCGACAGCGAAGACACTCGCACGTAGTACCCAGTTCCTTCATGCGTTCCCTGACAGTTCCCCTGAGGGCGAGGTCGTCGCAGCCCGCCAGAATGAACCTGCGCGGAATGTCCCGCATGAGACGAGCGATACGAACGTAAGGCGGCACGAGGGTTTTCATTTGCGCAAGAAGGTCCCTCATCTCAGATGTACTGCCCGGTTGGAACCGGCCACTCCTGTACCACTGTTCCAGTTCCGAACCCTGGACCACTACCGTCGGATACAGTTTCAATCCGTCAGGACGAAAGCTCGGCTCGCTGAACAGTCGCTGTGTGAGAGCCAGGTCGCTTTCGGGTGAAGACCCGGGAAGGCCGGGCATCCAGTGATAATACACCTTGAATCCTTGCCTCCTCAACAGGGAAGTTGCACGGATAACCTCCGCAACGCCGTGGCCACGGCGCGTCAATTCATGGATGCTATCGTCCAGTGTCTGCACGCCCAGTTCGACCCTTGTTGCACCGAATTCCAGAAGGCGTGAGATCTCCGCCTCACCACACCAGTCAGGCCGTGTCTCCACGCAGAGTCCGACACATCGATGCTTCGCACTTTCGTTCAGCGATGTCGCAACGGAGAGGTCCCGGGCAACGACCCCGTTCAGTGCGTCGTAACACGACTTAATAAACCAGTACTGGTAGTCTACCGGGTAGGACATGAATGTCCCGCCCATGACGATCAACTCAATCTTGTCCACGGGATGTCCCATATCCTGTAATGAGCGCAATCGCACTTCGACCTGCCTGAAGGGATCGAAGTCACAGCGCATCGCCCGCAGCACCGCAGGGGACTCTTCGGTGTAGCTCTTGGGAGTGCCCTCTCCTGAGGGGCAGTAAACACACTGGCCGGGACAGGGATGTGGCTTCGCCATAACGGCAACCGGAGTAACGCCGGATATGGTCCTTGTCGCCTTCCTCATGCTAGGCTTGAGTCTAGCAGGCGCCTGTGATGGGAACAAACAGAGAGGTATTCGACCGCATCGCGCCCACCTGGTACGGCGTGAGACACTGGCCGCTGCTGCAACATGAACTGGAGGAGATGGCTCAAAGGTGGCAGCGCGGGCGACTGGTAAACCTGGGGTGCGGACATGGCGCCGACTTCCTGCCGTTCCGTCGCAGGTTCGACATGGTTGGACTTGATCATTCCAGGGGCATGCTCTGCGAGGGACGGAAGTACATGGCGAAACATGAATTCCATGCCGCACTTGTAGAGGGAGACTTGTCACATCTACCCTTCTCCGATTGTTCCTTCGACTACGCAATCGCAGTCGCGAGCTACCATCACGTTGAAGGAGAAGCCTCCCGCACGACGGCCATCAACGAGCTTATACGGGTTCTTCGGCCCGCGGGAGAGGCGTTTCTAAGCGTGTGGAACTACGAGCAGCCAAGGTTTAAGGGGACCTCCCGCGACCAGTTCGTGCCGTGGCGCAGCGGAAGCACCACCCTGAACCGGTACTACCACCTGTTCGAGATCGACGAACTTGAATACGTATTGACTCAGGGCGGGTTCAAGATTATGCGCATCGGCTTCGGAACACGGCCAGGAGATCCTTCAACACAGGATGTCAGAAATATCTGCGCGCTGGTGAAGAAACCCTTGGGTTAATTGAGGTCACTCATCTCCCTTAATGGGAGGCACGCTGCTCACCTTGTGCTTGCCCGGCAGTCCTGCTTTCACCTCTTCGATGAAGAGAGCGGTCAACTCGGGGTCGAACTGCGTTCCGCTGCACTGCATCAGGCGGATCAGGGCTTCTTCATCACCCAGCGACTCACGATATGGGCGAATAGATGCCATCGCAGCAAACGCATCCGCAATAGCAAGGATACGGGCGCCGATTGGAATCGACTTGCCGCGAAGTCCGTCCGGGTATCCCGTGCCGTCCCACTTCTCATGGTGATGCAGGATAGTGCCGACGCACGGGGCGAGGTCGTGTATGTTTCCCACTATGTTCGCGCCGAGACGGGGATGTGTTTTGATCGCTTCCCACTCACCTTCATCCAACTCGCCCTTCTTGTTGAGAATGCTGTCGGGAACACCTATTTTGCCGATGTCGTGGAGCAGTGCCGCGGTACTTATTCGGGACACCTCATCGGATGGTAACCCGATGGCCTCAGCCAGAACTACGGAATAGACGTTGACCTTACGGGAATGTCCGTACGTATAGTGGTCCTTCGCATCGACTGCGGCAGCGAGCGCATACACGGCGCTCAGGCCGCTGCCGCGGTGGTTGTTCTTCACCTCGGTTCCCTCTTCTACATCAGTAAATATCTTCGCAGAGATATAAGTGCGGTTACCTCCGGTGTGTTTCGCGTAATACAGCGCCGTATCGGCCGTCGTCACAAGTTCCCCGGACATGATACCGTCCTGTGGATAGCTGGCGAGACCGATACTGCACGTCACGCCGCTCTGCTGTGCGTCCATCTCCTTCGCAATGCTAAGCCTGACTCGCTCAGCAACCATGTACGCATCCCGCGGAGTGGTGCGCGGCAGAATCACAGCAATCTCGTCACCCCCATAGCGAAATGCCTGGTCCGACTCACGAATCTCTCTGGCAACCACATCGCTCACAATCCTCAGCAGCGCATCGCCGGACGGATGTCCATACACATCGTTATACGCTTTGAAAGCGTCGAGATCGATCATCAGTACCGAGAACACCCCGTCGTGACGGGAGTGTCGCGACACTTCCTCCCTCAGCCGTTCTTCGAAGTGCCTCCGGTTGAAAAGGCCGGTCAACTCGTCGATGCGGCTGCGCTTCTCCGAGCGTGCGTACAGCATGGCGTTCTCGATAGGTGTCGCAATCTGACGTGCAACCTGCTCCAGGAGCCTGACGTCATCTTCTTTGTAGACGCGCGGTTCACAGCTTGCTACAAGCAGTGTGCCAATGATCTGATCCCGTACGATAAGGGGAATATGAACGAGCGAACGGATTCCTTCCCTCGCATAGTGTGCATCCGGCCAATAAGTGGCAACCGACTGTAAGTCCGACTGGTTGATCGACTTCCGGTGATGCATCACCCACTCAGTTGCTGTGCCGCACACGGAATGCGTCATCGCGGCAACATCGGTGGATACGATCTCGCCAAATATGGCCTCGAGCTTCACCTTGTCGCCATCAACAAGAGCCACGCCGGCGAAATCAAGTGCCACCACCTTCTTTAATTCTCGGGAAAACCCATTGAAAGCATCGCGCACATCCAGGCTCGATGTGACGATAAGCGCGAGATGGTTGAGCAGCGTGAGCTCCTGTTCCTGCTTCTGCAACTGCTCGTACAGATACTGCTTCTCCATACTGGCTGCGACGCGGCTCGTGACCAGGCGCATGAGGTCCATTTCTTCCACGGAGTAAGGCTTCCCTCCGGCCTTCTCGCCGGCCGCAAGCACGGCCACCAGGTCTCCGTGATTAACAACCGGCAGGAAGAGCTTAACGCCCGCCACACGTAGATCGTCCCGCTCCTGTTTCCACAGAGCTCTGAACTCGGGATTGATGTCTAGATACCGCACCGGTAGTAACTTCCCCTCACGCCTCAACCACGAGAGCACAGGACTCTGCTGTTTGAGGGAGAACTCCTGGACAACGTTGCTCTCGAGTGCTGCAGGGTAGCCGAAGCGAACAACAAAAGCTTCGCTCGAAGGGTCGGGAAGGAGCAGTTGCACGGCCTTGGCATCCACCGAACGGGAGAGAAGCGATACCAGTTGGCGTCCGAATTGCTCCAGACTCGGCACATCATAGATCCGTTCGATGAAATGGCTGAGTTGGCGTCGGGCCTCGAACCTGTTTCCGACGAACACAGCCTCAATTCTCATCTGCAGTGCATCCCGTACGACATGGATGGTGAGAACCATGACCGGCACGCTGATCGCCAGCATCGCGATAGCCGTGCGCATATCAAAGTCAATATTGAAGAGGTAATGGGTGATCTCAAGTACGAAGAGGATGACGATTACTCCTCCTCCATACAGCAGAACAAACACCAATGCCCGGCGCATGAAGACTCCAATGTCCAGTAGACGATAGGCCAGTACTGCATAGCTGAGTACGCAGGCCACCAGCAGGTTCCCCACATGGGCGAAGGGATAGCTGCCCGCACCCGGGGCGAATGACACCAACAGGAAGAAGCTGAACAAGGCAATCGCCGCAATCAGGTACGCAATCTGGTTGCGGTCATTGGCATCAGGCGCAAGGTGGTAGCGACGCAGCAGCGCCATGGCATCACGAATGCCAAGCAGAATGAATATCAGTACCGAGAGGATCACGAGCGGCAGCCCGTAATACACAGTGAACCCCTGTTCAGTGATGACAGTCTCCCGGGGTATCAAACCGGCAACACTGAGTGCCACACACGCGAGCAGGAACAGATACGCAAACGGTACCCGCACGGGTTTACTGCTGAAATACGGTCGTATGAAGTAGTGAAACTGTACCACTGTCCAGATAGCGCCACAGATCACGATCTGCGCCAGCAGGTGCTTGTGGGCCATAAAATACTCGCTGCGTGCGAAGAAATCTGAGAAGCTGTACAGAAACGCGGCCACCAGGAAGACCACAAATAGCTTATGTCTCGGGCCCCATGGGCGGTTCGCGAGGAGCACCGCAAGCAAACCAAGATAAGCCACCGATGCAACGAACGGGACCACCACGTGGGTGTTCATATCCTCCAATTATGGCACAAAGGTACATGGCGTCAATACAGACAAAGGTACTGGGTGTCTGATCCTACGAGCCCGGGCCGCCACCGCTCGCCCCACTGATATAGGACTTATGTCCTGAACACAACTCCTGACTCTGCGTTAGAATACAGTCAGGGTGACGGCTGCACAGCCGTCACCCTGACTGACGTATGCGGGCACAAAAGCTCTACTGTGCGTTCACACGCTCTGTCGCCTTCACAACCACACGCTCTACTTCCACTGCCTGCTCGGAAAGCGCAGCAAGCACTGCATCGGACGGGTTAATGTGGGGCGGCTTAAGGTGACCGAGGTCCGCACCTTCATTCTGCCGCTGCACGATGTATCGCCTGAACGAACCTGGAGACAGATACGATACCTTCAGCGGGAGATCCAGAGGAGGTTCCTCGTCCTCACCGAAGATAGAGTAGATGTTGAAGTTATACTGCTTGTCCAGTTCCCTGAATCTCCGGTAGAGCTCTGCCGTAAACGTCTTCTCGGCAGGCACCGGGGAGACTGACGGCTCCAGGTAGATGTGCAGGAATGCCCGGTCATCGACGATTTCCTTGCGTGCCGTCCAATCCACATAGCCAACCCCTGCTGTTTCGATCGCCTCCCATATCACGCGCTCTGTGAGACGCCCGAATCCTGCGATGTCGATCAGATCATCAGCACGCCGTTCGAAGACAATCTGGGGAAGGTTGATGTCGGCCGCTTCATTCCGAAGGCTCCTGACGCGCACTACATCCCCCACACGATAGCGGGTGAGCGCTCCCCCATGCAGATTCGTGAGGATCAACTCGTAGACCTCGCCTTCTTTGACCTCGTCGAGGAGCACAGTTTGGGGTTTATAGGAGTGATCCATCTGCCACTTGAAGTGTTCGCGCTCCGGAATGAACTCGTAGAAATTCAGGTTTGGCGTGAACGTCATCGTCGAGTAATCCCACGCCTGGGCTGCATAGATGCCACCCTCGGAACCGGCGTACAGTTCGAGAGGAGTGCGTCCCCACAACTCATTCACACGCTTCTTGAAAACGGCGGAATCGGTGCCTCCACCGAGGATACCCTTCACCGTCCACAGGTCCCGGGGCAGCATCGCCCGGCGGGCGAAACGACTCTTCATCTTTCCTTTGAGAACCCGTATCAGCGCGCGGCGCCGCTTCAGCAATTCCTTCTTATCCATTCGGTTTGACTGCTGTTTCAACTGCTCGCCGACCGTGACCAGCACAGACGGAAGACCACCGAAGCCATCCAGTCCTTCATCCAGTGCCTGGGAGAAGCCCTGCTTCACCTTGTCGATGAACGTCAGTTCGTCCGCATTTGACGGCAGGAAGTCGCAGTTCACCGCCTTCTGCAACAGAGAAGCGATCACACCTGAGGCATAGGGCGGAGATGCAAAGGTGGAAAGCACCTTCAGGTGTTCTTTCATCCTGCGCATGTCCCCTCGGTAATCGGCCATACAGAGAATCACGATAGCGGCACACAGAACCTCGAGTTCCTCGACGAACCGCTCGGACATCGGTATCCACTTGATCTCGTACTTGCCGGTGTAGCCGGAGGTCCGTACCCACTGGGCCGGGCGCGCGGGCAGGCTGTCCTCCATCTTTTCCGTTAACTCCGGAATGTAATCGTCGTAGGTTGTCAGAGGCACCAGGGTGCGGAATTCGTCGATGGTGGATGGCATGGCCCCACGCATCAACTTCCGGCCAAGGCTGCTTGCCTTCAACAGTTCGATCTGCTCCATCATCAATTGCCGCTGGATCGTCATAAACTGCTCGATGTCAAGGTCTATGAATCCGCAGCACATCTGCCACATTTCTTCTTTCTTCCCTTCGCGAAGAAGGTCCACCGGTTTTATCATTGTCATAGTCTCGTTCCTCCATCGTTCACGTACTCAATCGGGCTCGCTTATCACACCGGACTGTTGCAGGCAGCCAGCACACTGCCGTACCAGATAACTATGACAATAGTCCTGGTCGGTGCCTAGAGATTGTGTTCTAGAACTATGTTCCAGTTGCAGGAGGGAGACACAGAGCGATGGGACAAAAAAACCGCCCCGTCGACGGGGCGGTTACATATCATGCTTGAGTATGGCTAATCGTTATGTGATCGTGCCAGGGATCGCAGCTTCCGGCTGAGTTGTTCGAACTCCTCATCCCGGGGCTCGCGCCCTAATTCAAGACCGTAGTTGATGAAGAAGTCCAGGAAACTACGGAGCAACTCCTTCGCGCCTTCCTGAAACTGGACGAACTCTTCACGTGTCACCACATCATCGTGCCGTCCGGGCTGCTTCCCGTTGTCAGCCTTCCCGTGCAACTGACCTTCGATGAGGAGGTCGATGAATTCCGACCGGCCAAGTTCACCCCTGTTTTCATCTATCTTTCGGACAAGGTCGGCATCGACAACCAGCATTCGCTTCTCAGACATTGCAGATCCTCCTTACATAGGTTCCGTGCTGGCGGAACGGGAAACTGTCCGGCCTTGTACTCAAACCTCGATCTCCAGAATCTCCATCACTGCATCGATGCTCTTCAGCAGCTCGGCACCCTTCTCCGTCACGTGGTAGCGCACACTCGGATTCCCGACCTCTACTTTGTGGATGAGATCATTGCTCAGCAGGAATTTCAAGTACTTCTGGAGTTGCGCATAGCTCATGTTCACCGTGTACATCAACTCGGTCTTGCCTGCGCCATTCGCGCCGACTTTCAGCATCTCCGCGATAATCTCGATATTGGAGCGTCGCCTGTTCATACTGGTACCCATACACTACTTATGTAGGGGTACCATACTACCATAGGGTTGCCTCTTGTCAATAGAACACAGTTCTATTCCGCCGCAAAATCCGGACGAAGGGCGGGACCGTAGATCATGCCATCCACATCGAAGGCGGACTCAATACCGTCGGCGCTGTTCGATAATGATGTACACGATGAGACCTGCAATGAAGAGGGAGAGAAGTCCGATGATCAGCCAGGTCCACAGCGGGGTCTCCGCCGCCGGGATCACCGATGCCAGCCGTTCAAGGCCGTTCGCATCCGGAACCTCCTCCGGTTCGGGTTGAGGCGACACGATGAAGGAGGCCACCGACCACTGGCTGGGATGGGGTTGGATCGCTCTGACTCTCCAGAAATACGTGCCTCCCCAGTCCAGCGTCCCCGGATACACATAGGCGGTTTCCTCGAACCTCTCCCTTGCAAGGACGATACGGAATGCCTCGTCCTCCGACAACTCAAACTCGTATACGGTTGTTGACGGGAATCCGGTCCACGAGAATCCGGGGGTGCGGTTCACACCGTACGCGCCGGACTCCGGAGCTTTGATGATGGGGGCTATGTGCATCCATTCCACCGTCGATCCTACCGCAACGAGGAAGTGCATCGGGGGTGACCACCGGGTCCGGATACGCTCTTCCTCAGTGGTACTCGTTGCACGAACACGCCAGTAGTATGTCGTGCCGCAATCGAAATCGAACGGTATTTCAAAGTAGCAGACGCCGGGGGAGCGGCAACAGTCAGGATGAATATCCTCTATCTTGTGAAGGACGTAGCGAAACTCCTCGTCCATGGCAATCCACAGTTCCCACATCTCTGCCTTGGGCAATTGCCTCCATTCAAAGCAGAATGGATTGGCTTGGCAGTTACAGGCATCACACTCAAGCACCTCTCCAAGGGCAGGAGAGGTCGGCCATGGAGTCGGCAGGACGAACGTATCCGCGTACACCCAGAGACGGCCTATCTCCGCATCAAAGTCGTACGGTCTGTCATCGATTGCCCATACATTGACCACTTCGTTCGTCGTGGCGCGCAGCGTACTGGAGCGGAAATCCGTTCCCGGGGTCAAACCTACTGTCATTCTGTCCCAGTCCATCATGGTCACCCTGGGAGCCCTCGGAACAAGTGTTCTGTCCACGCCTTCACCGAACGCACCGTAGAGCACACCCCTGACATGTGCCAGTCCCGAGAATCCAACGTCCGGTGGCCGCAGGGGTATCCAGTGATCGGTTCCAAGGACGGTCCACCGGTAGATACCACTCAGCGGATGCTCCGTGGCAGCATAGAGAAGCCTGTTCCGCGCGTAGTCATCATCCAGAGCCATGTGCACCGGCCCGGGCTCAGGCAACGGGGGCAGTATAGTGAAGGTCTCCCCTCCATCAGTGGACACTGCGATCTCGCCTTCATCACCATCGTCTCCCACGAAGATATGGAAGTCTCCGTAGAAGAGCAGTGAGTGGCCGGATTCCAGCCCGGTATCGATGTTGTAGGTCCACTGCCACACATCCCACCGCCGCACCCGCTCGACCGCACCGATGGCCAGCATGTTGTCGGACAGTACGTAGATGCGCTCGCTCCCGACGATGGCAACATCGGTGAGGTCTTCAGGGGTCCTTCGGACCCGTTCCCATGTCTGACCCCTGTCCACCGACTTGTACAACAGGTTGGTTTCACGGACAGCGTAGAACACGGCGCTCTTCGAAACACCCTCCGGTGTCCTGCGCATAATAATGTCGTCAGTGGGACTGTCGAGGAAATCCACCCGCTCCCAGAGTTGGCCGAGTTCATCGTCATGCGGCGCGGTCGACCGCCAGATGCTGTTCACGCCAACCCCTGCAGACGCCAGATACAGCACGTTGTCATCTTCACTGAGCCACAGCGAGTAATCGCACAATTCCCTGATGTCGGTGTCGATGAGGCTTATCTGGTTCCACAACTGATAGGCATCGGCTGCTGCCGCACGGGAGATGGCGCTCTCGTCCGGTGAACCGGCAGCATTGCCGCTCCAGGGGCCGGGCAGTGTGAGGTCGGCCCAATCCGCAGCGCTGATCACTGAATTTGTGCTCGTTGCAGAGACAGCCCATGTCCCGCCAGGGGTAAACGCGACGATCGCGTTACCGACACCCGAACCGAATCCGCCGGATGGCCGTTTCTCGGGTTGGTACCATATGCAGACCATTGCGGTAGGGTCATCGGTGAAATGCACCCGCGCACGGCCCGTATCGGAATCAGCGGCCACCTCTCCGGCAAGCAACAGGTTGCCATGGAGCGCGATGGAGAAGATAGGGACATCCTGGCCGTCATCAAGGTCGAGACGAAAGACACGATTGTCATCCACGCGATAGACGTCGTCGTACTCATGCTCCGACGCATAGCTCACATAGACCGTCCGTCTGGCCGCGACATCACCATCGTACGACGAAGGCAGTACGAGGTCCGAATAGATGAGTTGATCCTCAGTGGGAGAACTCTCATCGAGGATGGACAGATCGATGAATACGGGATCAGTGACGTCCCACAGCGTCTCATTAGCATCGATCACGCGGCGGCCTGTCGCCAGGAAGGTTCCCTCAGTATCACTGGCAATCGCCAGTATGGCCCTGTCGGAATTGTAGTTCGGAGAGAATGCAACTTTACTGACATCCATGCTGCTGCCATCCCTCTCCAGGTTCTGAAAATGCCACGTCATGAACAACCCGTCGCCCCGGGACACCCACACGTCGCCGTCGGCCGCACCATCATCTGGATTCCGGGTTCCTACCGCGATATCGCGTCGTCCGTCCCCATCAGCCGGCGAGATCGCAACTGTTGCGATTTGAAGCGGGGGAGCCCAGCCTCCCGTTGGCATCTTCTCCCACTCCTCGCCTCCATCGCCTGAAAGGTACACTTCCTGCCGGTCGTCAGTGACCGCCACGACGAAGTTCTCATCGTCGGGCGCTACCGCAAGGTCCCACACAGGAAGGGTCGGCACAGAGGGGGAGGCATCGAGCAGGTTGTCGAGAATGCTGTCCTGCCATGTGAGCCCGCCATCCTCGGTCTTGTACAGCTGCCCATTCGGGATGTCAGCCGCGTACCAGACCGTGGCGGAGCCCATTTTCAGCACATTGATCTCGGAGGGATTGACCACCATGAAGTCTTCTTCGCTGGGAGTGCGGACAGGCGACCATACGAGGGCCTCGAACTGTGCCGCGACCGTGCGGGGATGCAGCAGCACTCCGGAGAAGCACGATAGGAAGAGAGCCACCACGACAAACAAGGAAACCAGCTTCCTGGCCATTACCGTCTATTGTCTGGGCCGCCCCTGACTTTGTCAATAGATACAGATATGGTTACCGTGGAAAAGAGGTATACGAAGGTCACAGGACTATTTTCCAAGGCCGGGAGGCATGGTTTGTGGCAACCCATCTACGGTTGGAAACCGCAGATAATGCAAGAAAATATCGCGGCATGCATCCCGCACCCGGCATAGTTGTGCTAGTATGCGGTAAACCATGAAAAAGGCTGCTATTGATATGTCCGTCAAGTCGAAGATCGACCGGTTCGTCGAGCGGCTTGAGCAGCAGGGCTACACGGTGTACACGGACGGAGAAGACGTCGAGGGCACCGGCAAGTCAGGTGCAACGCATCGGTTTGACATGATTGCAAACCGCGACGATGGATTCATGTCGTACTCCGTGGCGGTCGAGATTGCGGTATCCGACAATGACAACCCCCTGGGACTCGGCGCCGTATTCAGTTTCGACGACAGGTGTTATGACTGTGGCATACACGACAAGGTGTTTCTCGCGTTCCCTTCTCTCGATGAGGTTGCGGAACGGTTCGCACAGAACCAGCGCATACGGGTGTTCAGCGCGGACAGCCTTGAGGAGTTCCTGTCTGCTCCCGCTTCTCCTCCGCTGCCCGAGAGCACGAGCGTCACACGACCGGAGGACCCGTCGGACATCATCGCATCCCTGGCTTCACTGGGCTACAAAGTAGAGAGAAACGCGGAAGTGCAGGGCCGCTCAGGTGCGAACTACACATTCGATGCGCTTGCAACGTACGACGATGGACTCATCACGCACCGGCTTGCGATCGACGAGATTGATGCATCACACGTCACGCTCAGCCGCGTGTCGGTATTCGACGCCAAGGCATACGATGCTGGAATTCTCGAGAAGATCCTGCTCATATCCGGAGACCTGACGCCCGAGGCAAAACAATTCGCCGACCTGCAGCGCATCCGGCGCGTGACCGTCCCGGGCACAGGTGAGAGAGAGGAAGAGAGCCCCCAGGAAACAACAGTGGTACGCTCGGGGCCGACACTTCAGTCCGCCCTGGAGGAGATACTCGGCGAGAAGGCTCCGACGGGCAGCGTCATACAGTCGCGTACCAGCCCCGAAGTACTCAATCTCATACCGGAATCCATGGCACGCCGGTTTAAGGCCATGCCGCTCTCCATGGTAAACGAGGCACTGCAGGTGGCCATGGCCAACCCATCGGACATCTTCGCTTTGGAGGCCCTGGGACTCCAGAGCCGGAAGAGGATAGAACCCGTAATCGCTACGGAGCGCGAGGTGCTGGACGCCATCGACATGAACTACCGTGGTGCATTCGGCGACATTCACGACCATCTCTCCCGCATACCCAGCTACGGCGTCGAGATGGATGAGCAGTCGCTGATCGAGGCATCGGAGGACACGCCGGTTGCCAGTGCGTTTCGCCTCATCATCGACGAGGCAGCCAAGGCCCGGGCGTCGGACGTGCACCTCGAGCCGCAGGAAGACAGGCTTCGGGTGCGCTATCGCGTGGACGGAACGCTGCAGGAAGTCATGTCGCTGCCCCTCAAGATACACCTGCCGCTTACGTCTCGAGTGAAGATACTGGCAGATATGAACATTGCCGACCACCTTCGGCCGCAGGATGGGCAGTTCTCCACCGATACTAAGGGGCGTGAGATAGACGTCCGTGTCGCCACCGTACCAACAGTCCACGGAGAAGCCACGGTCATGCGTCTGCTGGACAAGTCACTGGGTCTGATCGATCTTCCCTATCTCGGTTTCTCCAAAGAGGCGCTGTCCCAGTACCAGAACATGCTGAAGGTAGCCTTTGGAATGATACTCGTAAGCGGACCAACCGGCTCAGGCAAGACGACCTCGCTGTATGCGTCGATCAACCGGATGGACCGGACGTCACAGAAGATAATCACCATCGAGGATCCGGTGGAGTACCGCTTCCCTAACATCATCCAGATCCAGGTAAACCCCAAGGCCGGCCTGACGTTTGCCGGCGGCCTGCGTTCCATATTGAGACTGGATCCGGACACCATACTCGTGGGAGAAATCCGCGACGGCGAAACGGCACGTATCGCAGTGCAGTCGGCCCTTACCGGCCACCTTGTGCTATCCTCGATACATGCGAATGACGCCACAGGCGTCGTATTCCGCCTGCTTGACCTCGGAATCGAGCCGTTTCTGGTGTCTTCGTCAGTCATCGGAGTAGTGGCGCAGCGGATGGCCCGTCGCATCTGCTCCAACTGCGTCACTGAGAAGGAAGGTTCGCTTATGGAGCAGTTGGCCTACCATAACGAGACAGGAGAGCACCGGAGCAGGTTCAGCTATGGCAAGGGATGTGACCTCTGCGCAAACACCGGATACAGAGGCCGCATCGGCCTGTTTGAGGTGCTGGCCATCAGCGACAAACTGCGGATGATGATACTCAAAGGGTCCGCGACATCCGAGGTGCGGCAACAGGCGATGGAGGATGGCATGGTGCCATTGATGAAAGACGGCATGCTCAAAGTTAAGGAAGGCATCACCACGCCGGCCGAAGTATTGAGAAACGCGTACTTCATAGAGTGAAGAATTATGGATTTCGAATACGTTGCACGAACGGCTGATAACAGGATCGTCAAGGGCAAGCTGAGCGCTTCCAACGAAGACGCAGCAGTGGATGTCCTCGCATACGGAGGGCTGGGCGTCCTCAGCCTGAAAGAGGTCACCCGGTTCATAAAGGCTGACAGCAAGCTGAACATGAGCCTCACGGCCGAGGTCAAACCCATGGAGGTCATCATGTTCTCGCGGCAGTTCGCACTGCTGCTTGAGTCAGGCACGGACGCGGTCACATCGCTGGAGTTGCTCGCAGCACAGGCTGAGAACAAGGCACTCAAGCGGATCCTGGGAGAGGTTGTCACAAGCGTGCGGGGCGGACTTCCGCTGTCAGAGGCGATGGCCCAGCATAAACGGGTATTCTCGCCGATGTTCAGCAAGCTTATCGCGGTGGGTGAGAAAACAGGCACACTCGAGGTCGTGCTGCGCCGTGCGGCGGACTACATGGAGCGGAGCTACGTCACCCGCAAGAGCGTCAAGAACGCACTCACGTACCCCATCATCGTAATCCTGGTAGCCTTCGGCGTCATAGGCATCATGGTCACCTACGTGCTGCCTGCGTTTGTCGGGCTGTACGAATCGTTTGCCGCGGAACTGCCATGGCCGACGCGCGCGCTCCTGAGTTTCACGAGTTGGACCCAGTCATACGGGCATTACGTGCTGATTGGGCTCCTCTCAATCGTCATTGCGGGCTTTATTTACACGCGCACGCCCCCGGGGAAACTCGTGTGGGGCAGGCTCATGCTCACAATGCCCACGATAGGTCGCATCAACCTGTTGAATGAGCTTTCAAACGGCTGCCGCAGCCTGTCGCTGCTCTACGGCAGCGGCCTGCCGCTGCCCGATGCAATGAGGCTTATTATAGAGGGGACCGGAAACAAGGCAATGCAGGAGGCGTACACCGAACTGCAGCAGGGGATGATCGCCGGTGGTGGACTGTCCGGCCCCATGAGGAGAAACGACCTGTTCCTGCCGCTGATGGTGCAGATGACCGCGGTGGGGGAGCAGACCGGTAATCTCGACCACACGCTGTCGACCGTGGCCGAGAGCTACGAGGCCGAGTCGGACGAGAAGACGAAGGCAATGATCGCGATGATTACGCCAGCGCTGACCATCATCATCGGCGGCATCGTCGGCTTCATCGCCGTCGCCATGATGTCCGCAATGTACAGCATCTTCGGGGCGGCGTTCTGACGCAGGGAGCAGTACAAATGGTTTCTTTGGTGCGGTGGACGGAAAGGGCGGCGGCTGTGCGGAATGATTCGCGCGGCCAGTTACTTATCGAGGTGCTCATCGCCCTGGCGATCCTGGGCCTCATCGCCACAGTGTTCATCGGTGCGATGTACACGTCGCTGCAGGCGGCACGCGTGACTGACGAAAGGTCGGTTACTCTGACATTAGCGAAGAGTCAGATTGAGTACGTAAGGACTCAGGAATACTCAACAATAGACAATTGGGACTACACCATTACGACAATCGGATGGTCAGCAACAAATGCGCCATCCTGGTTGGCAGACAAACCAGAGGATTATATAAGTCTTTCGAGTGAATTTGAGGGCTACTCGGTCGATGTCAGTGGACGCAGCGACCATGAGAATCTCTCCTGGGCCACAAGACCCGGTATTCGTGCGATCACTGCGACCGTCTTCCATCATGGTGAAGAAGTACTGACACTGGAGAACTATGAAGTGGACCGCGGATAATTCCAGTAGCATTCCGTCGATAAAGCGACGGGGTACGAGTGAGGGTACCGGAAAGAGCCAATCTGGCCTTACGCTGGTTGAGCTCATTATCGCACTCGCCATTATCAGTCTCATTGCAGGTGTCACCGTGATGGCTATCCACCAACTGTTGACTGCGAGCCGACAGGCCAACGATCAGCAGTACGCTGTCTCGCAATTGCGCCAGGCCGAGCACTGGATGACCAGGGATGCTCTCATGGCACAGCAGGTCATCCCCGGCACATCAGGTGTACAACCCTTTCCGCTGGAACTACGATGGACCACCAGCGGTGGGGTGAGCCATGAAGTGATCTACTCGCTCGAACCGGCAGGGGGTCTCCTGACACTGAAAAGGCACACCGAGACTCAAGAGGAAGACGGAACTACAACTACAAGCAGCCTCATCCTTGCTCAGGGGATCGATGATGCACCCGGATCTCAGTGGGAGTACGCCAGCCGAGTCCTGACTGTCACATTGACCGCTACGTCGCGCTCGCACACCGAAACACGCATCTTCACGGCCAAACTTCGCTCCGACTTGGCGACCTAGACGCACCCGCTATCTTTTCTCTCATGCGACTACATGACTAAAGTACTATACCCAACCTGCCATTTTCGCTGCGACTGCCGTTTGCCACATGTTGCGGTTTGCCCTGGGACGGTGGTACCATGACTATCAGGCAGGGAGGACGGGTGTAACTAATGCATTCAGGGCGCGCGGACGGGTCGGTACTACAGGATCAGAGAGGTATTATCCTGCCCCTGATACTG
>SKVJ01000050.1 GCA_007129495.1 Dehalococcoidia bacterium | reverse complement strand
GGCCAGTTATAGTCTGTGCCTTTAACAAGGCTTCGGTGGAGTACTCAAGACCTCTCACGCGAGGTGGCGGCGGGCGTGTCGGACGTCGATAGAACCGCGATAACCGGCTCCAAATACCGTTTGTATGCTCACCCGGTATGCGTTACGTGCGGCATGTTCGGATTCTCGCGGCCGGCCAGCAGTTAGTTCGTCGGACGTTCGTCCCGTTAATTCGCCTGCTCATCTGTTCATACATTGCGTAAGCAGCTATAGCCGCCGTGATAGCTGCGTGCTTTTCGTTGCTGCGATATGTGGCCGACCGTTGGGCATATGGTGCCAGGCATTGCGGATTCGTGCAGCGCGTAGATGATTCGCTCAACTCGCCCATCCCGCGACAGCCGCGGAGATGCATTTATGGTCACGTCTATCAACGTCCCATCCGACCTGCGTAGACGACAGTGAACATCGTTGACCTTTTGCCCTTCGGCGACTCGGCGAAGGATGCCAACATACGATTCGGATGCCATTATGTCAGCGATGCTGCAGGCCACGCCACCATACGGCTCGTGATTGTATCCGCGAATAGATGTAGTTTCGAGTCCGAGAAGTGAACGCGCGAGAGGGTTACACGAGAGTACAACTCCCTCCCGATCTACTTCGAGAAGACCTACCGGAACGTCATCGATCAAGCGCTGCAAGGCAGATTCTCTCAGTGCCTCGTCAAGCAGAAGCATGGTGTTCCGGCGAACCTGTGCCAGCAACTCAAGATTGGAACAGGAATAGTCAGTTATCAGGCGAGCCAGCAGCGACACCAGAGCTACCATGCTTTGCTCCACTGCAGACGACGCTAAGACCTGCGGTCTTTGATTCACCTGGCTGTCCGGTGCAGATCCACAGGGGATACACTTGAGGTGCCAGCTTGCTACCTGGCGCTCACCAAGGTAGACTGGGACGCCTGCATCGGAAAGGCAACCACTGGCGCATAAAACACTCATTGGCCTTCCCGACTCTGCAACGGCTTCTGCCACATCGCGTTCGCGAGCCAGACAGTCGTCAATCGATGAGTTACTCCAGCACACCTGCACGGGAGGACATTGTGGATAGATTGGACCCACAATACGCCGTCCATCGATATCGGTGAGCAACATGGTAACACCTAGTGCCTCCGCCAAAGCCTGGTTGATTTCGCGCAGAACAGTCACTTCGATCAGGTCCGTTATGTCCATCGCCACACCTCCGAGTCTCGCCATTGGAACTGTGTCACCATGCGGGTCCAGTCGGCGTTCGCAGTGTCAGATGATCTGACCATCCATTCAACCCACTGCATCCGATGCAACCTTACAGTATCGATTTCTGATGTTCGTTGAAGGCCAACGGCCAAACAACTTGCGGCGGTCGATCAGTCAGACGAACGCAGGGAATTGCCTTTAATCCGTGACGAGCATAATGACAGGCGCGGGGCTGAACTCCGGTAGGAGGCCATTCATGAGGCCCCTCTTGCTCCAGTCCACACCTGAACAGCCTCCTACCCCTAACCACCAAGGCGGTATCTGTGCCGTGCAAGGCATCCCACTGACCCCAAACCACGCAACATCAATCCTCACCCGATGTTCACGACAATCCGCCCTGTGCACCTGAAAGGTCGGGGTGCCCCCACCTCACTTCAATCCATTCTCTCGACCCGACCATAGGTACAGTATGGAATACCAGTGTGCATCTCACATCTGCCGTGTGGTTATAGAACGGCACCGTAAAGAGCTATTCAGCGGTTGCGTTCAGAATCGCAGCAACGAGGGGATCGGTACAATCGAAAGTAGTAGGCCGACCGGCACGGTGACCTGACGATTACCGAAACGCAGTGGCAACCTGTACGCTGATGGGTGCCGCCTCCGGCGAAGCAGTCAAGTGCAGCAGTCACGCGATAACACCCCTTGGTCCTGACTGAGGAGGCCTTAGCCTCTAATTCTTCGGGTTAGAGGCCACTCATACCCTGATCCGGAAGTAGCACGACAACCAGACTTCCGGTACGCAGATTCGCATCTATGGTCAAGAGTTTGTATATTATCAGCAGCGCCGGAACCGCACCGACGGAATTGTGAAGATCACCGCCTACGGGGCATCACCAGAGACAGGTTTTTGAATGATACACTGAACGCAGCCAATAGGCTGGTTACTTCCAGGGCTCCCGCAGTGTTTTCCGGTTGGCCAGTCCTCAGCATCAACAGGCTTCGGATGAAAGAAATGTCCAATCTCTGCCCGCACAGCGCTTGTACGGCGAATCATACTCTGCCCGAACCGATTGCGACCGGATTTGCTACTGGCCATGCTCGCGGCCACAGATTCAGATGTACGGTTGGTTTGAAAAGGGTATGGTTGGTCTCAAGTGAGTAATCTCAAGCTGGCCATGTTCCTGGCTTACAAATCCATATTCAAGGGGAATCGCTGGGCGCTGGTTCTAATCATCCTGGTCATGTCATTGAGTTTCGCTAATTTACTATTGACGCCATCCATCCTGTTGGGGGTCACTGAGACTCTCAATCGTCAACAGGTCGAGACGCTGTACGGACATATACTCATCGACCCTCCGAACGACGAGTATTATCTAAGCCGCGCGAGTCAGATTCAGTCCGCCGTAGCACAAGTCTCAGGTGTCCACGGCGTCGCAACTCGTTTGAACTATTCGGCGTTGATCGAATATGAATGGCGTTACAACTATTCACACTCGGAGAGGGTGGTAAAGAGCGGAACCTGGCCGATTGTCGGTATCGAGCCTGACCGTGAGATTGAGGTGACCTCCATTCACCAGCACCTTGTCGCGGGGAGCTATCTGGAGACAGGGGACAGAGATCACATCCTCCTTGGTGTCGAGATTGCGGGCGGCGAAATTGCGGAGTCTGCGCCGTTTCAAACGTTACAGGGTGCGAACGTGGGAGACACGGTACGTGTAACCTACCCTAATGGCGTCCAGCGCGAGTATCGCGTGAAGGGCATTTTCCAGGCACGGGAGGTAAGCAGGGCCGACCGGACCGCTTTCGTGACAAAGACCGAGATGACATCAGTTCTGGGGCGGGCAGTGCACCTCGACCGCGCAAGCCAAATCCTGGTAACTGTGACAGAAACGGGTACGGAAGATTCGGTAATCACACAAATCAAGGCGCTCGGGATCGACGGCGAAGTCAGGAGTTGGCGTGAATATGGTGGAGCTATGGGAGGTATCGTGTCCAGCTTCGGTGTCGTCGCTTCTCTCATCAGTGGGATCGGCCTCATTGTTGCCGGCATCGTCATGTTCATCGTAATTTACATCAACGTCATCCATAACCGGCGGCACATCGGAATCTTAAGGGCGATCGGGATCAAGAGGGATGTAATCGTTGGTTCCTATCTCACACAGGCGCTCTTCTATGCAATTCTGGGTATCTTTCTCGGCGGGCTCGCGTTCGGCTTAGGTATTCAGGCGTACTTCAACCATTACCCACTCGAGCTCTCGATCGGGCAAGTACGTCTGGTCCTCGAACCTGCTACGGTGAGAAACGCTGTCATCGGATTGATCGCTGCAGGAGTAATGGCAGGGCTTATTCCTGTGATCAGTATCACAAGGCAGAAGATTATTCACGCGATCTGGGGAAACTAGTGGCATGATTGAGGTCAGCAATATTCAGAAAATATATGGCCGGGGCTCGGCCCTCACACACGCTCTCAGAGGCGTGACTTTAACCGTCGCCCCGGGCGAATTCGTCGCAATTATGGGCAGAAGCGGTTCCGGCAAGTCCACGTTGCTTCACATTCTAGGTCTCCTCGATTCGCCTACCAAGGGCACGTTTCAAGTCGAAGGCCGAGATATGCTTCAGCTCACTGAAAACGAGCGTGCTCGGTTTCGGCTGGGAGAATTCGGATACGTGTTCCAGGAGTATTCCCTTCTACCCGGGATGACACTTCTTGAGAACGTGTTCGTTCCAGCGTTGGGCCTTGGCCGAGGCAATCACGTCAGGAAAAGGGCAACAGCGATACTGGAGACAGTTGGTCTAGGCGACCGGCTTAAGCATCACCCCGGCGAGGTATCCGGTGGGGAACAGCAAAGGGCCGCTGTTGCGCGTGCGTTGATCAATGAGCCAAGGGTCTTATTTGCGGATGAGCCAACCGCTAGCCTGGACGTTGCTTCCGCTGAAGTCGTGCTGAGCCTCTTCAGGCAACTCAATAGAGACAGGGGGCAGACCATCGTGATGGTGACACATGAGCCCGAGGATGCGAAGTGTGCAGACCGGGTTATCTGGCTCAAAGATGGGCTGGTGGATGAGGCTGGGGATGGGTCAATCGCTTCTGGACAATAGGAGTGCGGCCTGACATTTCCGGTTTTGCAGTGTAGAAATCATCTCGATAGGTTCACGTCAAACTTGCACGTTGAGCACGGTGTTGGGTGTGTGCCAGAGCGTCCGAGCTTTGTGTACTCAGATGATATATTTTGCAGGTGCCAATTCGTTCAGTCATTTTCGACCTCGATGGGACGTTGCTGGATACACTCCAGGATGTCGCTGACTCGGTCAACACTGCACTGGCGCATGCCGGCCTGCCAACGCATGATCCGGAAGCGTACAAGTATTTTGTGGGTGATGGCAGAAGGATGATGGCGATCCGGGCACTCCCAGCGGACAAGCGTGACGAAACCACGGTCACTGGCCTCCTCAGCGAGATAAACGAGGAGTATGTGCAGCGATGGATGACCAACACGCGCCCCTACCCCGGTATTCCTGCCCTGCTTGATTCACTTACTATCCGTGGTGTACGAATGGCGATACTTACAAACAAGGCACAGAACTACACCGAGGCCATGGTAGGCGGACTCTTAGGGAAGTGGCATTTCCAATATGTTATCGGCGAGTCACCCGCGTTTCCGAGAAAGCCGGATCCAACGGCTGCGATGCATATCGTCGAGCAAATGCGGGTCCTGCCCGAGGAGTGTTTCCTCGTGGGCGACTCCAGCATCGACATGGAGACTGCTGTCGCAGCCAATCTCTATCCGGTCGGTGTCCTGTGGGGCTTCCGTACCAGGGATGAGCTCATTTCGAGTGGCGCCAAGGCTCTTGCCCACCGACCCGCGGACATCGCTGACTTGCTTGATAACAACTATCCTTGAGCAGTCTTACCCCGCGCGCTGAGCCGATTCCGCACTGAATACCCGCAGGATTCCGTGCGAAAACCTCATCGAGTTAACTCGTGCCCTTGCCATCCCGGTCACGAGAATCCTGCTGATAGAGATAATCGAGACGGCGGTTTCCACAACCGTCGGGGTGTAGTATGTCAGCCTCGGCCACTACCGACGGGACATGCGAGCTCGCATCGCCGACAGTGCTTCACCACATAGGTGTCAGCCGTGCTAATCAATGACTCGTCCATATCCATCCGGTTGTCTTCGACTGGCTGACAGGCAGATGTTGCCCAATCCAAGTCCATCTGCCTCATACAGCTAGCGCGTTGATAAGAACCGTCGCGTCCTGGGAATCGCGCTCCCGTAGTCTCAATCGTGGACACCGGGTTGCCGGCGAAGGCTTCCTGAGGACAGGACTGGCGGCAGAACTCGGGACAACCAATGCACGGGTCGAATTCGATCGGACGTGTAGTTTCCAGTTCAGCCTCCACCACCAGGGCTCGAAGGCGCACCCGGGGTCCAAATTCGGGTGTGACTAGAAGATTGTTCCTTCCGATGCAGCCCAACCCACAACGGACCGCAGTGTCCTTCAGATAGATGCCGCCCTTATTCACGTAGTAGTGTAGCGGCTGTGCGGCAATGTTTTCCGTCTCCTCCATGCACTTCGCAAGTGCGCTCGTGATTTGGATCAGTCGACTGTTTCCAGGCGTGTTCCCGCTTGAGGAGAACCAGTCGAGTTCAGGCTGTCTCTCCGGATGTGCCAGAGCGAGCACGATGACGGAACTCCAGGGATGACGACGGGCTACCCCGTTAGTTAGTAAAGAATCTGCAGACTCGTTGTGAGGACTCCGCTCAATTCTGTCCGCTTCGGCGGATCCATTCGCTGCGGAAGCAAGAACGGCTTGCAGGGAGGTGATGCCGACCAAATCGATCCCCAGTTCCTGTGCGCTGATAGTAATCCGGTTTTCCAATTCACCCATACCCAGCCCCTGGCAAAATTTACCACGAGCACTGAAGGTCAGACAATTCTGCGTTAGGCCGCCAGAGACCGGATTAAGAGCAGCGTATGTCATGAATGGATGATGTTTCGTCGTTTTGTTGTCCTGGTACGACCGGAGGCAGATGAGTTAGCATCACACGCCTGTCGCCGAGCCTGAATAGCCCCCTGATCCGCGACCAAACCAAAGCTGTTTCCGGCTGCCAAATCCTCGTCAAGTGCCGACTGTCCACTGACCCGGTCTGGCAGAGGTTCAGTGCACATGCTATAGTCCGACCGAGCGGTGAATACGGCTCTTAACCCGGCGGGCATGACGAAGTTGACGGATCGTCGCACCTGTGCGGGGTATTCTGTAAACGCCGGCGCCACCAGCCGCAGCCTGCTGAGTATCGATATGGGAGGCACACATTATGGAAAGTCCCCTTGCCATTTGGAACGAGTACCTCAAACAGCGCGTTCGGGGCGAAGAGTTGATGCCGGATTTGATCGCAGCGAAGAACGCGCTGACTGGCGAAGCCTATAAGGAAGGTGCCCTGCCAACCAAGACAAAGCGGCTCATGGCACTCGCGGTTGGTCTGCGGGCCGGTTGCGAGATCTGCATAATCGGGCAGACCATGTTCGCCCTCGAAGCCGGAGCCACCACGGAAGAGATTTTCGAGACGATCTCGGTTGCGACTACGATGGGAGGAACACCGGGCCTGGCTGAATCCTATCGCGTAATTAAGCTCCTTGAGGAACTCGGCAGGCTGTAGACCGCGACGCACGCGCCACAAAGCTGCCTCAACTGTCACCATCCATGTCGCTAAATGGATTGCTCGTGCCATCCTCACTCGTAACTCATCTGTGCTGCCGTTGCTGCCATAATTCCGTCTTCTTGAGGTAGACAGTGGATGATCTCATAAGTCGGTTGCGCACAGAACTGTCGGAAGGTGCTGAGCCCTCCCTAAGGCAAGCGGCAAGCGAATCTTCAAGCAGCCGGTGCTCCTGTACGGGTCTAAGACTGCAGCAGTCCGTGAGATGTCACGCAAGTACCATCAGGAGATCCGTGCGTATCCGAAGTGCGCAATCCTCGATCTCTGCAAAATGTTCTGGGAGTCGGGTTGCCTCGAGGAACCGTTCGTCGCATGTGACTGGTCGTTTAACCTGAGGGACCAGTTCCAAACGCCCGATCTGCACATCTTCGAAAGCTGGATCTCAAACTACGTCACGAACTGGGCATCGTGTGACACGCTCTGCAACCACACGGTCGGTGCGTACCTGGAGAAGTATCCCGGCGCAGTCACGTCGTTGCACGAATGGGCAACGTCACCCAACCGGTGGGCACGGCGTGCCGCCGCCGTGTCCCTCATCATACCCGCTAGGAAGGGGCTTCTGCAGCAGGAGGTACTCACCATTGCCGACAGGTTGCTGATCGACGATGACGATCTCGTGCAAAAGGGTTACCGCTGACTGGTCAAGGCGGGCCTCATCACGGTGGGTAGAGAAGTTCTCGAGCCGTTCAGCCACCTGGCCACCCATCCCTGCAGTCCTTTCACCAAAGAACAATATCTACCGCAGCATAAGTACCTGTCATCTTAATATTAGCGATAGCCAATGATCCGTACAGCGATGGCGTCAGCAGCCCGATATCGTCGTAGTGACGCAGCGTGCGTACACGCACACCTGCTTGGGACGCGAGTTGACCAATTGTGTAGACCATTCATGCCCAAGCATCGACCATGACGTAACGTCATAGTCAAGCACACAAAACGGTCCACATCCGACGCGAGGGATTCGATCCGAACCAGTTGCGAATGAAGTCGGGCCGGCCCCTTGCGGTGGCCAGCCCGAAACTCAGTTCAATCAGTCTATGTTGATCACAGATGCAGCCTTGGTGCCGCCACAACACTGATTCCCTTCTCAGTGAGCGCCTTCGCGGTATTATTCACAGCCGCATGCTTGTCGAGATAACCGGTCTGAAGTGCGTCCCACAAATCATTCGCCTCAACCTCTTCCTTCTTGAGGAAGTATTCGAGGATGTTTGATTGATGCGGACGTCTGCCATCGACCTCAGGCTCGCCACCTTCATGCTTCGCGCTCACGTTCTTCACCCTGGTCACGAGGTCGAGCAACTCTGCACGTCTGTCATAGGGCTGCCTCACTATTCCGAGGTAAGGCTCGAATATGTGATGTTCGAAGCGCAGAGAATCCTCGAAACCAAGCGCCTTTCGAATGTCGGCGCTCGTCTCTATCGTCTCGTTATTAACCGAGTTGGAGAAGTTGAGACCTGTAAGTGCGGTAGTACCATCGTCGCGACTGAACAGTTTGGCCATGGTGAGCGTCCATAGAATGAAGTACGGGTTATCATGTCCGGAGAAGACCGACAGCTTGCACTTGATGTCTACGCCCAGTTTGTACAATAGCAATGCAAGCAGAATTGTACCGAAATTGAAATTGAGTACCTCCCTGGTCCCGTAGTTGGTGTGATAGTACAGGTACTCGTCGATCCACTTCAGAGGGTAGTCGTTCGGCTGGCCGATTCCACCGAAATAGCCGGTGATGGTGTCCGGCCCGCCAAGGTGAACGTTGGAACCATCCACACCTTTGGTGTCGAGCGTCTCACACCACGACGCCCCAACGATCTGCATAGCGGCGGTTGTCGCGGCGAGATGATTGTCCGCTTCCTGTTCCTTCATATATCGAACGCGGATGAAGCGCGATGGCATCAGTTCCTGATTTGCGATGGCCTGTTTGGCTTCTGCGATTAGCCAGGGGAAATAATGGAGTGAACTGATCTCCAGTGTGACCGCAGACGACTCATCAAACCGTACCGTATCGAAACGATTGCCCAGCACTTTCTTGCGGTAGTCATTTATGGTTATAAATGCCCCTTTGTCGCGCTGCTCGGTGAGCCACGCGAGATCCTCCACGAAGGGGGATCTTACAGCCTCGAGCCTGCTCAGCAGGTTCTCGATATGCCCGGCCTCATTTGCCTTTCTGTTTATCTCATCCACCCCCCCATGCTTCTCCACCACCTCGAACACACGGTTGAAGAGCTTATCGGTCAGGCCAGAAATCGAGGAATTCACTGCCTCCAGCCTGTTGACCGGAAGCTCCAACTGCTTGCGATACTGTTCGTTCCTGTCAGGCATTGTGCCACCTCCTGCTTACCAGATTGGGTCTGCCGAGCCGATTGGTATCAACCGTAATAACGAACGGATGATGCATTGTGACAGAACCGCCCCGATATGCTTGCGCACTAATCCTCGGATCATGCATAGGGCATACGCGGCCGGTTATGGTTCGGCGTGCTCCTCTGGGCAGATACTAATGACGCATTCTGACCCTGTCAAGCTACTACCAACCGTCGCGTGTGGTCGATACCACAGGGCCAGCAATCTGTCTCAACTTGATTGCGAATCGCTGGACAGTGACCGGGTCCCACCCTGTCCTAAGGTGATGTTTTGCCCGGCTGCGCTACAGTAGCCGCGCCACCATTCAGCCGGCCTGTCATGCCACCGCCAAACGGAGAGTTTTCCGGTCTCCGGCTTCAATAGCTGGAACATCCTGCTGACCAACGCGGTTCTATTCAGGTTGAAGCTGCGTTCGCGTTTTAACGCGGCCTCGTTGGCTTGGGATAGCAAAGTCGCCTGAAGTCCGTCAGGCGACCGGTTCTCAGAACTGCTGGTCAATCGCTGAGGAAGGGCCGCCGGACCGATGTTGGTAGTGAACCTGACAGCCCCACCTCAGCGAATGTCTCCTCAATTAACCTGTCAGACCATCCAGTCTCAGGACGGATTCATTACCCGGCCCAGGAAGAGGATGGAATTGGTCTCGATATCCTGAATGAGGAAGATGAAGGGGCGGTCGATGGACACCCGGATTGGATCCGCCGGCATCGACGTGGTGCCGACAACAACCGCCGTCGCAGCCGCCGCTTCTGTGCCATCCTCATCGACCTCAACGAACGCCTTGTGGAGAACGTCGGAGATATAGAGTTCCGTCGTACCGTCCATACCGGAGAAGTCTGCAGCACCGGGATCGAATGCCTGCCGCATGCCAAGTGCGGACAGCGCGTCCTTGAGGTCGATCGTCGACTCCAGGCTGAAACGCGGCATGCTGAATCTCACCTGGGTTCGCTGCAGGTTGTCTATGGCGTGGCGTACCACGCCATTCTCCAGACCGGCCTCGAAAGTCTCGAACTCTCCCTGATCAGGCACGAGAATCACCATGGACATCTCACGGCCATCGTATGGAAGTTCGACGGCATCGTAGTTGCTGCCCCGGTAGTGTCCGAACGAGCCCGTCTGCCTCATCATCGGAACTTCCACGTCCTGACCACTGAGAAGGTAGAACGGTCCCGGGGAAGTAGCTTTCCTCTCGAACTGGGAGTCCCATGCGGCGTTAAAGTAGACCGCATTGGTGAGCACCAGGCGCGTCAACTGGTCGATAGCACCCTGCGGGATCAGGTCTCTTATGCGGTCCTCTGTCTGCTGCTCAACCCACCGGTTGATGATCTTTCGAGATGGTTCAGGTTCCGCCTGAAAGTCAAGCACCCTCAGTCCTGCTCCATAATTCCGAGCCAGAACATCCAGATACGCCTCACTGAAAGGGTAATTCTTCTGACCCCAGATAGCATTCACTATGTTCAGCCGGAACGCCTCGTTGTCCTTCCCCTGCGCGTGTTCACCTCGTTTCGCCAGTTCCTGGTCCAGATCGTTGAAGGCCTCATGCATATCTTCCTGCGATAGATAGAATCGCAGGGCCTCAGCCATCTGGCTCTCTGTGTCACCCGCCGCTCCGGCATAAGCCATGGCAAGCGCCAGTGAGATACTGTACGGTGAGAAGAACAGGTTCTCGCTCCCTTCACCGACCTGCCTGTACAGATCGAACGCAAACGCGTTGTTGCCCTCAACGAGTGTATTTCGATTGTCCGGGGCCGACTCAACGGGAGTCTGTCTGGGTTCCGAAGATTGCAGAACGTCAGCCGAAGCCGCAGGCGCGCAACCGGCTGCAACGACGATAAGGGGGACTGTCAGTAGCGTCAGCCATAGCTTTCGCATTTTCGAACCTCCTGTACGTAGATTTGCTGGTATCAATTGAGATACCGGGCGAATTTTCTCATCACCCTTCAATCTACGTAACAGGCTCCGGAGTATCACATCCAATACACTGCACACCGGTCAGGAATCAGGAGACAGACTGCGTGCGGCCACCTGATGGCGTACACAGAATCGTGGGGCGCTCCGGAATTGACACTCCGGATTCAGTCAGTACCGCGATGCACTGTGTTGCGGCGAAACATATGGTACACAGTCAGATGGTCACAGCGTCGCTCTTCAAGCGTCCGATAACCTGCCCTCTCGTACATCTCCTTGCTGGTCTGGTCTGCAGTGTACAGATAGACCCCCGTGCTATCGACGGCCTGATCACTGACACGGTGAATCTCCTCAAGAAGGAGACGGCCGATCCCTCCTCCCTGATGCGCAGGATGCACCGCCAGGGCAGCCAAGGTGTAATACGGCGGCTCAGGATGCTTGGATACCTTCAAGGCTCTTGCAAGCCTGAACGCCCTGCCCCAACGTACGGCTGTCGCCATTGGCAGACTTGCCACAACCCACCGCAGGATTGCGGGGAAACGCTTCACAAGTGACCTGTTGTGGCTTCTAGAGAGAATTGCCCCGCCCACCAGTTCCGAACCCTTCCACGCCACCAGGATGCGGGCACCGCTATCATAATATGACTGTACCTCAATGACTGCAGCTCGAATACGCGCCGCCCAAGCATCTCCCCGAGCGAAATCGAACACATACTGATTTGTTCCCTCGGTGCCAAAAGCAAGGACCATGATCTCGGCGAAGCCGCGCACGTCCTGTGGCCCGAGACATGCGATTATTATGTCGTCATCCACCAGGCCGTCCTCTGTGACTGATGTTGCGGTTGCACATTGAATGCTGTCGGGCGTGCGGCGGCAACGCACACACCGGCCTTGCCCCGCAAATGTTGCAGACTTCGAGCTACCAACCACATGCGGAGAATCCGGTATCATGACCTGTGGCAGCCAGCCCACCACAGGTTATCATGTATGCGTCCTCCTCATTGCCGGCGTGTTCGTGCAACGTTTGTTCTTAACTGATAGATCGCCCGGCATGCATCGACGATCTCCTTCAGCTCATCGGGTGTCACCATCTGTGGGCCATCGACGAGTGCCTCCGCCGGATTGTAGTGCGCCTCAATCATCAGTCCATCGGCGCCTGCAGCGGTGGCTGCACAACTCATATCGAAGACCAGATCCTGACGCCCTGTCCCATGACTCGGGTCAACAAGCACCGGAAGATACGTTTCTTCGTGAATAACCGGAATCGCAGCAAGATCAAGTGTGTAGCGTGTATAGCTCTTCCCCTTGCCCACGGGGACGATGCCACGCTCGCAAAGAATCAGGTCTTTGTTGCCCTCGGCTGCGATGTACTCACTGAAGGACAGCAACTCCTCGATACTTGCACCGAAATGTCGTTTCAGAAGTACCGGCTTCCCCTGCCTTGCTACATCGGCAAGAAGATCCTGATCGTACATATTCCTGGCACCGATATGCATGAGGTCCACATACCGCGCTACCAGTTCTACCATCGATTCGCCCCTGACCTCGGTGACAGTGGGCATATCGAAGGCATCGCCAGCTTCTTTGAGCCAACTCAGTGCTTCCTCGGCGCCCGCGGGTCCCTGTGCACCACGCCCCTGAAACGCATGTACCGAGCTCCTGGGTTTAAAAACGCCGCCCCGCAGGATGTGACCCCCTGCCCGCTTGACGCCCTCAGCGATGCGCATAATCTGCTCGCGGCTTTCCACCGCGCAGGGACCTGCGATTATCACCGGTTCACCGTTTCCGATATGTACGTTTCGAATCGCCACGGTTCGGTGTGCTCCGGGTTCGCCGAAAAAGCGGGCATACTCCCGGCTGATGAGCTTGTAAGGCGCCTCAACGCGGGCGGCTTCCTTCACTCCCGGCATTGTGGCCAGCCGATCGAAGTCCAGCAGACGCTCGTCGCCAACAGGGCCAATCACTGTCTGGTATTCGCCCCGGATTACGGCTGCACGCAGTCCGCACTCCTCCACAACGGCGACGACTCGCGTTATGTCCGTCTCGGATGCATCGGTCTTCATGATTATCATTGCGCTCCTCCTGATTCATTCATATCCTACGCCACGGATTCACTAGAAAAAGAGAAGAGGACCCTCCGGGGAGGGTCCTCTGTCTGTTGCTCTTGCGACTTCTTCGTTACTTCAACATCTGGCGACCGCTCCCGGGCGTGGGGACGGTAAACGCAAACCAGTACGCAAACGAGAAAATGCCCGGAAGACGATTCGTACTCATATCTCTATACCAATATCTGCCAATGAGTGTAGATGGTGCAGCTGCAGGTGTCAAGTGCTACGGTCAGCACTTGGTGGAGGACCTGGCGACTCTCGTAGGCGGAAGGAATCGGCCCGTACGATCCATGTAGAAACGGTACTTATCGCCAAACCGGTCGATGAGCATCGCCTCCTCTCTTATCACCCGGAGGACAATGATCAGGCTCAGACCGACAAGCCACGTAATCCCGATAAACCAGTTCGCTGTCAGGAAGAACACCGCTATGTGCAGCAGGAAGAACGCCGTGTACATGGGGTGACGCACCAGTGCATACGGCCCGTTAGTCACCAGGGTGTGATTCTCCTTTATCTTCAACGTGGCGGAAAGGTTGCTGCCCAGTGTGCGGTGTATCCAAAGGAAGAGTGCCAGCGCCGCGAGTGCCAGCAAGGCTCCCAGAAGTCGCAGAGCCGGCGGAAGATCCAGCGCCGCCCAGCTCAGAAGTCTCGGTGCCCAATCAAGCGAACGTATTCGGATGTGCGCGAACAGGGTGAACACCTCATAGCAAATGAAGACGCTCAACCAGATCGAATACTTCCGGCTCTCGGACACAACCGTTCGGTAGCCAGCCTTGCGCGCTCGACGATAGTGCTCGATCCGCATGATCGAGAACAATGTAAAGACAGTTATCAGCAGGTAGTTACTGAATAGATCGATGTCCATCGCAGTACTGACGGACTACTCGCCAGACCCGGCATCAGTTGATTTGTCCCTGCACAATTCCATGTGATGGATCGACTTCATCGTGGACCTGATTGTACTGATCCAACCCGCAAGAAGGTTCAGGACGCCGAATTCGGGTTCCAAGCGGCCCGCAGTGACCACATGCGCGTCCGCAAACGGCGGCCGGTAGTAGTGTACACAAACGATGTGGAGAATTTCACGCGCGAAACTCCGAGGTAACTGACGTGCTGCGCTTCAGGTCTCTTTCATTCATCGTGGCAAACCGTGGTCTCACTTGGCTGATCCAGGTCGGCTTCACAGCGCTTCGATGGCTCAAGCTGATTTCCCCGGGAATCTCCTCTTTGTCCCAGGTGGACTTACCTCACCCGTCATTACTGACCTATTCCTGAAAACGTCGCACCAAGCTACGTACATCCGACCGTACGGATTGCGAATGCTATCTTTCAGACGTATAGCTGAATACTGTGTTTCACCATGCTACTTCTGCCACCCACTGATTGCTTTCCATTCAGATCAGCACGCCTCACAACCACGCGGGAACAACCAGTGCGGCACGGATACTAACGTCGTTCCAGTTCGACACGGATCAGTCGATCATCCCCGTCCACCGGCCTGCCCCTCCCATCCCGGTTACTGGTCAGGAGGTAGAGATTCCCGTCCGGCCCTACCACCGCTTCCCGCAGGCGACCGAATTCACCCTGAAGATGCCTGATCACGCCGAAATCCTCATCGGGAACCACCTGGTACAGGCTCTGGCCACGCAGTCCGACAAAGAAGAACTCGCCATCAACATGAGCCAAACCCGACGGCGCCCACGTTTCTCTGCCGCTTTGAACGACGGGGGTTTCCATCCCGCGCATCGTCTGATCACCTTCTATGACGGGCCATCCGTAATTGAGGCCCGGTTCGATCAGGTTCAGTTCATCCCTGGCTGCGGCACCATGCTCGGTAGACCAGAGTCGACCCGCATCATCCCACGCCAATCCCTGAGGATTACGATGACCCAGCGAATAAACCGGCGACCCTGCGAAGGGATTATCGTCAGGGATACCACCCTCTGCGGTGATTCGCAGGATCTTTCCGCCAAGAGAGTCAGGAGATTGAGAAAGTTCAGGGTTGCGGGCATCGCCGGTCGTTATGAAAAGTTTCCCGTCGGGGCCGAACTTGATCCGCCCCCCATTGTGTACATTCGCGCCTGGGATCCCGTCAAGCAGTACCTCTTCATCGGTCAATTGACGGTCCTGCAGAGTGAACCGTACCACCCGGTTCGCAAGAGCATTATTATCGCGATAGGTGTAGTAAACGTACAGATAAGGACTGTCGGGATACGAGGGATGGAGTGCAAGACCAAGAAGTCCTCCCTCGCCCCGATGCTCTACGTGAGGGAGCGTCAATAGAGGCTCGTCCGCGAGACCGCGACCCGGGATGAACAGGCGTATTCTCCCGGGCCGTTCGGTGAGAATTATGTCGCCTCCAGGCAGGAAGTCAAGCGCCCACGGGATTTCGAGGTTCTCTGCCAAAACCGCTGTCCTCGAGATGAGGACAGTGGGTTCTGCCGGCTGTGTGTCTGGCGGGGAAGAAGTGACCCTTACCAGAACAGTTACCGCCAATGCCACTATCAGTGTCAGCGTCGCAACAGCTGCTGCGTTTTTCAATGTTGCCCGTCTACCGCTCATCATCACCATCTCCGGACAATCAACTGCTCGAATGCGACCTTCGTCAGTACTTGAATGTCACAACTCCTCTTCCGTAGGATGGCACGGCTTCGCCCGGTCTCCTCTTTCCCGCCATTCTGGGATTATGAGCGAACCCAATAGTTCAGCCGCCCATGATAACCGCTTGACCGTAGCACATAGGCCGGTGTTTGATTGTACGTCACCACCGCTGTTGCATATCGGTATCGACTCGAAGTAGCCTAGCTTGATTCGGTTTCTGCGTCAAAGAAGAAAGGTGCATAATGACAGTGTTTCCGCAACTCGCAGCCATTTGGCAGGTACCGCCAGTTCCTGCTGACAGCCGTCTCACGCCGTACGCGTGCTGCACGATGCGAACAGATAACGCGGGTGACGGAAGCCCGGGGCCCGGGAGGCGACAATGTCCGAAATCATTGCAGGCAGACGCCCAATCATCGAAGCGTTGAAATCGGGCCGACCTATAAACAGAATCCTCCTGGCACAGAACATCGGCCGTCACAGCGCGGTCGCTGAGATTCTGCGGATGTCGCATGACCGACGGATTCCACTGGAGTACGTGCCGCGGCAAGCCCTTGATGACGCCAGTCCTTCGGACGCACATCAGGGAGCCCTGGCCTACGCAGCGGTCAAAGATTACGTTTCTCTTGACGATCTCTTCGCCATTTCCACGAGCAGAAACGAACCGGCCTTGTACTGCATACTGGACGGCATCGAAGACCCACACAACCTCGGTGCGATCCTTCGTTGCGCCGATGGAAGCGGAACACATGGCGTTGTTATCCGCGCAAGGCGGGCCGTCGGGCTTACCGCGGCTGTTGCACGGGCATCGGCAGGAGCAGTCGAGTATGTCCCGGTAGCACGCGTGACTAATATCGCGCAGACAATAGAAACACTGCAGGAACGCCGAGTGCTGACCGTCGGAATCGATCCTGCGGGTGAGGTGCCGTATACAGAGGTCGACTTCACTGGTCCAACCGCGATCGTGATCGGCGGAGAAGGCAAGGGCATTGCCAGTCTGGTTCGGCGAAGTTGCGATATCCTCGCCTCGATACCGATGCGCGGCCGTGTCAACTCCCTCAACGCTTCCATCGCCGCGGCACTGGCCATGTACGAAGCCATCAGGCAGAGGGGATGCCGGGAGTAGGGGAGAATGCGCCGGTCCACGGCTTTCACCGCTCGTGGTTGAACCGCCGCCCATCGGCTCCCCCGTTTCGTACAACAGCCTGGAGGACAGAGCCGGCCTTGAAGGAGTCCTTCGAAAGACCGACACGCGTTGGCCGCGATGACAAATGCCCCACTCCGTAGGAACGGGGGGCTTGAAAACTGCATGGTTATGCGATACGGTAGAACTGTCGGGCTACGCATCCGGGGCAAACCCCAATTCCCACCAGCAGCCATGAAATAAGGAGAGATATGACTGTTAGAGTTGTT
>SKVJ01000051.1 GCA_007129495.1 Dehalococcoidia bacterium | reverse complement strand
TACGGACAGTGGAATAACCGGTCCCTCCCAGAGAGGCGTCCAATAGAATGATATCCGGGTCGTCGGCTGCGACGGCATCAAACAGCTCATTGGTGGTGGATACGCGACGCGACACCTGATATCCGGAATCGACAACTATTCGGGCAAGGCCTTTGGCAACCCTCGATTGAGGATGACCAACCAGCACGGTTCCCTTACCTGGGTCATTCGGCGCCCTGCGCACACTGTTCACAGCCATATTCTGCCGCAGTGATTTTGGGAGTGTCAATACTCCGCACTCGCTTATACAAAATGTTACCGCACCGACATGGTTCATGCATTTTGGAAATGTTAGGAAGAAGTGATTCGCAGTGCGAGTGGATGAGCGTAGATCAACGACCGAAGTACTTGAAGCCTGTGACTGACGGATTGACATTAGATGATCCACCACGGAGACCTGATAACTGCCGCGCCTGGTGATGCCATAGACCGGTGTCTTACTTCCATTTGGCACCCGTGGGTAAACTCCGCGAGGACGTGACCCGGTAGCACAGAATGGTAATTGTGAACGTCACCAGCAGATCCGTATTGACTGCTATTGCCGGAGTGCTTGTTTTTGTCGTCATATTCGTGGTTGGATTCTATCTGACCTATGGCTCCTATCCGGACGCGAGACTCTGGCAGTCCTACGTTGGAGTTGTGAGTCTTTTGGGTGGGGTTCCCGTGGTGATCCAGCTCTTTCGTTTAGGCCTGATATTCCTTGCTGGTGCGTCTGCAGGTTGGATCGCCGATTGCGTTATCTCAACACGCATGGATCCATTGCAGCCAACAATGCAGGCGGGCCTGTATAACCTGTTCATCGTGGTTGCCTGCGCTGCCGTGGCCATTATGGTTGAACTGGTTCACCAATTGCGTGACAAGAGAAATTCCCAACCCGGTGATTTGACAAGTTAGCGCAGTTAAAGCAACTGCGAGGTCGGCGATCCTGGTGCACCCGTCACCAGGACACCTCTTGAGTTGCAGCTCTCTTCGTGCTGCAGTTTTGCCACAGATACTTTCCGGCTTATGGGTTGTCCTATTGATGTAATCGCGGCTGACTGTCACCGGCCACCGGCTAACCGATGCAATTGTATTCGTTATCTCCAGGCTGGCAGCGACAAGAAATAGTTCGTTTCGGCAACGATATTTATAAGAGTGACTGATGCGCGCCGTTCGGTGTTCTGTCGATAATTCTGCGGCTGCCCGGTGCAGCTCAAAAAGGGGAGTACAGTCTGTAAGGAAATCAGACGGGGAACACTATTTCATCCGATCTGTCTGACTATTGAATGGGTCAGGACTTAGCGCCACTTCCGGCAGGTTCGACCGTCGGGTTCAGAAGACTGGTGGCGGGTGTGGTTACCACAGCGAGTGCTCCGGTGAACCTGAATACGTGCACCAAAGCGTGCGATTGCATAAATCATATGTGGTTATGAGGAGGAGGATGATGATCGTATTGAGAAGGATTCCTGCGGTTCTGTTGCTCGCCATAGTGCCGGTCGTGGCCGGTTGCGCACCTGAACCTCCGCCAGCACCAACACCAACACCAACACCCACACCGACACCACCACCCATACCAGCGCCAAGCTTGGAGATTGTGTCACCCGATGACGGTGCCACCCTGGTTGAGGGCCCTGTGACGGTAACTATCGAGGTTACAGATTTTGTTGTTGTAGCTGCGATGGGCGAGGAGAACGTCCCTGGAGAAGGCCACATTCACTACTACCTGAACGCCGAGGCTCCAACCACGTCTGGAGAACCAGCAGTCACCGAACCCGGCACCTATGCGGTTACGACTGATTTGTCCTACACATGGGAAGACGTACCCCCTGGCAGTCATACGCTTGCTGTCCAGCTCGTCAACAACGACCATACGCCGCTTGATCCGCCCGTAGTCGCTATGGTCTCTATCGAGATATCCCCGGAACCGGCTGAGACAGTAACTATACAACTGGAAGCCCAAAATACAGCCTTCGATACTGAATCGATTACGGTACCGGCAGGTGCGGCCGTAACGATCGAGTTCAACAACAGGGATGCCATCGCGCACAATTTCGCACTATATGAGTCTTCCGCGGCGACATCGGCCATATTCGTCGGAGAACTGATCACCGGTCCTGGGACGATAAGCTACGAGTTCATAGCTCCAGAGACGCCGGGTACGTATTTCTTCCGATGCGATCCGCATCCAGCGACCATGACAGGGGACTTCATTGTAAGCGATGTACAATCATCCTGAAATCGCACTGACACGCAATGCCGGTAGCTTCTTGCTATCGCGCGTGCGCGAGTCAGCTTCCTATTGCCTCACGCAATCATGAGGTGTCAGCGTACGGTGGCCTCCGGTAGAGTGGGAGTCGTTCGAGGGTTGCAACCATATGAACAAGGAGAGTAGGTGATGAAGACGAAGAGAAGGGTTCCAACACTGGCACTGGCATCTGGCTTGCTGGTGTCGGTGTTCATACTTTCAGGCTGTGCCCCGTTGCATGGCGCCGCGATTGGCGACAGCGTTGAGGTAAAGGTCGCAATTCAGGAAGAAGGGATTTCGGTTGATGGGACTGGAGAGGTGATGGTAGTGCCTGACGTCGCGGCTGTGAATCTGGGCGTCCAGGCAGAGGCTGCCACTGTTGCCGAGGCGCAGGAATTGGCCAGTCGTGCGATGGATGACGTGATATCGGTACTGCTGGATTACAATGTGGCGGAGACGGACATTCAGACTACAGGTTTCACCATTCGGCAGCTGACCCAACGCGATCCTACGGGCCCGAGAGATAGAGTCACGGGATACCAGGTCTCCAACAACGTGCGGGTCATGATTCGGGAGGTGGATGACGCAGGTACCATACTAGACGCGGTAGCTGTGGCAGGCGGCGGCCACATACGTGTGCGCGGCATTTCCTTCTTATTGGACGATCCGTCGGTTCATCTCGAAGTGGCCCGTAGTAACGCCGTAGACGATGCGAGATCAAAGGCCGAGCAGCTTGCACAACTCACCGGTGTTCAGCTTGGGGATCCTATACACATCTCTGAGACGTCGTCGACGCCCATCCTGTTTCGTGGCGTGGAAAGGGTAAGCCCCGATGCTCCAACAGCGCCTCCAACCCCGATCGAGCCCGGCGAAATCACGGTCACTGCATCAGTGAATATCGTGTATGCGATAGACTGAGACCGTAGTGAGACTTCTAATACTGCGCTGAACAGGGGGCCGCGCTTACGCCCCCTTTCGGTGCCAGTAGTCCTGCAAGCCTCAACCGGCCTCAAGGCGCTTGCTCGTAATCCCTGTCTCCTTCTCTCCGCCCGGTATAACCCCTCGTAAGGATATTCGAGCGCCGCCACCGGACTCCCGCGGTACCGCCATGGGGTCCGAATACTTGCTACGACCCGGCAGACGATTTGCCGGTATCGCGGAATGCATCGGTGTGTCTGGTTTGAGTGGCCTGTACTGAAATCCCTGTCAATCTAACAGTGGCTACGGGTGCAGATGGATATTCATTGGTAACAGGACCTTCGTCTATTGACACACGAACCGGAACACGGTAGCTTCAGAGCGCTTTGCGGGCATCTCCCATGGTCCCGTGACTGCGTGGGATGCCGGTCGAAACTTCTCAGCACTCGAACATATAATATATACGATAAGAAGCTTATGGTAGATCCGGACCGGAGCATACACGAGGACAGGCAATCGGCCGCCATACCACCCGCCGCTGTGCACGGTGTCAGTGACACGTGCTGCTGCGACCTGGTTGAGAGCCGCATGCGTCTTCTCATCGAGAAGACCGGCGACATGGTCTGGACTGTCAACATGGATATGGTCCCTACCTACATAAGCAGCTCAGTGCGATATCACCTTGGCTATTCTCAGGATGAGGCGATGAGTGTCAGGATGGAAGACATGTTTTCGCCAGACTCGTACTGCCTGGCAATGAAGATCCTGGCCGAGGAACTGGCCAGAGATCGGATGCCTGCTTCCGATCTGGATCGCAGCAGAATCTTTGAGCTGGACCTCGTTCACAAGAACGGCCACATAGTGCCGTTCGAAATCTGTTACAGCGCTCTTCGTAATGCGCAGGGAAGACCAACGGAGATCATGGCAGTCGCCCGCAACATTACGGAACGCCGACGATTTGAAGCAGAAAGGCATAGCCATACTGCCAGGATGATCGGCGCGCTGAGTCAGACCGTGCAGGCCCTCGCGACATTGCTTGAGATGCGTGATCCGTACACGGCGGGTCATCAGCGCCGGGTGGCGGCTGTCGCAAGTATCATCGGACAGCGGCTTGGACTATCGGCGGAGATGGTCGAAGGGCTGCGTCTTGCGGGACTTATACATGACATAGGCAAGGTGCGTATCCCATCTGAAATACTTACAACCACCCGCGAACTGTGCGCTGCAGAGCTTGAAATAGTCCGGATGCACCCGACGACCGGCTATGACGTTTTGAGAGGCATCGAGTTTCCCTGGCCGATCGCGGATGCGGTCCACCAGCATCATGAGCGTCTCAATGGTTCAGGTTATCCTCAAGGATTGAAGGATGGCGACATAATCCTTGAGGCAAGAATCCTCGCAGTCGTCGATGTAGTCGAAGCTATCGCATCGGACCGCCCGTATAGACAAGCTTACGGCATTGAAGCGGCCATTGATCACGTAATGCAGCACAGGGGAAAGTTGTTCGATGCGTCGGTGGTTGACGCATGTGCCGAGACCTTCCGGGCTGGTGCATGCAGCTTCGGCAATGAGACTCTGCCAGGTGCATTTGCAGATTGTCGCTCGGATCACGGCTTATCCTGATACGCGCGCGTCAGTTGGTCGAGGGATGACACGTGGGATTGATCCCTCCAGTCCCATGGAAGCGTCGGTATCGCAACGTTCAAGTCACGACAGTTGGTGCGTCGTTATAGCCGATCTGAGACGCACCGTAACGCACTGACGCTCTTCCCGTTGCAGATTCGGGTTCAATTTGACCGTGCTGGCAGGCATTTCTATACTTGTATCAACTGATAGTGCCGCTGTATGCCGGTACGACGTTTGAGTCAGTGCCTGGTGCAAGCTCAAGAGGGTGCCGCACGGACCATGCGTGGGGAAGTATGTAGCAGAGGCATCGCCAGGGATAGTCCAATTATGAGGAAGAGATTGTTGGTTATAGGCGGTATGGTCGCATTCTTCGTGCTGGGTATGATCTTCGGACAGGCAGTAAGCAGCGGGGAATGCAGGTATATCTGTCCACTTCTGCCCTCCGTTTACAATTCCGATGCTCCGCAAGGTATATAGT
>SKVJ01000012.1 GCA_007129495.1 Dehalococcoidia bacterium | reverse complement strand
AATCGAGTGTTCCCCATAACCAGTGTTTCCCCGGGTTGTGGATATACCGGGTCGAATCGAGACCGATTGTTTTGAATAACCGGGCATTCCGCACGATGAGGTTACTGTCATGGCCGCCAAAGGTATGCAATAACTTATTATTATCAATAAAATCAAAGGTCACCACTTCATCGACAGGTTCAAAACTGGCATTCCGAGTAAATCGCTCCAATGTGGTTGCTGGCATTCAATAAACCTCCTCCTTCAAAATATAGAGATGGAGATATTCCTCTTGAATCATCAATTATGGATGTTTTTCTTGCTTATGTTCCGCTGACAGCGAGTTTATTTATTAGAAGTTCACCGAAAAACCATAGCGATTACTTCGATAGCAAATATCGAGGGAATCGGCAATTTCTTTCAAGCTGTACCCGTATCTCAGGTAAGCATCATACACCTTAATATTCCTCGCTTGCTTTCGTGTGACATGTGCGTCCTGAAATATCTCCTAAAGGCTGGGCCCTTCCGCGTAACGTTGATACCGTGGTATCTCCTTGAGGCATAGTCTTGGAGCTCTGGAAAGCGCCTTATATACTCCCTTGGCTACTTCAGGTGGTCAGGAATTAATTATTGGCTCAAAGCGCGCATTGTTGAGAAAGAATAAAACAGAAAAAACTGGCCCGAGCCTTGCGCACCTCTCACGGGAAGCTCGCACCGCTTACCGGCTATGCGTTGGGGCGGTATTCTGCCTGCCAGGTGAGGATCCCGCTTATCTTACCTGAAACATTGACACCTTAGCTGGTTTCCAAGACTGTGGACGACATTATCTTCTCTCGGAATCTTCTCCCGCAAGCGGGGAGGCTCTATTGGTAAATGGGGCATACCTGGCATTTACGCCGGGGATTGAACCGAAGGGCAATAAGCGGTAAGCCAGTAGGAAAGCAGTTCAATGTACGAATAGATAGGGGAAATTACTCGTTAGCTCCAGTGTACTCATTACGTAATGGTAGAGTCATTGTGTGTGTATTTGCCGATATCCTTATATTTCTAGATCTGAACACTTTTAACCCCACGATGAGTTCACATTTCTCCGATAAAACCAATAATTACCACATGCATCACCCATCGCTGTTTCTTCACAATAAATGCTATACTATGGAATAAAAACGTGAAAGATTCCAGGTGAGTCGAGGTACATCCATGGCTAACAGGTCCAAAGATTGGTGGAGACAGGCACAACGGGACTCTGATAAAGCCCGGCTCGATTTTGAACACGGTTATTATGAGTGGTGCTGCTTTACCGCGCAGCAGGCAGCAGAAAAAGCACTGAAAGCCCTCTATTACCATAACAATCAATCCGTGAGGGGCCATTCACTTCTGCGCCTGCTGGAAGGTGTATCGGCCATTATTCCGGTTACCGAAAATCTCCTTCATCAAGCCCGGGTTTTGGATCGCTATTACCAGGAAAGCAGGTATCCAAACGGGTTTCCCGAAGGAAGCCCATTTGATTTCTTTGACCAAAAGATAGCGGAGGAGGCTTTAGGTGCTCTACGAGCGATTCTTGAATTCTGTAGCAATCACCTCGGTTGATTATGAGGCCCTCATCAACACACTGCGCCATATCAGTATACATTTGAAGAATCAGTATAGGGAAGTAAAAGATGTCTCCCTTTTTGGCTCTTTTGCCCGCGGGGACTATACTCCTGACAGTGATGTCGATATCCTCATCATCTGCGAACACACGGATATCCCCTTTCTTTTGCGTCCGGACCAATATATCCGCCGCTTCAGCCATATTCCTTTTGATATCAACATTATCGTGTATACACAAGAAGAAATCGATCGCCTGCGGAAAGAAAAATATCCATTTTTGCTCCAGGTGGATAAAGAAGCACACAGTTTGCTGAAGGAGAGTTGAAGTATTATGCTGAAGCCGGATTGCTGAATGTAGATTTGAAAAGACTTTCCCCTTCTCCAATTCCCCACTTCCCCACTCCACCTTCCCCAGCCTTTACATTCATACTTCAGCATTCACACTTTCCCTGGCCCCTTCCCCGTTTTCCTCCTTTACATTCATACTTCAGAAATCATACTTCATACTTTCCTTGGCCCTCATCATCGGTAGAGCATGGCTTAAGAATGTTCATTCAACTCCTTCGCCTTCGTGGCGCAACAAAATGTGATCCCTGATATCCTTTAACCCTAAGGCCTTTGTGGAAACTAGCCAGAACGCCTTGTTGATGCAGATTTGGTAAGCATTAATAGGAGAAGAAATATGAAAATGAGTACGCGTAATTAATGAACCTGGTTTTCAAATCAGGGATAGAACCCGTCCAAAAGGGCGTAGTTGAGTGAAGAGTGTATCAGGTTATGGTTTATTTTGGACAGCAGTGGATTCACAATTAACGTATCTTGCTCCATGAACCTTAATACTCCTGTAAATAAGGGTTTTTTACTTCGGACGTTTCAGTTTCAGGTACCTCTGAAAAGAATTATTGATGGATTCTTTATCAAATTCTGAGTATTCCTGGCCCTCCCCCCATATGCGCATATCCTCATGTTCCGGGTGATGAGGGTCGTACCAAGCCTTCTTAAATTCTTCAAAACCATAGATGCCGCCCACATCCTCAGGCGGGCTGTTTCCCTCACCGCCCAAGAGCCGTGGGTATACGAAGGTATAGTCATCAAGGGTTTTTTCCAGTTCAACCGTCAGGCGCCAGTTGTCCCCGAAGTCATAAACATATTCACATTGCCCATATTTTTCAAGGTATTTATCGATTTTTGTATTCTCGGCCAGCTTGATTCTGGTTTCCAATATGGAGCCGACGAAATCGAAAGGGTCATCCTGGGGAATGGGCTTTCCCTTTTTTACGTGTTCTTCATAATGATACCAATACTCATGATACGATTCCTCATCGTTGGTCACCCGTAGCTTTTCCCCGGGGAACCTGAAGTCGTAAAGATGGTAGTTCAACCAATTCATCGCGTATTGAATGGTATCGTGCAGGCGCTTGAAGGTGACCTGGGCAGGAACGACGAACCTCCTCCAGACCAACGGTTCGGTATCCTGCAGGGTGATCTTTATCTGGTAAGCCTTCATTTCTTCCTCAACCTCCTGTAAAGAGTACATGACTGAGGGTGTAATTGATTGTTGTCACTATTCCTCCTCACCCTCGTCATCATAGGTGTCCAGAAAGACCTGGAGTTTAACAAACAGGGCATCCAGTTTTTGCTGAATTTTTTTATCGTTTGTGTGATTTGCTTCCGCTGCTATAAAACCTTGGAGGTCTTCAATATCATCCAGCGACATATCGACCCGGATTTTCTTTCCCTCCAGTGGCGCTAGCCGGGCAAAGTTTGGATCGTACAACGTGTTTTCCTGTATCAAATCCCTTTCTCGCTGGGTAAGAAGTACCTTAATTTTAGATCCAGGAGGTATCTTTTTTCTTTTCATTCTCTCCTCCCATCATTTCTCTGGATTCCCGGTTCTATTCTATCACGGCTACTGATCAACCAATGTGAAAAAAGACTTGCCGGATTCCTCTTTTCATTAACATGGTATCAAATGCAAACCTGCACGGATAATGACCCCCTCGTCATTTTTTGCGCACCCCCTGGCTCTTCTTCCCAGTGGTGATATGGGATAGGCATCTCCGGGTATTTCAATCGTAATGAATCGTGTCATGGCATGTATATGCCAGGGGCTAAATCCTTAATAGAGCAATTTTATCATCCCTGTGTAGCATAGATTACATAGGGAAATTCCAAAATTCCGGTTATTACCGTTGTCTTATCCAAGAATGGGAAAGATTTGCTCCGACCCCCTAGTCTGGAAACTGGGACGAAATGGATAGAAAAAAATGAAAAATGGTGCTACCGGCTAAGGGAACGGATGACGTGTTTAAAGATCATCCAGACAGTTTCAGCCAGGGTGATCACCAGTGCAACGAGAAATATAGCCCGGAAGCCGAGAAGACTTGTATATTCACTATAAATCCGGAAGTCCATGACCAGTGCCAGTAGAATGAAGCTGGAGCCTATGCTTCCGGCAAGTTCCAAAACCCTGGCGGTTCCGGTTTTACTGCCCTGGGCAATCTGGGTGATATGTCCGGCGATCTCCACTATCCAGGCAATACTTATGGCATGCATGTAAATCCTGAGATATTCAAGTACTACCCGATGACCAAGGGAAAGACCGGTTCGCAGGAAATACTCTTCGGCGGTAATGAACAGGTGCGGATAGAAATTCACCAACACCAACAGAACCGACAAAAAGCCAATGGTAAAGCCGGCCTCCACCCGGGACTCTTGCTCTTCATCAAGCTCTATGTCCTTGAGCTCATCCGGAGACCATTCCATATCGACCTTTACGTCTTCTTCTTTACCATAGCGGGTGATTGCCATAAATATGAGGGTTATGACACCGACCGCCGAAAACCAGGCATTGAGAGTCCGCATGACAAATTGACCCAGGCCCCGCAAAACAGTCACAGCATCTATACCTGTTGCAGCTGTTCCATTGTTACCCATGGCGGTTGTAACCATTTCCAGAATAAATACCACCAAAAAGGCGATTCCCAAACCACCCAGCGCTATCTTGAGCAGGAAAAAATAGAGAGAAGTCAATCCCGGCGCGATCACCGCTTCTTGACCGGTATAACGCCTGGCTACTTCTGCAGGACTTCCGAATTCTTTCAAAACTTCCTTGAGTTGGGCTTCGCTGGGGTCGGTCCCATAGCGGCTTTCTATGTCGTCCAGGAGAAGGCTCTTCAGTTCCGCCTTGACATCTTCCCGTCCCTTGAGGGGGAGCTTGCGGCCTACTGCTTCGACGTATTTATCGAGGAGTTTCATAGGTTTTCCTCCATTGAGTGTATCGCTTCATTCATAAATTTCCATTCACCGAAGAGCTCTCGGCGAATAGCCTTACCCTTCGAACTGATCACATAATAGCGCCGGGGCCTGGCCTCGCCGGTCTCCCAGGAGCTGTTCAACAGACCCTGTTTTTCCAGCCGCCGGAGTAAGGGATACAGGGTATTCTGCTCCACTTCAATTCCCCTTTCCTGGAGACTCCGTACCAGGGTATACCCGTAGACCGGAGTCTCCGTCGATAGCAAAACACTGAGCACCAGGGTCCCCCGCTTGAGTTCCTGCACCAGGTTTCCCAGAATTGCATCGCTGGATTCCATACTCACCTCCGGGATATTTCATTGTCTTCTCCCACTGGATCTCAACCTGATAACATTATACTGTGTGTAACACAATAATGTCAATAATATAATATAAAATATTCGACAGTATGGAGCCTGGTGTATTTTGTGTAAGTACATTAGTCTCCAGAGAACAACCTTTT
>SKVJ01000071.1 GCA_007129495.1 Dehalococcoidia bacterium | reverse complement strand
GAAGTATCTCATCCATATTGCGCCCTGTGGTCAGAGGGTAGTAGAGAATAAGCCGGATAACCTGGTTCGGATCGATGATGAATGTACAGCGTACGGTTTCGGTCTTGCTCTGGCCGGGATGGACCATGCCGAACTTCACCGAGACCTCTTTGTTCAGGTCCGCGATAATGGGAAAGGTAATCTTCACACCCGCCTTCTCTTCTATATTGCGTGCCCACGCGATGTGCGAGGTGATGCTATCGACACTTAGTCCAATAAGCTCCACTCCGCGCTTCCGGAATTCGGGCTCCAACTGCGCGAAGCCCATGAACTCCGTGGTGCAAACCGGTGTGAAGTCGGCCGGGTGCGAGAACATGACGACCCAACTGCCCTTGAAGTCCGAAAGCTTCAGCACACCATGCGTAGTCGGCGCCTCGAAGTTCGGGGCCTTGTCTCCCAGTTTGGGCATTGCAATAACGTGTTCTGTCTGTTCTTCCATATCGTCACCTCTCCGCGTATTCTTGACTTTCGACCTACGCACGATAGCGGCGTGTGTTCTACCCCAGTCAGCTACATCACACCTGCGCCGCGATGTTTTTCTGCGATTCCTGCTGCAAGCTGGTCGATTGCATCAAGATCCGAGTCTGTGGGAAAACCCTTGATAATCACCGGGGCCAGCAATTCCACTTTCAGATTCGGAATGATGGAAAGCAACTGATCAACAGCCTTGCCGCCCCAGCCGAATGAGCCCACGATGGATGCGAACATGACCCGGGGCCTGAGTGCATTGGCGAGCATTGCCGCATATGCAACCTGCGGATGGGCTCCTGCCAGGACCGTAGGCGTCCCAAGTACGACTGTCGCCGCATCCACGAGTTCCATCGCAAGCCTGCCTGTATCGCCCTGTGCGATTCTGTGCGGCACAGTCACCACTCCGTTGTCTGCAAGCGAACCTATGAGACGATCGACAAGAACCTGCGTGCTGCCGTGCATCGATACGTACGGAACGACGACTTTGTTGGCAAGCGGACCGGAGACCCAGTCCCGGTACACGTCCATGATGAACTGAGCATCGTCATACAACGGACCATGACTCGGTGCAATGATATCGATATCGTAGCCGGAAAGCCGCTCCAGATGCCGTTCGATGAGGTTGCGGAACGGCATCATGATCTCTGCGTAGTATCGCTTCGCTGCCCGGAACACCCGAGATGCATCACTCATAAAAAGCTCAGATGTCGCCAGGTGGGAACCAAAAAGGTCGCACGGGAACAGCAACCTTCGCTCAGGCAGATACGTCAGCATTGTCTCCGGCCAGTGCACCCAGGGCGCGTGAATGAACTCAAGCGTCATATCACCGAGCGACAGCTTTTCTCCATCGCTTACCGTCGCGATACGGGACTCATCAAGATGGAGAAGATCGATGAGCATGCCTTTTGCTTTTGGCGTGCACACCAGTTTCGCATCCGGAAAACGTTCCAGGATGAATGGGATGCTCCCCGAGTGATCCTGCTCGGCATGATTGGCGATAAGGTAATCGACCTTCGTTAACCGAAGCGCATCAAGCAGGCCATGCCATTCGCCTGTCTTTGTGGGATCGACCGTGTCGATCAGTGCCGTCCTGTCGCTGCCCTGCACCAGGTATGCGTTATAACTCGTTCCATCAGGCAGGGGAATCAGTTCGTCGAAGAGCTGTCGATCCCAATCGATCGAACCAACCCACAATACCCCGTCGGTAACGTTACGTGCCCGCATAACACACTCTCCTATTATTCATCGAGGAGGCGTTTCTCTCCCTCAAGTTCACGAATCCGCGTGATCTCCTGTGCGACTTCGAGTGTGCCCAGGTACTCGCCCTGTTCGCCTCGGACAGGAAAATACCGGATGTAGAGTTTCATTCCTTTCAGGTCTATCCAGAACTCCGCCGTATCCCGCGTACCCGCCTTGAAATCCTCGATGATACGTTCAACCCTGTCAACACTCTTCTGAGGATGGCACTGCTTCACCGGGATATTCAATGCCGAATGGGGGCGCTTGAAGACCCTGGTCTCATGCCGGTTCCAGTACTTGAGCCTGTCTGTAGCATCTACGAAGGAGATGTCGAAAGGCAACGTCTCAAGCAGTCTTTCCATTTGTTGACTGCTCAGGTGTTCTATCATGCTGCTCCCCCCTTCTTACCCCAACCATAGCTCATCCATGCTCTGAATCCTGCGCGATCTCTGTCCCGTATTGAATTACCTCGACAGTACCCAGGTACCGCCCATTCGCATCCCGGACGGCGTACCACCTGAAGCGTTTCTCCTCTCCGTTGCTCGTGACCTTCCTTTCGACCACATCCCGCGCTCTATTCTTAAGCTTATGGAGGATCGAGTTTACGGCAGGCACGCTGCTGTCTTGGTGACATGCCTGAGCCGGTTTGCCAAGTGCCGATGGTTGCCATCCCGGACCTCGCCCTTCGGTCCGGTTCCAGAAACGAACTTTGTCGTCGGCGTCGATAAACGCCAGTTCCATAGGTAGTACGTCGAGCATACCAGCCAGTTGCTCTTGAGTCATGTCATATATCATGGGTTTCGAGCCGCCCTGTTCGAGAGTCCCTGCTAGTCCTTCAACTTCTTGAACTCACTCTTGCCAGCGCCACATACCGGACAGACCCAATCGCCCGGCACATCTTCAAAGGCCGTTCCGGGCTCGACCCCGCCATCAGGGTCCCCGGCCGATGGGTCGTAGATATAGCCGCATACTGTACACTCATACTTACTCACTGCTGATTCCTCCTTATTCGTATGGTGTTCCACATAACTGGGAGCACTGCGGGGAGTCAAACCCCGTTTGACGTCATGATAATAGGCATAGGACATAGCGCGTTCTTCAGTCAATATGCTGGCTGCTACCACCTTGCCCACGAAGAGCGTGTGGGTCCACACGTCCAGTTCGCGGTCAACTTCCACCTCGATATACGCGGTGGCATAGTCGGTCACCACTGGCACGCCGGTAATCCCCCGCAACGTACCCACAAGATCCAGCTTATGGAGGGTGCGCCCGGACTTGAACCCGAAACGTCCAATGAAGGGGAGCGGTGTCGCTTCGGACAGGACCGAGGCTGCGAACACCCTGCTCGCTGCTACGTATTCGTGCGTCAGGTTCTGCTTGTTGAGGCATACCGCCACTGCCAGCGGGTCGGCGCACACCTGCATCAGCGCATTGGCAATCTGTCCGTTTGCGTTGCCATTGCTTCGCGACGTTACCACGTAGAGCCCGTAGCCGATCCGGTGCAGTGCCTCCGGCTGCAGCACAGTTGCCATATGCATCGCCGCTACATCAGATCCTTTTCACTGGTTTCTATGGCGTTCTGCAGCTCAGCGTTCAGCGCATCCGGAAGCCCTTCGATATCCACATGCAGGAATCCCCGGATGATGGTAGAGGCCGCCTCATCCCGAGTGAGCCCTCTGGCCATCAAGTACTCGACTTCCTCTTCGGCTATCTTTCCCACAGCCGCCTCATGGTAAAGGTCGATTCCGGGAACATTGCCCCGCAACTCAGGAACCGCGTGAATCACACCGCCATCGTCGAGAATCAGTCCGCGACACTCCAGGTGCCCCTTCACATCTTTCGCGTCCCCCTCTATGTAACCGCGGGCGATTATCTCGCCACCCTTGACCACGGCGCGTGACACGATCTCGCAGCGCGCGTCGGGTGCCTGGAGATACACCCGGGAACCGACATCAATCCTGCTTTCCGCAAACCCCGCAATTATGCTGTTGAAGCGCGCAGTTGCGCCCTGGCCGATACACCACACCTGTGGATTTGTCTGTATGTCACGAACCGGCTTCATAATGGCATAGTTGCTGATGAAAGTGGCGCCTTCCTCTACAATGGCTCCGGTCCTTGGACGCACCGCAATGCCTGGTTCCCAGCTGTGAATCATCGTAAAGGTAAGCTTGGCCCCTTTGCGCACATAGAACTCTGACACTCCCAGGTGCAGCCCGGATTCGGCGTGCGGCCCCGTCGTGCATCCGGTAATGATGTGAAGTTCAGAGTCCTCTTCGGCAATGATAATGTTGTGGACATTCTGGGCCAGTCCCTCAGTTCCCAGGTACAGACACGCCTGCAACGGAAGTAATGTCTTCTGTCCGGGTAGCGCCCGCATGAAGTAGCCATTTGCATTGGCTTTGTCGACACTCGACGTAAACTTGTCGGTTTCCGGTCGCACCGCGTGCCACCAGAACTCCGACAGCCAGTCGTATTTCTCAAGTGCATCCCGGATCGCCATCATCTCCGCACCTTCATGTGCAAGGGAAACATGTACGGGAGTCTGATCGACCTGGATGAAGGTCCCGGATCGCGCATCCCCATCATCGACCATGACGCCGGCACCCAGCATACGTTCCTTCATTTCATCGGGAAACTGGCGAACGTCACCCTGATAGGTTGGCTCCGTTGCGGTCGCTGTATAGTGGCCCGGGTCGGGCTCACCACGCTTCCAGAGAGACTCACGGCGAGATGTGGTTCCTCTCGGTGTTTCGGATGTCACATCGCGCATCGACAACACTCCTCGTAACCGGATTCTTTGATAGTCGCGAGTATCTCATGGGGATCACCCTTGCACGTCAGCTTCCCATCGATCATGACAAATCCGATACGTGCATTCACGTGGTCCAGAACCTGTCCGGTGTGGGTGATGATGAGTCCCGAGCGGCTGCGCTCTCGAATCCGCACGTCCTTCTGGAGAAGCTTGTTGATCAGTTCTCCTACGACCGCAACATTGACGAGGTCCACCCCTGACTCCGGCTCATCCAGAAGTACGAAGTCAGGGCTCTGTGCGATCAACTGCAATAACTCGGACCGTTTCATCTCACCACCGGAGAAGCCATAGTTCACATCTCTATCAAGGAAATCTTCAAGGCCCGCCGCCGCCGCCATGTCGCGTATCTCTTCAGCCGACGATTCCCTGCGGAGGCATGCCGCTACCATATCGTAAGTCTTGACTCCACGCACCACAGGCGGTCTCTGGAATGACATCCCCATTCCCATCCGGGCGCGCTCGTCGACTGAGAGGGTAGTGACATCCTGCCCCTTAAACACTACGCTTCCCCTCGTGACGACGTACTTGGGGAATCCCATTATCGTCATGAGAAGGGTGGTCTTGCCACTTCCGTTGGGACCGAACAGTGTGGCTGTCTCACCACTCCGTATGTCGAGGTCGATGCCATGAAGAATCTCCACTCCACCCACCTCAACGTGCAGATCCTGCACTGAAAGCATTACATCGTCCATACAACCATCCTCAGAAACCAACCCTAACCTTCAATCGTCCACCGTTCTTTTACAGTGAACCATCCCGCCGGATCTGTGAGGTACTCATAGCTGTCCAACAATGCGAGGTGGTGCATGCGTTCCTCGCTTGCAAGCGTGGTGT
>SKVJ01000033.1 GCA_007129495.1 Dehalococcoidia bacterium | reverse complement strand
GTACCACCAAACGGGTTGATGATCCTCTATCCGAAGCAGACCATACAGAATCCCGAGCGAGGCTAACGCAACGACACTCAGGGCGACAAGAATGGCCGTCCACAGCATCGCTGAGGGGGCCTCGAGCATGGCGTAGGTCAACGGCATCCACGCGGCCGACGCTCCCAGCATCAGCGCGTAGAGCACGAGAAAGGCGCCGTAACCCGAGCCTCCTAGAAAGCGAAACCGAGCCGGGTCGACACGCAAGAGGATAAACAGGGTGAATGGAAAGAAACCGATGGCCGCACTGAACATTGAAATGGAGTAGACCGGGCGCAGTACCTCCGGCACCCCACCCCAGATGTCCCACGCAGTCTCAGGATGGGTGAGATACCCGTGCACGTAGGTCCCAAGGACCGCAATTCCTCCGACGCAGATAATTGCGGTCAGTGCTGCCCGACGTCTTGTAGCCACACAGAACCTCCGTGGTTATCGGACTCAATGGGTAAGCTCGGCTCTGTCCTGAAGCGCCGACCGAGCCCACGGCTTCTCCTGAATCAATCGGCGATCTACACAATCCAGCACACGACGCGAAAGCCGAATCTGCATCGCTGCACTCAGTGTGGCCCTGGCAGTCGCGGGAACACGACTGTGATATGGTACCTGTACGTTGTACGCGTGTCACCTGCAGACACAGGGCACAGCAATGCCTTCCCATGCCGCCCGATCAAGAGCAGGCCGACCTGATTGTAAGTGAATTGACTGCGATAGAATAGCGTAGCGGGTACAGGCGAGGCGGCGCAATCGCTACCCTGGCGACGGAAGACACTGCCACTGGCGTAATTACAACCCTCAGGGCCAGCCTGGAGCCACATGGCTGGAGGAGAAGAGATGCAGACACTGCTCAAGACCTGGCAATTCCGCCTTGGTATCGCGCTGATCGCGCTGTCCATGGCCGGATACCTGCTTCAGTACGTTATATTCCGGGACTCACACCAGTTGCTTCTGGCGCTGTTAAACGACCTGGCGTTCGTCTTCCTTCAGGTATTTGTGGTGACCATCGTCGTGCATGAGTTGCTCAGCCGACATGAGAAGCGAAGGCGCATGGAGAAGCTCAACATGGTGGTTGGCGCATTCTTCAGCGAAATCGGCACCGAGCTTTTGAGGTTATTCTCGGACTGGGATGAGCGCCTCGGAGCCACACGAGAGCGACTCCACGTCACAATGCTGTGGACGGAGGAACGGTTCGACAGCGTGGCAGCATCAATGGCCGATCACGAGTACCATGTTGCACCCTGTGCGGTGCGCCCCGCGGAGCTTCGTTCGTTGTTGGGCTCCAAGTATGACTTCCTCCTGCGACTGATGGAAAACCCGAACCTGCTGGAGCACGAGCGGTTTACGTCATTGCTGATGGCCACTTTCCACCTGACAGAGGAGCTGCTTGCCCGCAGGCACCCTGGCAACCTGCCCGAATCCGACTTGCGCCATATTGCAGGGGACATCGACCGGATCTATGGGCAGCTGGCGCGCTTCTGGCTCGAGTACATGAAATACCTCAAGGGCAACTACCCGTACCTGTTCTCGCTCGCAGTGCGCATGAATCCATTCGATGAATGCGCATCACCACAGGTTCACTAGAACCGTTGGATAAGCGAGGGCTGACTTGCTCAGGAGATGCTGCTCACCCCAATGCGATGATGCAGCTCTCTTCGTCAGTTCGATGCCGGGCAGCGAACGTCTTTGCTCAGATGAGCGGAACTTTAAGGTGACTACAGAAGTGCACTAGCGCCTGAGTCGAAGTCAACGGAAGCAGTCTCGATTCTGGTATCATCAGTCGTTCATGTTCTCAAACCGACACCCAAATCACATTTCTCGGCTTGTCGGTTGATCAAGGAGACTAACCCGTCAATGGATGTGCACGTCGACGAAATCCCTTTGGGTGATCCTCGGCTCAAGCAGTTCGTGGAACTTCCCTGGAAGCTGTATCGTGGCGACCCGTGTTGGACTCCTCCACTTCGTGGTGATCTGCTTGGCAGTCAACTGCTCGGATTGAAAGGCCTGCTGACCTCTGCTCATCCGTATCATCGAACAGCGGAGGTCACTCATTTTCTTGCAAGGCACGGAAACAGTCCGGTAGGACGCGTATCAGCTGCGATCAACCACCGATTCAACGATCATCACGGTGCACGTGTTGGATTTTTCGGCTTTTTCGAGGTAGCCGAGGACTATGATGTTGCGAAGACACTGCTTGATCATGCACATCACTGGGTGAAGAATCGAGGTATGACCGTGCTTCGTGGACCTGGAGAGTACTCCAACAGCACATATGAGCGACAAGGCATCCTCATCGATGGTTTTGACACCTGTCCCACGGTGGAACTGACCCATAATCCATCCTACTACAAAGACTTCATGGACCGCTACGGGTTCTCAAAGGCGATGGATTACCATGCCTTCTACGGCAATGACATCACCACCGTAAGGCCCGCGCTGTCGCTGCTTGCTGAACGTACAAGACGCCGGCACAGAGTGGTCACCCGCATGGTGAACCTCAAGGACTTTCATAGTGATGTACGCATAATCGTCAAGCTGTTCAATGAGGCGTGGAGCCAGAACTGGGGCTTTCTCCCCCTGACGGACGAGGAGGCAGACGCAATCGCGGATACACTGGAGCCGGTAATCGATCCCGGGCTCATGCAGTTCGCCTACGTCGACGATGAGCCTGCGGCGATTCTTGGCGCGTTTCCCGATCCCAACCGTGCCCTGCGTCCCCGCTGGAAATGGTACGGAGATTCGGATATTGTCAGAGTGCTGCGACTCATGATCATGAGGCGGCGCATCTCATTCATACGGCTTATGTTCTTCGGTATCCCACCGCGCTTCCGGCGGATGGGCCTTGACGGGCTGCTCTTCTCCGAAGTGATGAGTTACGCCGTTCGCAACGGGTACACTGAATGCGAAGCCTCGATGCTGCTGGACGATAACTACCAAATCATCGGTTCCTCCGAGTTTATGGGCGGCTACCGCTACAAGACATGGCGAATCTACGAAATGCCCCTTTGATATTGCATAGTTATCGCCGCATCTCTCACTGTGTTGCCTCGCAGTACTGGCAACTACAGGCATGGCAAGGCACAGACCAGGCGCTCCTGGGACATCGCCATGGCCACGCCAGGGGTATGAAGCACCGAAACCGTGATACGACAAGAGGAAGAGCTACTGACTCGCACATACTGGCGTATCATTGGCCGAACCCAGTGAACTCCAGTTCACAAACAATGATAATCATTATTGACAAATATAATCGAAACACCTACTCTGAGTAACAGTCGGACATTTCCAAACCTTGGGGTGATTATTTGCAACGCCGCCCATTTACTTGGAGTCAATCCGATGCACGTACAAGTTGTGACTGACAGCACTGCCGATATCGATCGTGCTACCGCTGAAGCACTTCGTATCTCAGTAGTGCCAATTTACGTATACTGGGAATCCAAGGTGTTTCAGGACGGCGTTGATCTGACGCCCGCAGAGTTTTATACGCGACTTCTGCATAGTGACTCCCATCCTGCTACCGCGCAGCCCAGCCCCGAGGATTTCGCACAGGTCTACCAGTTTTCCGGTGATTCGCCAGGCATCGTCTCTATCCACATCTCATCGAAGATCAGTGGCACGTTCAACTCGGCGAGGCTTGCTGCAGACGACGCAGCTACGAATATGAAACCTGTAGAGGTAATTGATTCGGGCCTGAACTCCGCGGGACTTGGGCTCGTCGTACTTGCGGCCGCCAGAGTCGCTGCCGAAGGTGCCCCGTTTCAGGAGGTGGTTGCAGAAGCCAGACGCGCCGTAGCAGAGACCCGGATGGTAGGACTGTTTGATACGATGAAGTATCTTGCACGGAGCGGCCGTATCTCGCCTGCACGAGGACTCGCCGGACGGGCATTAGGCGTCAAACCCATATTGACCTTTCGCGACGGTGAGATAGTGAGGGCAGGACTTGCGAGGTCCCGTGAGTCAGGAATGAAGCAACTGCTCAGGCTGCTGGGGAAAATGGGCCCGCTCAGAGAGGTAATTGTATCGCACAGCACTCATGAGGAGGAGGCAGGCGCGTTCGTGCGGCGGCTGAACGAACTATGTCCTCCCGGGGCAAGCCAGGTGTTCGAGATGGGTGCAGCACTTGGGGTCCATGGCGGACCGGGAATGATCGTCGTGGCGGGCAGACGCGAATAGTGCACCCAATCAACAGGAGGATATGACAGTGGCATTTGTGTCCACGTTCCTTGTCGCATTGATTACCGTCGCAATCTTCTTCAACGTGTTGTTTCTGCTCGCCCTGAAGCTGCGCGATAACAGTATTGTCGACATTGGATGGGGTATCGGCTTCATACTGGTCACCCTCGCAACGCTGGCTTACTCGGGCACTGCTGATGCGCGGCAGTTGCTCATCGCCGCACTAGTTCTCATATGGGGATCGCGCCTGGCCATACGGATTTACCTGCGCAACCGCGGCAAGGGCGAGGACTTCCGGTACAGGAAGTGGCGAGAGGACTGGGGTGAGAACTGGCGTCGTAACGCCTACCTGTTCGTATTCGTCGGTCAGGGCGTCATGATGCTGCTCATCACCATCCCGATTATGCTCGTCAACACCTATCCCGGACCAGCCCTCGGGTGGCTCGACCTTGGAGGCGTCGTCGTATGGTGCGTGGGATTCGTATTCGAGGCGGTGGGAGATCGGCAACTCGACCTCTTCCTGAGGAATCCAGGCAACCGCGGCAAGGTCCTCGATACCGGTTTGTGGCGCTACACCCGCCACCCCAACTACTTCGGCGAGGTAACACAGTGGTGGGGCGTGTACCTGATCGTCCTCTCGGTGCAGTGGGGCTGGCTTGGCATCATCGGACCCATCACCATCACCACGCTCATTGTCGCGTACTCGGGCATTCCAATGCTTGAGAAGACGATGATGCAGAATCCGGCCTTTGTGGAGTACGCGAAGCGCACCAGCGTCTTTTTTCCGTGGCCGCCAAAAAAGACATCCTGACATCTCCGCCACAGACAGAGAGTGACCAGTTATCTGATGAACGGGAGCCGGGACGGCCAGCAACTATCACGAGAACAGGGGAGACTTGGTATCTCGCTCTAATGTCACGTCTGGAGTGGCAGGAGACAATCCTCAAGTGCGCGGCCATGTTCATCGCGTTCATAATCTTCGGAGAGAATCCGATCCTGGGACCTGCAGCAGCATGAACTGTTCTCCACCGGGTTTGTGATGATGAATGATCCCGCTCTTTGGGCAATGTAACCCTCGTACCTGAGCGGACTGACTGCCGTCCTGTAACAATCATCGGTGCAGGGCTTACCGTAGTCCGAATGCAGATGTCGGTACCTCTGGCAAGCGCAGTTCTCGTCGCCGTGTTCGCTCCGCTCACGATGTGGCTGTACGGCAGGAAGCAGTAGCGCCGCATTGAGTACGCGGAGTGCATGCCTCTCCTGTCGCCGCACACCGGTG
>SKVJ01000041.1 GCA_007129495.1 Dehalococcoidia bacterium | reverse complement strand
CTGACAGCAAGGAGTATGCGGTGGCGGTAGCGCTTGGCAACTGATATGGACGGGCACTAGTCGCGATGCTCGCCAGGGTGATGAGTTGTGCCGTAGTCGGACTGCACGGTGCGCTCGTCGAAGTCGAAGTCGACATCGCCACAGGACTCCCCTCTTTTCAGGTAGTGGGTCTGCCCGATAAGGCCGTACAGGAGGCCCGTGAGCGCGTGCGCTCGGCCATCCGCAATTCCGGCTTTCGCTTTCCGAATAAACGGGTAACCGTCAACCTCGCCCCTGCTGACCTGAAGAAGGAGGGGCCCGCATACGACCTCGCCATCGCCGTTGGTATCCTTATGAGTTCGGACCAGCTTCGTGCGGATGTTCGCGACACCGTGTTCCTGGGGGAACTGTCTCTCGATGGACGCCTTCGGCACACGCAGGGCATACTCCCCATGGTGTCGGTGATCAGGGAATCAGGGATGCGGAAGACCTGCGTGCCACTTGACGACAGAGAAGAGGCGTCATTGGTCCAGGGAGTGGAGGTGGTCGCGCCAGAATCGCTCGCCCAACTGGCCGCGTACCTCAAGGGAGACGTGCAGCTTCCGTCTGCACCTTCCCCCACTCCACCGGAGGCTCCCGAGGAGGACTCATCCTTCGATCTGTATTATGTCAAAGGGCGGGAGCACGCCCAGTGAATTCAGTCCGAGTCTGTCAGAAACTCCGTGACCAGACGCACAAACAGATCCGGTGCCGTGCTCATCGCAAGATGCTGTTGCCCGGGAAGGATGACGATCCTGCTCTCCGGCAACGCCGCGTTCACCGCCTCAGTAGCTGCCTTAAGGAGGTCAGGACTCTTCTCGCCCTGGAGGAGAAGGACTGGAATCTGTAATCCGGCAAACCGGGATGGCTCCAGCGAGTAGTCTTCATCAGCAAATTCGCGAGGTATAGTGTGTGCCGCTTCGAGGCGGGCTGTCCATGCAGCCTCTTTCTTCATGAGCTCTATCTCGGACTCCGGAATGCCCACGACATCCCGGTAGAAGAGCATGAGCGCCCCATTCCGATCCTGCGAATCGATCAGTTCCTGAATCCCGGCACGCATCCCAGCCGGATAGAGGGGTCTCCCCAACGGCACCGCCGGTTCGTAGAGAATGAGCTTGTGCAGATTATCAACGAGAAGTGCCGCCTCCAGCGCGCACAGCGCACCAAAGGAGTGTCCCAGCAGGTTCACCGGTTGCGGAATGGAACGCACCACCGCGGCGATGTCTTCATATTCACGCTCGATGGAGTAGGCCGACGAATCACCGCTCTGGCCACGACCACGCCGATCGAGGGCATACACGGTGAACCTTTCCTCAAGCTGAGGACGTACGGTCGCCCAGCGTCTGGAATCCGTTGCGGTACCATGCACCAGTACCAGGACGGACCCTGTGCCGCTTCGCTCGTAGGCTATGAGCGTTCCATCTGCGGATCGCACCTTTTCCATATATACCTCCTCAAACCCGAAACGCATCCGACGAAAATTGCCGACCACAACCGGTCGAGCAGCCGGATCCTCTGCTGCAGCCATCATCTGAACCGAATGCGACACCGCGGGCGAGGGCACGGAGCAGAACTCACTCCACCCGACGCACCACCAGATTGTGCAACGATCACGTAGCGACGATGGAAGGAGGCGCTACCGGGTGACACTCTGTGCAGGATCAGGCAGAATGCCCTCTTAACACACCCGGTTCACTCATGCAGAGCCAGAGCTCGAGGCGAATCGCCGACTCTTTTTCCATCGGTGTCTACTGCGTTTCTCAGGTAAAAGACTGCCTTACAGTTGTCGCCAGTGATGGAATCCGCCTTCGCAAATCACCGCCAGTAGCTTAGTGCGACACTGAACAACACGGACGATGTCACCGCCCCGAGGAAGACGAGTATGACCACCAGCAGGAAGTCCCATGAGCCGACAATCTTCCTTGGCAGCGCCTCCTCCGCCTTCCTGACGGCCTCCTCTGCAGCCAGGCGGGCTGTCTCGGCTACGTCCTTCACCTCAAGCCCAACCTGCTGGGCTCCCTTCACCGATGCCTCGGCCGCCTCGGCCGCCGACTGTGACGCGCGTGACGCGCTTCTGGCCGCCTCTTCGGCCTCCATGGCAAGCGACTCCGCCCTGGCAATAAGCTGATGCAGGACTTGTGCCGCCGCTTCGAGCGCGGCGTCGCCGGCCTTATCTGCTCGCTCCGCCTGGTCATGCGTGCCATCCACCAGCTTGAGCGCGGAAGCCGCAGCTTCCTTCGCGTCCCTTCCTGCCTCAGCAGTCGACTCAGATGCTGATCCTGTTACCCCGGTTGCCGCGGCGATCGCGTCATCGCCGGCAACATCCGCCAACTCAGCCTTTCTCTTGACCTCCTCCAGTGCCAGGAACGCAGCCGCTGCCGCATTCTTCGCCTTTCGGCCTGAGTCCTGCGACTGTGTAGCTGCCTCCGCCGTTGACTCCGTCGCCGCCTTCTCCGCAGCCGCGGTAGCTTCTGCCGCAACCTCCTCAGCACGAGTCCCTGCCGTGGTTGTCGAGGCAACGGCTGCGTCAACGGCATTCTTTGCCAATCTTGCCGCTTCTTCAGCCCTTGCGGCAGCCTGATCCGCCGCCCTGGCCGCTGCTGCGGCCGCTTCTCGTGCAGCAATATCCACCGCTTCCGCTCGTGCGTAAGCCTCTTCAGCGGCATGCCTGGCGCCGATCGCCGTCTCTTCAGCCTTGAGCGCCACTTCCTCCGCGGTCTTTCTGGCTTCCTCAACCTTCGCAGCAGCCTCGGCACCAGCCGCTGCGATGGACGCCGTCGCCGCCGCCATAGCCTTCTGGGCCGCCTCCTCAGCGCGACGTCCAGCCTCTTCAGCGGCCATTGTTGCCTCTTCAGCTTTGGCAGCAGCCTCATCCGCCGCCTTGGCCGCCGCTGCGGCTGCTTCCCTTGCAGCAACGTCAACTTCCTCCGCTCGTGCGGTGGCCTCATCAGCGGCGTGCCTGGCGCCGATCGCCGTCTCTTCAGCCTTCAGCGCCACTTCTTCCGCGCCCTTTCTTGCTTCCTCAACCTTCGCAGCAGCCTCCGCACCAGCCGCTGCGATGGACGCCGTCGCCGCCGCCGTAGCCTTCTGGGCCGCCTCCTCGGCCCGACGTCCAGCCTCTTCAGCAGCCATTCTTGCCTCTTCAGCTTTGGCTGCAGCCTCTTCGCCAATCGCCCGTATAGAGGCCGTCACAACCTCCATGGCTTTCCTCGCTGCCTCGAGAGCAGCATCGCCAGCCGCGTCAGCCCGTTCCGCCTTGCTGCGAGTCGCGTCAGCGACCTTGATACCCCGTGCAGCAGCCTCTCTAGCATCCTTGCCAGCCCCCTCGGTCCTCTCGGCAGCGGCGCCCGACACCCTGCTCGCGGCGCCTGCCGCTTCATCAGCGGCTATGTAGGCCAGTTCGGCCTTCCACCTCAGTTCCTCTGATGCCCGAAATGCCGTCTCAGCGGCAGTCTTGGCCTTTCTTCCCGCATCCTCCGCCTGTGTGGCCGCCTCCGCGGTCGGAGTCTCCGTGGCCCTGTCGGCGGCCGCCTGAGCCATCTCTGCACTCTCGTCAGCGCGCTTGCCAGCAGCCTGTGCGCCTTCAATAGCAGCCTCAACTGCGTCTTCGGCGACCCTTGCTGCCTCTTCTGCCCTCGCGGCAGCATCATCAGCCGCTCTTGCGGCCAGGGCTGCCGCTTCACGTGCCGAGAGTTCCACTTCTTCAGCCCTGGCCGTGGCCTCCTCAGCCGCGAACTTGGCGCTTTGCGCCGTCTCCTCCGCCCTCATCGCTGCCTGTTCAGCCCTCACTGCAGCTTCATCCGCCGCATTCATCGCCGCATCAGCCGCTTCCCTGGCGGCCACACTTGCCGCCTCCGCCCTGAGTGCAGCTTCATTGGCGATTCTCTCCAATTCCCTGACTGCCGCCTGGGCGCCTTCCCTTGCCGTACCGCTGGCCTCCTCGGCCCTTCTCGCAGCCTCGTCCGCAGCGGCTCGAAATGCCTCGACCGCCTCCCTGGCCGCCTTCTCCGCTGCTTCGGCCTTGGCGGCTGCACCTTCGGCGGCTTTCGATGCTGCCTTTGCCGTCTCCTCAGCCCTTGATGCCGCTTCGGCCGCTGCCCGAGTAGCTATGTCCGCTGCCGTTTCTCCGGCCCTGCGCGCCTCCTCACTTCTCTCTGCAGCCTCTTCAGATGCCCTCGTCGCTGCAGCGGCGGCTTCATTGGCAGCCTTGGCGGCTTGCTCGGCCATCCTTGCGGCCTCAGCCACCGCGCGAATATTGTCGTCCATCTCATCGAGGATCTGAGGCAGCGGCTTCCTCATGATTGAAGGTGACTCGGGAGTGTCTGACCCAGGCTGATTCGCTGATTTGTCCACCATCTCGCCCTCCTGCATCCTAATTCACCATCCTCAGTATTCGTCCCGCGGGCTACCTCGACGGGCGAAGCGTGCCTGAATTCTATGCGTAGGCTGGCTACTGGCAACGAGAAACGCGCAGGTTCACTTCATACCGCAACCAGACGCGCCCTCGCCTGATTCCACTGTAACATAATCGCAAACGATTATCCAGCCTCCCAGCGGTGAGCTATAGATGTTCTACAATTCTGTCCTCCTTTACCTGTTGAGTGAGAATGAAGTGGCCCCAGGAATTTGGACAGGGGGTTTAAGTGGAGTTCTGCTCTAGAATAATCGGAGACAGGAGCAGAACGATGAAACGGAACCGCAGGACGCACAGCCCGGCATTCAAGGCCACGGTGGCGATGGAGGAACGGAGGGGAGAGGAGACGGCGGTGCTCTCACGTTTGCGTTATGATACCATCGACAATCGAGCACTGCGGTACAGGAGCACGACGGCTCGGGGGGATGGTCCAACTGGGTTCAGTATGTGAAGCCACGGTATGGATACGTATGAGTCGTTGACCCATCTCACAGGCAGCGGAGGTAGAAGTGAGCCAGTCTAGGCGATCTCTTGGCATACGAGACAGGCAAGTTCTGTATCGAAACGCTAACAGCCGATGCGAGAATCCGAAGTGTAGAAAGAAGATAGAGTTCGATGAGATGCAGGTTGGACACAAGACTGCTTGGTCAAGAGGCGGCGGCACCACGATAAAGAACAGTGCGTGTCTGTGCTACAGGTGCAACAAACTACAGGGTACCGACAGTTGGACTGTGTTCATGAAGAAGCAGGGCATCGAAGATCCAAAGGTGAAAGTGAAGGCGGCTTTGGAGAGGCTTACCGTTCCACAGTTGAAGCTGCTTGCTGCCAAGCACAATGTGAGGGTGGCTGGGCGCGTCGAGGAAGGGTTCCTTTCTTCTCGACAGCTAGCGCCGACGAAGCGCCAGTACATCAACACACTCGCTAGCGTGGTGACTCTGGAAGACCTCCGTTCGTAACTTTGAATATCGTTCCGGAGTTGTTTGATGGACGTGCATGTGGGTACGATACAAGTCTCCAAGAGGGTAGCCGGGCGGAGCGAACTTACAAGAGCACTTGGAACCGTCCAATACCGGCGCACATCTGCGGGGTCATTGATTCCCGTGGACAATG
>SKVJ01000015.1 GCA_007129495.1 Dehalococcoidia bacterium | reverse complement strand
GCTTCAGGTTGACGTGAATGGCAATCCAATACCCCCCCGATAGTGATAAGCAAGAATTCATGTTTGATGAGTATGTGTCTTGAAGCTATCGCTGCTATGAAGGGGATCGGCAGGAGGTGCTTCCCGGTGAACGGTGGGAAGATGCAGGCATCCAGTTCGGGTGCTAAACTGTCCGTCACCTGCAGGGACAGTGATGGCATGATTGAGAGAGCACGGCAATTGTCCGGTGAGAGTGTGAATGGCAGTCAGTAACGTGGCTTTGCCGGCGGTCGACCGGGTGCGCTGGGTAGTTGGTGAAGTCTGCACGCCGGTCGGGTCTGTGCGCAAGGTAGCAACCTTTCTCAGCAGTGCCGACCGTTGGGGGGCCGTCCGGGTCAGGCTCGGACTCGGGCGGATGCGCTACGCAGTCGAGCCGGGACTATACGCCGTTGGCTCACCGACAGAAGTATCTCCTGTCTTCGTTTCCGCCAACTACAAGTTGTCGTTCGACCACCTGCGCCGGGAGTTGCAGGGAATCGATGGCTGGATAATGGTCATTGATACCAAGGGGATCAACGTCTGGTGCGCAGCAGGCAAGGGGACTTTCGGCACCGAGGAAATCGTCCGGAGGATAGACAGCACCCGTCTCGCGGAGGTAGTCAGCCACCGCCGGATTGTCCTCCCTCAGCTCGGTGCCCCTGGCGTCGCCGCCCATGAAGTCCTTCATCGCAGTTCTTTTCGTGTGATCTACGGACCAGTGCGCGCACGCGACATTCCGGAGTTTCTCGATGCGGGCAGGAAGGCCTCTCGCGAGATGAGGCGTGTCCGCTTCAACATGGGAGATCGCCTGGTGCTGGTTCCTACTGAACTTGTCCAGTGGGGTCCATATGCTCTCGCCGTTGCGGCGGGACTGTTCCTCTTGAGTGGACTGAGCCGAACCGGTTATACCTTTCCGGGTATGGCCGGTGGACGCGTGGCACTGCTATTCCTTGCTGCCTTTCTGGCCGGCGGTGTCCTTGTTCCCGCGTTCTTGCCTTGGCTGCCCGGCCGTGCCCTGTCGTGGAAAGGGATGGTCGTGGGTTTGCTGCTGGCGGCTGTCCTTGCTATTGTGGGATTGATACCATCCGCTGGGATTGCTGGTCGACTGGAGACGGCAGCTTGGCTGCTACTGATGCCAGCAGTTTGCGCGTTCATGGCGATGAATTTCACCGGTTCAACCACCTATACGTCAATTTCAGGCGTTGAGAAGGAGATGCGTTTCGCGGTACCGTTGCAGTGCATTGCCGCTGCTCTCGGTACTGCTCTGTGGATGCTGGCGAGATTCTTCTAGAAGGATTGGAAAATGCTGAGGTACCTGGGGAGAGTTGTTGCCCTGCGACTCGATGGCGAAGCGTGCATCGGTTGCGGCATGTGCACCATGGTGTGTCCACATGAGGTGTTCATGATCGAGGGTCGCAAGGCGTTCATTGTCGACCGGGACGCCTGTATTGAATGTGGCGCCTGTGCCAACAACTGTCCGGTACACGCTATTGGTGTGCGGACCGGTGCCGGCTGCGCTACGGGCGTGCTGCTGGGCACCCTTGGCAAAGAGGGTGATTGTTGTACCAGTGGCTGTGAGGTGGTCCCGGAAATGCGGACAGGGTCTTAGCTGGAGTTCTGCTCTAGAATAGGCGAGGAAAGGAGCAGAGCCGGACTGAAACGGAAACGCAGGACGTACAGCCTGGCATTCAAGACGAAGGCAGTGATGGACTCTGCAGGGAGAGGAGAGAGTTACGCAGGTGACCATGCCTTCCTGTTATCGAGAGCAAGGAGCATGCTTTGACGAGGTTCAGCAGGGAAGAAAGGCCGGTAATCGTCGCGGGAGCAACCGACCTGTTTGAAGAACTGCGCGCTGGGTCAGGCCGCCGGGCTGGCTGCTGGCTGTTTCAGCAACCATCTCGAGCGGGAGGTTTTAGGAATCTGCGGTATAATCTGCGCAGGACGGTCTAAGGAGGTGTCGTGGTGGCAACGTATATAATTCTCAGTCGGGTTTCCCCTCAGGCCCTTGAAGATCCCAAGGAATTCAAACAACTCGCCGATAAGGTCTCCGCAAAGATCAAAGCAGAATGTCCTCAGGTTGTATGGAAGGAAAGCTACGGCACCCTGGGACGTTTTGACGTCGTCGATATCGTGGAGTCCGACGACCCGAAGCAGGTAGCCAGGGCTGCCATGATTTTGCGTACCTCAGGACATGAGGCTACAGAGACATTGATGGCGACCCCCTGGAGAGAGTTCCTGGCCGAGCTGTAGGTCATCAAAAACATCCTGACTTTGCCTGCAAACCGCCTGGTGTGGCGGCAAGTGCAGCACATCACCGTGCGAAGGCCAGTCCGTCGGGCCCTGCATTGCTGGACGTGCTTGGAGATGGGTCAAGGGAGTGGCCTCTCTTCCCCGGTCATGGGTCGTCGCGTCTGCCAGGTGTCGAGATAATCACGCACCTCATCCGTGCGGTCAGACCACTGACGGTAGAAGCTGGCGACTGGGAGTTGGATTTCCATTCGAGGTTTCACCTCCGAGCGCAGTTGAACCGGCGCCACCTGACCCAGTCAGCGTCTCCCGCATGGGGACATTTTCGCTGAAAAGTCAGGGAAGGACGGAATCGTAATCTGTCAACATGTTACCGAAGAGGGGTCGCATTCGGAAGTATGGATTGCATATAATGGCGCTTTGCTTTCACTGGCGGCATTGGGGTAATAGACTGTCGATGCGAAAGCAGAGGATGTAATGGGCGCACAACGGGGACGAGAAACCACTCCACAGCATGTGGCCTTCGTCATGGATGGCAACGGCCGGTGGGCGACGCAGCGAGGTCTACCGCGCCTGTCCGGCCATAGAGAAGGCATCGGGAATGTGAGCAGGATCGCTGAAGCACTTGTTGCTTGCGGCGTGCGCTACATGAGCATCTACATGTTCTCCACGGAGAACTGGAAACGCCCCGGGGAAGAGGTCGACGGTATCTTCGAGTTGCTTGTCGAGTGGCTTGGAAGCACAGCGGCGGGTCTCAAGGATAACGGCGTTGCATTCCGGCATCTGGGCAGGAGGGAGCCTCTGCCTCTGTCGATGCTGAGGAGCCTCGATAGTATATGCGGAGAGGCTCCTGCAGCCGTCAGCCTGGTGCTGGGACTCGCCATCAACTATGGTGGCAGGGCGGAGATAGTCGACGCACTCAGGACTCTACTGGCCGGACCGATGCAGCCGGGTGAGATAGATGAGGCCGCTGTCTCGGCCGCACTCTACACTGCTGATATGCCCGCCCCCGACCTGCTGGTGCGACCCGGCGGTGAACAGCGCCTCAGTAATTTCATGCTGTGGCAGGTGGCATATACTGAGCTATACTTCAGCCAGGTGCTGTGGCCGGATTTCGATGAGCTGGAGTTGGAGCGTGCCCTCAGTGCATATAGAGAGCGCCACCGCCGCTTCGGTGGTCTGTGAGAGCGGACCATCTCCCCGGCCGGGAGAGTACCCATATATATAAGGAAGGTGTAGCACTATGGGAGACATAATCGAAGAAGCCGGCGCGGTCGTGCAGTGCAGACAGTGTCCGTGGTACAAGAACTGCGTGATGCCCATGCAGATAGGCTCGAACGAACTGAATCAATTCCGGACAATGATGCAGGGCGGACTGTTTGGTGACCAGTCCAACCCTGAGATGGAGAAAGTTCTGGAAGGTGTTGCGTCCATGGGGCAGAACATGATGGTACAGTCCTGCCCGATATTCGCCGAGCGGCTGAAGTCCGACCCAAGGCTGGCGGAGCGCATCAAGCTGTTCATGCAGCAGTGGGGATACGAGGGCGAGCAGAATGCAGACAAGGCGGGCGAATCATGAGCGAGACCCTGGGAAAGGTTGAGCGGCCCGCAGCCGACCGCTTCCACTCGCGTAGAAAGCTTTACCTCGTGTTTCTCGTCTTCACTCATGAGAGTGCGCCGCAGGAGTATAAGGACAGGTGTGAGCAGTACTGGAGTCAGATCGCAGACCAGCTCGCGAAGCTTGAATCGAAAGCAGGCGCCGCAATTCATATCTATCATGAATCCGTGTATGAGAAGGGAGAGGCGGGTCTCGCCCTGATAGAAAAGGCGCACCCGTACAGTCACGAACTCGCGAAAACACGCAGCGCTGCCGGTGCAACGGTCGAGGCACTCGAGGACCGGGAACTTGCCGCCGAGTTGCATGATTGGGAGCGGTTCATGCTTATGGGGTTCGCAAGCAGCAAGGTTGGAGAACTCGTGCGCGACCTCTACACCCAGGCACGTAAGAAACACAATGAGCACGTGGTCAAGACGATCGATGCGACGCTGGGCTCCGGGGAAGCTGGAGTCCTCTTCATGCGAGAGGGACATGGATTGCAGTTTCCATCGGACATCGAAGTATTTAGTGTCGTGCCCCCGGCGCTCGATGAGCTTCACCGCTGGTTGCGTGACCAGCAGAAACGTTCTCAGGCATTCGAGGAGCAGGTTGATCAGGACGAGGAGAAGGTTGCGCAGGACGGAGAGCAGGTAGAACCGGTAGAACCGGTGCAAGAGGAGACGTCCGGGCCCGGCGAACACGGCCCTGACACGGAGGTGGCGTGATGACGGTGCGACAACCGGCGGTGGCGGGAACGTTCTATTCGGGAACGGCTGAAGGGCTCGTAGATCAGATCGAGTGGAGTTACCGGCACAGGCTCGGTCCCGGAGAGGTGCCTGAAGTGGACGCTTCCGGTCCGCGGGAGATCATCGCCCTGGTGGCTCCTCATGCCGGCTACATGGCGTCAGGTCCTGTGGCGGCTCACGCCTATAGCGCGCTCGCACGCGATGGAGTGGTGGACACCGCCGTTATCGTGGGGCCCAACCACACGGGCTACGGTGCTGCAATCTCCGTCTGGACGTCCGGCTCGTGGACGACACCTCTGGGCGACGCGCGGGTCGATGAGCAGGCCGCGCAGCAACTCGTGGGCGGCACCATACGCGCGGGTGAATCGGCGCATCTCTATGAACATAGCGTCGAGGTACAGGTACCGTGGTTGCAGCACCTGTACGGACAGGATATCCGAATCGTTCCCGTGGCGATGCTCGCGCAGGAAGCGGACTCTGCCAGAGAACTAGGGGACGCGCTCTCAGCGCTCGAAGGCAATGTAGTTCTTGTCGCGAGCACAGACTTCACGCATTACGAGCCACAGGAACAGGCGGCACGTAAGGATACTGACGTTATCGACGCGATCCAGAACCTCGACCACGCTGAGATGTACCGGCGGCTCAAGATGCAGCACTCTACCATGTGCGGCTACGGCACGGTGGGCGCCATTCTCCATGCCGCAAGCCTGCGAGGCGCCACGAGAACTGAACTGCTGCAGTACGGTACCAGCGGAGACGTCATCGGTGACTACAGACACGTAGTGGGCTATGCGTCCATTACGTTTCGGCGCTGAGCGGCGAGCCGCGGAGAGGTGGGGCTGGTAGACCTGTAAGCCGGGTTCTGTACTCCCTTACGAGAGCAGTGGCCATCCATCTAGCCCTGGTGTTACCACCAGGATCATGCAACCAACCCGGGGACATCGGCCAGGCACCGTAGGCCGCGCACCTGTGACGGACGGTCGCAGGAACGCGGGTTTCGCCCCTCTATTTGGTCTTGCTCCGGGTGGGGTTTGCCCGTCCAGCCGGTTATCCCGGCTGCCGGTGAGCTCTTACCTCACCATTTCACCCTTACCCGCAGAAGCGGGCGGTATGTTTCTGTGGCACTTTCCGTAGGGTTTCCCCTCCTGGGCATTACCCAGCACCCTGCCTGGTGGAGCCCGGACTTTCCTCCCCGACACACGGCCCGGGGCGACCACCCGGTCTACCAACCTCAAGTATAAGTGTATGTCTGTGAGGACGCGCGGTCAACCGGTGCGGCTAATCGACGTACAGGAAGCGACCGCAACTGCCGCATTCGACTATCTCTCCGGCACGGGCCCGCTGCCACAGCCCCGCTGGAACGGTCAAGTTGCAGCCCTTGCAGCGCCCCTGCTCCACTTTCGCCACTGCGATACCCTTAGCCTTTGCTATCTGGTCGTAGCGCTGTGAGGCGCTGGCATCCAACTCATTGCGTATTGAAAGGCGCATCTCCGTGAGATGCGCCACTTCCCCCTCCGTGGCGTCCTTAAGTGTCTGTAACTGCTCTTTTTCCTGCTCCCACGCGGCTTTCAGGTCGGCGACTCTTCGTCGCACGGTGCCCGCTTCGGCTTCTATCAATTCCGTGGTATCCATCGCCTCGAGCAATTTCTCTTCCTTGCCTCCGAGGTAGCGTTTGACGCTCTGAACATCCTGATCGAGGCTGACCAGTTCCTTGGGGTTACGGACCGTGCCTCCGTAAAGCTTGTCCTTCAACCCCTTGATCTTCGCGTTGAGGTCGTCGACCTCCCATTCAAGCTGGCGCTGCTGCTTCCGGGCTGCCGCGAGGCGCGATTCGATGGCGGAGAGTTCGTCCTCGGCGGCCGACAGCTCCGCGTTGTGAAGAAGCCGGGCGACTGTGTCCTGCAGGAGGCGGCGTTTGTGCTTCAAGTCAAACTCGGTTGTCTGAAGGCGGTACAACCGCGAAGCAAGGCTCATACGTGCGGCAATTGTAGGGAGGCACTTCCTGCTTGTCAAAGACCAATGTAATCGTCCGGAGGCGGCAGCGGGCTATCCGGCCCTGCCATCGCATGCCAGGATGACGACCTGTGTTGCAGGGGGAAGCGAGGTGGTGGTGACCGAGAGCTTGGGGCGTGGCTCGGGTGCCTGGACAGTCATCGCGGTGAGGAATGTCTCGACGGGTTCCAGGTCGGGTCGCGTCGTCTCGGTGCGGTAGTGCATCGGGAGGACGTAGCGTGGCTGGAGCGAACGAACGATGGAGAGCGCCTCCGCCACCCTCAGGGTGGTGATATTGCCTACCGGCACGAAGAGGATATCTACATTGCCGACCTCTCTCAGGGCCGGAGCCGAGAGGGAATGGCCAAGATCACCGAGGTGGCACAGCCTCAGACCTTCAAGTTCGATCACGAAGACAGTATTCCTGCCCCTGACCGCGCCCTGTTCCGCATCGTGGAAAGTGCCCAGTCCTGTGATGAACGCACCACCCACCTCGTACTCTCCCGGACCGCAGAACACATGGGGTTCCCCGGGGAGCTCTTCAGTGTACGAATGGCCCTCATGTCCGTGGCTGACAAGCACCGTTTGAGGGCGGCCCCAACGCGTGATGCACGAGGCAGCGGGGGGACAGGGATCGACAACAAGTGTCGTCGCCTTTCCCCGGAGTGTGAAGCAGGAGTGACCTGACCAGACGATTTCCATGACGTGCCCATAAAGGATACCCGTTCGCGGTGGTGCTTGTCCAGATTGGCTCGTGGCCGAACCTTGACAGACGGAAGTGGCATGGTTAACCTGTTGTGCCGGTTAGGTTAACCATGCGACATGAAGTGCTTGCTGCGCTGCGCTCACGCGAGGGACGCGTCTCGGGGCAGGTGCTCAGCGATGAACTCGGAATCTCCCGTGTGGCGGTCTGGAAACAGATACAGGGGCTTTGTGCCGCCGGCTACAGGGTTAGCGTCTCGCCCCGGGGCTACCGGCTGGAATCGTCCCCGGATCTTCTCCTGCCTACTGAGTTTCCCGGCTGGGAACCGAGGGTTCATCATTTCCACGTCGTTGATTCCACGATGCCCCGTGCCCGTGAACTGGCACGCGGGGGGGCTGAAGAGGGTACCCTCATCATTGCGGAACAGCAGTCCGCCGGACGCGGACGGCTGGACCGGTCATGGCTGTCACCGGTGGGCGGCATCTACATGACGCTTGTGACCCGCCCTGCAGTGGCGCCCGCTCAAGCACCTCGCATGAATCTGCTCGTGGCGGCGGCCATATCCGATGCTATAGAGAGGCTGTACGGCGTTCCCGCGCAACTCAAATGGCCGAATGACGTGCTTATCGAAGGCCGGAAGGTATGCGGCATCCTCGCTGAGATGGAGGCTGAGACCGATGCCGTCCGATTCGTAAACGTTGGCATCGGTTTGAATGCCAACATGCGTATCGCCGATGTGCAGGAGGGAGCAGTTTCCCTGTTCGAACTTCTGGGTGCGCGGGTTGACCGGGTGAGGCTTGTACGGGAGATCGTTGCGGGAGTGCTATCGCGATTACCACGACTCACCGATGTCACGACACTGGATGAGTGGAGAACCCGGGCGGTTACGATCGGACGTGAAGTATCCGTCATGACCGGTGATACGCGCATCACGGGCGTTGCAGTGGATGTCAATTCCACCGGCGCGTTGCTGGTCCGTGGCCCGGACGGACGGAGCCACGAAGTGGTGGCCGGAGACTGCATACATGTGAGCATCTGAATGACACTATTACTGCTTGTCTCTCTCATATGTTTCCTGCTGGTTGGCCTCTCCGCCGGTCTTTCCGAAGGTTCCCGGGATGCCTTCTTTGTGGCGGGACGTCGCGGCTCCACAAACGCCATTACCGGATCCCTGGTTGCAACGGTGATTGGCGGTTCGGCGACGATAGGAGTGGCGGGCCTCGCCTATGAGCGAGGGATCACCGCTGCCTGGTGGATACTCGTCGGCGCCATCGGGCTTGCAGCGCTGGGACTACTGCTGGTGGCACGCGTGCGCTCATCAGGCGTGTACACTCTGCCCGGACTGGCCGGCAGACTGTATGGGCCAAAGGTTCGGGTGGCCACTGCTGTGCTCGTGGTGGTGGCGTGGATGGGAGTTCTGAGCGGGCAGATAGTTGCAGCCTCTCGCGTTCTCTCGGTCATCGGGGTGGGCTCACCCTCGCTGTGGATGATGTTCTTCACCGTTGTTCTGGTGGGGTACGGCGTAGCCGGCGGTCAGAAGGCCGTAATTCGTAGCGATCTGCTCCAGGCGGTCGTCATCTTCGTGGGGATCGCCGTAGCGGCTTTCTTCGTACATGCAGTGACTGGAGGGGTGGACTCTCTTGCTGCCACCCTGCCCCCGGGCAGCCTCGAGTTCCCGGTCAGCCCCGCATTTGGCTGGTCCGATCTTGGTTCCATGCTGGTGCTCGTGGGTTTGGTCTACCTGGTAGGACCGGACATCTACACCAGGGTTCTGTCTGCCAGGGACACGAGGACGGCGCGAGCTGCCACGCTGAGTGCGGCAATACTCGTGATTCCGGTGGCAATCATGGTCACCATGCTTGGGCTTGCGGCTCGGGTGCTCTTCCCCGGCATCCTTCCGGAGCAGGCGCTGCCGTTGATCGTTGCCCATGCCCTGCCACCGTACGTGGCAGCGATGCTGCTCGCCGGTCTGGTGGCCGCACTTATGTCGTCGGCGGACAGCATCCTGCTTGGCCAGGCCGTCATCCTTGCCGACGATGTGATTTCACGAGTCGCCTTCCTTGACGATAGCCATGTAGTGACGCTGGCACGGGGGTGTATTGTTGTGCTTGGAGCCCTTGCTCTGGCGCTTGCGTTGGGTTTTCAGGGGGTCATCTCGTCTCTGATGTTCGCCTATTCTGTGTTCACATCGGGCGTTGTCGGGCCGCTGCTCGTAGGACTGCTGGGCAGTCGCCTTCGACTGGACAGTTCCGCGGTGCTGCTCGGCATGTGTGTGGGAGGCGCGTGCGGCCTGGTGGGCGCGATACCCGGGCTGGAAGTGCCATTGAAGGAGCAACTGCCGATGATCGGTCTGGCACTCAGCATAGTGCTGACTTTGACGCTATCGAGGCTGCGTTATCGCGGCACGACGCAGACGTGACCATGGTACAATAATGCGACTACGCGGCCGGTTTGACAGTGCACCCATTCCGCGTGACTGATATGGATTCGGCTAGTTTTCAGTCAACCTCTCCCCCGAACCTGTTGCTTGTTGTCTCGGGCTCTTCCGGAGCTGGCAAGGACGCCGTCATTGACCGCATGAAGGAACTTGAGTTGCCCGTAGCACATGTCGTTACTGTCACCACGAGACAGCAGAGGCCGACCGAGATAGACGGGGTCCACTACCATTTCGTCAGCGTGGAACGGTTTCACCAGATGCTGGACAGTGGAGATTTGTTGGAGTGGGCGAATGTCTATCAGAACTATTATGGAGTTCCGTACTTCGGGGTGCGCGATGCGCTGCGAAGTGGTAAGGATGCGGTGGTGAAAGTGGATGTTCAAGGTGCCGCCACAATCCGGCACACGGTGCCCGGCGCAGTGCTCCTGTTTATCCGGCCGCCATCGATTGAGGAACTGGAGCGGCGTCTCAGAAGCCGGCAGAGCGAGTCTTCTGCTGAGGTTGCCGTCCGTCTGGGCAAAGCGGTGGAGGAGTATGATCAGTTGCATTTGTTCGACTACGTGCTCACGAACTATCCCGAGCGATTGGACGAGGTGGTTGAACAGATCAAGGCAATCATGGTCGCGGAAAAGCTGCGCGTCGAACCCCGCCATGTGCAGCTGTCCGATTGTGACTAGCTCAGGAGTCAGGAGTTCCGACCCGGGCGGGCGTCTCTCCTACTTGAGATTCTTGACGAACTCATCAATGTCGATCGCAGCCAACGTGAGCGGCTGAACTGTGCCACGCGCGCCCAGAGAAAGGGCGATGCGCGATATGGCCTCGTTGCTGGGTGCCTCCAGCACGTTGAGGAAATCGTACTGGCCGAGCAGTGCATACTGCGCCAATACCTTGGCTCCCATGGCTTCGACTTCTTTGTTCACCTCATGAAGCCGTTCCGGATTACCCTTGAGCGTCTTCCTTCCTTCGTCAGTAAGGGTTGTGAGCATAACGAACTTCGGCATTCTTCCACCTCCGCACCAGATTTGCAGCGCGCAATTCCGCCCGGGCCGTCACCAGGAATAGTCTAACCCTGTGCCTTCGGTTACTGACATCAATTATAGTGATGTCCCTCGAACTCTTTCATCAATACCTGTTCCCGTCCTCGCATTCTTGTCGCATCTTCAGGAAGCTCGTGATCGTACCCGAGAAGATGCAGCACACCATGGATGATCAGGAGCGTCAATTCCCTGGTGACGCTGTGGCCCTGCTCCCCGGCCTGCTCGACTGCCTGGGGAAAAGAGATGACTACATCGCCGAGACGACGAACCCCATCGTCAGGCAGTGCGAAGAGGGGAGCCTGCGGGCTCAGATCTTCGGTGTAGAAAGAGATGACGTCTGTTGGCGCATCGACGTTTCTATACCTCCTGTTCATCATATGTACTCTGTCCTGGTTCGTTAAAATGACGCTCATTTCGTACGGCGGCCCGACCGCCTCCGCCTTCAGCACGTCGCGCACTACGGCTTCGAACCATGCGCTGTCAGGCTCCTCTCCTTCATCACTATCTATCTCGACGTAGATCTCCTCTTCCAATGGTGCCCTCGTATTCGCATCATATCAGCAGTATTCCGTCGTTTCAAAAGGCTCTACTGCGATACAATATCCCTGATGTCCGTGACTCCCCTCAGGCGACAGTATCTTCAGCTCAAAGAGCGATACCCCGATGCGGTCGTGCTCTTCCGTCTCGGTGACTTCTATGAGACATTCGACGAGGATGCCCGTATAGCCTCGAGGGAACTCGACATCGTGCTCACAGCCCGTGAGATGGGCAAGGGCAACAGAGTTCCCATGGCGGGCATTCCCCATCATGCACTGGACAATTATCTCGGGCGGCTTATTGGCCGTGGCTACAAGGTGGCTATCTGCGAGCAGTTGACCGTTCCTGGAAATGGCCTGGTGGAACGCGACATCGTGCGGGTTGTGACACCCGGTACCGTGATTGAACCGGGCTTGCTCAGGGCCAAGACCAACAATTATCTCGTAGCTGTTTGTGTCGAGCGTGAGCAGGCCGGCGTTGCTTATGCAGACATCAGTACCGGAGAGTGCGCTGTAACCGAGGTAATGACGGATGAGCTTGATTGCGAACTGGATCGTCTGAATCCTGCGGAGCTATTGGTTGCCACCGGAGATGGATGGCTTGAGTGCTCGAGATGGGCGGTAACGCTGGTGGACGACTACTGGTTTGAGCAGGATGTGGCGCTGCGGCTTCTGCACGAACATTTTCAGGTAGCGACGCTCGAAGGATTCGGTTGTACGGGATTGCCGCGTGCTGTGCGGGCCGCGGGCGCCCTTATCCACTATCTCGGCGAGACACAGAAGCAATCGTTGCGGCACATAGTTGGGCTGTCGACTTACTCGACTGGTTCGTACATGACGCTGGACGGTCAGACCATAAGGAATCTCGAATTGTTCGAGGGTGGTCGCTGGGGCACGGCCGATTTGTCGCTTCTGTCCATTCTCGACGAGACGAAGACTGCGATGGGAGGCCGGCAGCTGCGGAACTGGCTTGGACGTCCGCTTGTCGACATCGGCTCGCTGTGTGAACGGCAGGACATGGTGCAGTGGTTTTATGAAAGCGCCCTGCGCCGCCAGGAAACGAGGAGTGTTCTAGCTCAGATTCCCGATCTTGAAAGGCTGATCAATCGGACGTTGTCGGGACGGACGATTCCCAGGGAACTCGCGGGGCTTCGTACCGGTCTGGTAGCGATTCCATCGTTGCGCGAGGTGATAGGGGCTGCGCCCGCCTGGATGCTTGCCGGTATGCGGCCGCTGCAGGGCGTGGTCTCCCTTCTGTCGGAAGCGCTCGCCGAGGAACCAGGTACCCTGGAACATGGAGGCGTGATCCGGGAGGGGTTTTCAAACGAGTTGGATTCTCTACGCGACAGGGCCAGAGACGCGCGGAAATATCTTGCCGACCTCGAACAGCGCGAACGGGAGCGAACGGGCGTCAAGTCATTGCGAGTAGGGTACAACCGGGTGTTCGGCTACTACATCGAGATTTCACGGGCGAATCAGGATGCAGTGCCTGCCGATTATGTGCGCAAGCAGACACTCTCCGATGCGGAGAGGTTTTATACGCCGGAACTGAAGGAATACGAGTCGCTCGTGCTCAGCGCCAGTGAGCGCATCGCAGAGTTGGAAACCGCGGTATTTCGCCGGTTGTGCGAGCAGGTGGCAGGATATTCTGACGTGATATTGCAGACGGCACGTGCGGTGGCAAACGCCGACGTTACGTGCGGTCTTGCCGAGGTTGCGGCGCAACGGGGATACATCCGGCCACTGCTGGACGCTGGTGTGAAGCTGGACATACGCGCTGGGCGGCATCCTATCGTGGAGGCGCGTCTGGAACGAGGGGCTTTCGTTCCCAACGACATCTCGCTCTCTAATGAAGATGCGCAACTCATCGTCCTTACGGGACCTAACATGTCAGGGAAGTCGACGTATCTGCGCCAGGTCGCGCTCATCGTACTTCTGGCGCAAGTGGGAAGCTTCGTCCCCGCCCAGTCCGCCAGGATCGGCATTGTCGACCGGATATTTACTCGGGTAGGTGCCCAGGAAGACCTCGGATCGGGTCAATCGACCTTCATGGTGGAGATGATAGAGACGGCGAATATCCTTCACCATGCCACTTCCCGATCTCTGCTGGTGCTGGATGAGATAGGACGTGGCACAAGCACCTACGACGGAGTCTCCATTGCGTGGGCGGTAGCGGAATACATCCATAACCACCCCGCGCTTGGGTCCAAGACTGTCTTCGCAACGCACTATCACGAGCTCGTGCGACTTGCGGACCATCTGCCGCGGGTGCGTAATTTCAATGTGGCGGTAGTCGAGGAAGCGGGAAAAGTGCGGTTGCTGCATCATATTATTCCCGGAGGAGCAGACAGGAGTTACGGTATCCATGTGGCGAAGCTGGCAGGACTGCCAGCTTCGGTTGTCGGGCGAGCGCAGAGCGTGCTTGACCGCCTTGAAGCCTCAGGTGTGTGGCGCGACGGCAAGGCTGCTCCGGCCACGCGAGAATCCGGTACACAGCTTGGTCTTTTCGGTGCGGACGGTGGTCTGACTGAAGAAATCGCAGCCCTCGACGTGGATTCATTGACACCGCTCGAGGCTATCTCAGTGCTATATGAATTGCGGGAGAGGTCGAAGAGAAAGGACTGATTCCTTCAGTAGAATGACAATAAGTTGACGGCCCCAAAAGTCAATGGTATACTGCTTGTTTGCGGCATGACTATGCTATTTGTTCCTCCAACAGTTTTCTAAGCTCCCCCTTTTTGCGTACTTGAAATTACTTGATTTCGTAATACTACGTGTGTGCAGGAGTGTGCTATGTCTGTGATGTCTACTCCGTCCGATCTTGTCGTCCGTTCCTTCGCTAAGCATCGCGAAGTGGTCCCCGTTCCGGATCTCGTCAGGGTCCAGGTTGAATCCTTCCGATGGTTCCAGAAAGAAGGGTTGATGAAACTCTTCGAAGAGATCTCGCCTATCCGGGACTATACCCGTAACAGGCTGGAGCTGCACTTTGTTGATTTTGAGTTCGATCAACCCAAACATTCCGTTGCCGAATGTCTTGAGCGTGGTATGACGTACTCGGCGCCTCTTCGGGTGCTTGTCAGGCTTCTGATCAAGGAGACAGGCGAGATCAAGGAAGAGAGGCTCTTCTTCGGCGATTTCCCTCTCATGACCGATGCGGGAACATTCATTATTTCCGGTGCCGAGCGGGTGGTGGTGAGCCAGTTGACACGTTTCCCGGGTGTGTATTTCACGCTCGCGCGAGATCCGGTGAGCGGCCGGCAACTTGGCTTCGGCAAGCTTGTGGCTGAACGTGGGGCATGGTTGGACTTTGATACCTCGAGCCGGCATGTCTTATCTGTCCGGGTGAGCGGCAAACGAAAACTCACCGCAAGCACGCTCCTGCGTGCTGTGGATCCGAAATACAGCACTGATGATGACTTGTACAATCTGTTTGAGGACGTCGATACTGCGCAGGACCAGCAGTTCATGCATTCCACCATCGAGCGCGACTCGCATATCCGAAGCCACTCAGATGCGCTTGTGGACATCTATCGCAAGTTGTCATCCGGTGAACCACCCAGTCTCAGCAGCGCCAAGACGCTACTGAATAACTTCCTGTTCAATCCCCGACGGTACAGCCTTGGAGAGGTGGGACGGTACAAGCTGAACAAGAAGCTGGGCGTTGAAGTACCTAGTGATTACCTGGGACTGACTCCTGAGGACCTTGTACAGATAGTGCGTCACATAATCCTCTTGAACAATGGTCGTGAGACGCCCGATGACATCGACCACCTCGGGAATCGGCGTGCGCAGGGTGTTGGTTTCCTGTTACAGAATCAGTTTCGTGTAGGGCTGCTGCGTCTGGAGCGTGCAGTAAAGGAAAGGATGAGTATCCTCGGATCTGAGGCGGCTACGCCTTCAGCGCTTATCAACATCCGTCCCGTGACGGCATCGATTAAGGAGTTCTTTGGCCGCTCTCAACTCTCTCAATTCATGGACCAGACGAATCCGCTCGCCGAGCTGACGCACAAACGCCGCCTTTCTGCCATGGGTCCGGGAGGATTATCGCGTGAGAGGGCTGGATTTGAGGTTAGAGATGTACATCACTCTCATTACGGCCGACTGTGCCCGATAGAGACACCGGAAGGTCCGAACATCGGACTGATCGGTACACTGGCAACGTATGCATCTATTAATAAGTTCGGATTTGTTGAGACCCCCTATCGCAGGGTTTCACACGAGCTTCCTTCTGACTCGGCTCTTCTGGTGGGGCGGGTGCTCAAGGAGGATGTGATTGCCGACGACGGTAGCGTAATCGCGCAGGTGGGGACACGTGTCGATGAGGAGCTGAGGGGCCGGATCGCTAAGCTGTCTCCCCGTCAGATACGCATCGTGTCGTTTGTCTCTCCGGAGGTCAAGAACCTGACGGCTGATGAAGAGGAGCAGTTCAGCATCGCTGAGGCCAATGTCAGGCTCAATGATCGTGGTGAGTTCATTGATGACCGTATTGATGTGAAACGCGGCTCACGCTATTTCCGTGAGGTACCGGACAGGGTCGACCTTATGGATGTATCGCCGAAGCAGATCTTCAGTGTATCTGCAGCGCTCATTCCGTTCCTGGAACATGACGATGCCAACCGCGCGCTCATGGGTTCCAATATGCAACGCCAGGGAGTGCCATTGCTTCGACCCGAGGCCCCCCTCGTCTCTACCGGAATGGAAAGGGAAGTAGCCCGCTACAGCGGCCAGGCACTGTTTGCCGACTGCAATGGAATCGTGACCTCGGTTACTGGTGCGCAAATCGTGATCCAGGACGACCGTGGTGATATGCACACCTACAAACTGGAGCGCTTTCTGCGAACGAATCAGGGTACCTGTATCGATCAACGTCCTCTTGTTCGCAAAGGTGACCGAGTTGAGGTAGGACAGATCCTGGTGGACAGTTCATCACTTCAGGATGGCCAGCTGGCTTTGGGACGCAATGTAGTGTGCGCTTTCATGAGTTGGCGCGGCTATAACTACGAGGATGCCATCATCGTGAGTAATCGACTGGTGAAGGATGACGTGTACACGTCGATCCACATTGAGAAATATGATACCCAGGAGCGCAGCACCAAGCTGGGGCCGGAAGAGATAACGCGCGACATACCGAATGTCAGCGAAGACAGCCTCGGCAATCTGGATGATGAGGGGATTGTCCGTATCGGTGCGGAAGTGAAGCAGGGTGATATCCTGGTTGGCAAGATTACTCCGAAGGGCGAGACAGAGCCTTCCACGGAGGAGAAGCTGCTCAGAGCTATCTTCGGTGAGAAGGTTCGCGATGTCAAGGACAGTTCGCTCCGGATGCCCCCGGGCGCACGAGGGCGTGTGCTCTCCACTCGCGTGTTCTCTCGCGAGAATCATGACGAATTACCGGCCGGCGTGAATCGGCTCGTGCGTGTATGGGTGGTTCAGCGGCGGAAGCTTTCCATCGGCGACAAGATGTCCGGACGCCATGGTAACAAAGGTGTTGTTTCTATTGTATTGCCTGAAGAGGATATGCCGTTTCTGCCTGATGGCACGCCGGTGGATATTGTGCTGAATCCGATGGGAGTGCCATCCAGAATGAACATCGGACAGGTACTTGAGACCCATCTTGGGTGGGCCGCAAGGATATATGGTTTTCGTGCCGTCAACCCGATTTTTGGAGGGGCTAATACCGCACAGATCGAGGACGAACTATGCAAAGTGTGGATGGCATGGCGGGCGGAGGCGGTGAACATCGATCCAAAGGTGGCCTGTGCGGTAGATTTCGACAAACTGAGGAACTGGCTTTCGGATGAGGGATTCGATGCTGATGAGGTGATGGATTCCACCCGCACTGGAGTTGCAAAGCGTACGGCGTTATGCCTGTGGCTCGAGTCGCTGGGTATCCAGGCGCGAGACAGTTCCGACGAAGAACTGGGCAGGATCACGAAGAAGATTTATGAAGAACGCCGCATCTATCCTCCGACGTTCGGAAAGATGGTTGTCAGGGACGGCAAGACCGGTGAGGCGTTCGACCAGCCTGTGACGATTGGCGGCGTATACATGATGAAGTTGATACATCTTGTTGAAGACAAGGTGCACGCCAGATCAACCGGGCCTTACTCGCTGATAACTCAGCAGCCCCTCGGCGGGAAGGCGCAGTTTGGCGGGCAGCGGTTTGGAGAGATGGAAGTGTGGGCGCTCGAAGGCTATGGCGCCGCACACACTTTGCAGGAAATGCTGACTGTGAAATCAGACGACATCGTGGGGCGTGCTCGTGCGTACGAGTCCATAATCAAGAACGAGGATGTCCAGAGTCCCAGTATTCCCGAAGCGTGCAAAGTGCTATTCATGGAACTTCGGGCGATGGGGTTTGCTGTGGAACTCCTTAATGAAGAGGAACAGAGGATCAACATCTTGGAGGATGTGAAGCCCCGGTTCAAGTCAAAACTGTAGAGAGAGGTCTACGTAAATGGTTCAATTCGATGATATCAGTGCTATCCAGATCAGTCTGGCTTCACCAGACCAGATTCGTGGCTGGTCCCATGGTGAAGTGACGAAGGCAGAGACCATCAATTACCGCACACTCAAGCCTGAACGGGATGGGCTTTTCTGCGAGCGGATTTTCGGTCCCGTAAAAGACTACGAATGTCACTGCGGTAAGTACAAGAAGATTCGCTATAAGGGCGTCATATGTGACAAATGTGGTGTCGAGGTGGCTCATTCGAGTGTCCGTCGGGAACGTATGGGACACATAGAATTGGCTGCGCCTGTGACCCACATCTGGTTTGCGAAGCTCGTTCCCAGTTGGCTTGGAATCCTTTTGGATCTCTCCCCGAAGAACCTGGAGTCCGTCATCTATTTCGCGCGTTACCTCGTCATCTCTGTGGATGCAGATGCGATTGAAGCCAAAGCGAAAGAGCTCATGGAACAGGGACACGGTGAGGACGCGGAGAAGATTCGCAACATCAAACGGAATCAACTCCTCACTGAAGAAGAGCATCGCGAATTGAAAGAGAAGTGCGGCAATGCATTCCACGCGGGTATGGGCGCGGAATCCGTTCTTGAAGTCCTGCGTGGATTGGATATCGAGCAGCTGCACGACAAGTTGCTTGAAGATATACGTGTGGCCTCGCGGCAGTTGTACGAGAAGCTGAGTAAGAAGCTGCAGCTTGTCGAGGCGCTGCGCGAAAGTGGCAACCGTCCGGAATGGATGGTTGTAACCGTCCTGCCGGTTCTTCCCCCTTCTCTGCGCCCTGTGGTGCAACTGGATGGAGGCAGGTTCGTCATCAGTGACCTGAACGATCTGTACCGCAGGGTCATCAACCGGAACAACCGTTTGCGCCGGCTGATGAATCTTGGAGCACCTGAGGCTATTGTAAGAAATGAGAAGCGCATGCTGCAGGAGGCTGTCGATGCCCTCGTGGACAACGGCCGACGTGGCCGCGTGGTGACTACTGGAAACAACCATGCGTTGAAGTCTCTTTCTGCAATGCTGGCGGGTAAGCAAGGAAGGTTCAGACAGAATCTACTCGGCAAACGTGTTGACTACAGCGGCCGTTCAGTCATCGTAGTGGGGCCTGATCTCAAGCTCCACCAGTGCGGTATTCCGCGTCGGGTTGCACTCGAATTGTTCAAGCCGTTCATTATGCACAAGCTGATGGAGAGGGGTTACGCGAACAACGTTAAGGTGGCCCGTCGGCAGGTGGAACGTGCACGTCCGGAGGTATGGGATCTGTTGCAGGAGGTCGTGAAAGAGCGACCCGTGATGCTCAACCGGGCTCCAACGCTTCACCGCCTCAGCATCCAGGCTTTCGAGCCGGTACTGATTGACGGTGATGCGTTCCAATTGCATCCACTCGTCTGCTCTGCTTTCAACGCGGACTTCGATGGTGATCAGATGGCGGTACATGTGCCTTTGTCCAAGGCGGCGATCCGGGAAGTTCGCGAGCGCATGCTCAGTGTCTATAACATGCTGCTTCCCAGCAACGGCATGCCGGTCGCTGCCCCCAGTCTCGACATCGTGCTGGGCTGCTACTACCTGACCATTCCCCAGCGCCATGCCAAAGGGGAGGGCAAAGCGTTCAGCAGCTTCGACGATGCCAAACTTGCGTATGAAGTAGGAGTTGTCGATCTCGGCGCAGAGGTGCAGGTGAGGCACCAGGGGGAGATGATTCAGACTACGGTCGGTCGTATTCTCTTCAACGATGCATTGCCGCCCCAGATGCCATTCCTGAATAAGACTATGAACAAGTCGTCTCTACGGACGCTGGTCTCGGAATGCGTCCGTGTGCTTGGGCATGAGGCCACCGCAGCGGTGCTGGATAACCTGAAAGACCTTGGCTTCAATTTCGCCTCGAAATCAGGTGTATCCATCGCAATGAGCGATATTGAAGAGCCACCACACAAGGCGGAAATCCTCCTCGAGGCCGATGAGCAGGTTGGCGTTATTGAAGATCAGTATTCACGGGGATTCATCACTGAGGACGAGCGTTACGAGAACGTGGTTCAGGTATGGATGGAGGCCACCGACAAGATACTTGAAGACGTCTCCAGCTCGCTTGATCGCTACGGTCCTATCTACATGATGGCCACTTCCGGAGCGAAAGGTAATATGTCTCAGATAAGGCAGATGGCTGGCATGCGTGGACTGATGACCGACCCTTCGGGCAAGATTATCGACTACCCCATCAAAGCCAGCTTCCGTGAGGGCCTTTCTCCGATGGAGTACTTCATTTCTACGCACGGTGCCAGGAAAGGTCTTGCTGACACGGCATTGCGGACGTCTGACAGCGGGTATCTGACTAGACGCCTGGTCGATGTATCACAAGATGTCATTGTGACGGAAGAGGACTGTGGCACGAACGAGGGTACCTGGATTGTGGCTGAACATAGCGGAGGAACTCTCCCGCCGTTCGGCGAAAGGATGCTTGGCCACCTCGCGGCGAGCGACATAACCGATCCGGCCACCGGAGAGGTTATTGTTTCCCGGAATGAAGAAGTCGATGAGGATAAGGCTCGTCGGATTGTAGAAGCAGGAGTTGAACGCGTCTACGTGCGGTCCCCGTTGAACTGCCGCTGCCGGTTTGGTATCTGCCAGTTCTGTTACGGAAGAGACCTGTCCACCCGCAGCCTTGTGAAGATCGGCAACGCCGTCGGAGTCATCGCTGCGCAAAGCATCGGAGAACCAGGCACTCAGTTGACCCTGCGCACGTTCCATACAGGTGGTGTGGTGGGTGCCGACATAACTACGGGTCTGCCAAGAGTTGAGGAGCTGTTCGAAGCCCGTACTCCCAAGGGACGCTCGGTACTGTCGGGCTTGGATGGGATTGCTGAAATCATCGACACCGACGATGGACGCATTGTTAAGATCACCAACTCCATTGCGTATGAAGATGAGTATCCTGTGCCAGCCAGTGCCGAGGTAGTGGTTGAAGACGGCCAGTTGATTGACGTTGGAATGCTGCTCTTCCGGCCGGCGGTTGTTGATCACGAGACTGACTCACAACTCCCCGTGACTGTCACGGCTCAGGAAGGAGTGGCTCGCGTGTCCGGTCGAGCCAACGTTGAAGAAGGACTCGTGCGAGTTCGATACACGGAGACGGAGGAGCGTGAGTACCCGATTCCGGTAGGGGCACGGTTAACCGTCCAGACTGGAGATTCCGTGTACATTGGCCAGCAGCTGACCGAAGGGGTAATCAATCCGCATTCTATCCTTCGCATCTTGGGCAAGGAAGCGACGCAACAGTACATCATCGACGAGATTCAGCGAGTGTACTGCTCGCAAGGCGTTAGCATTCATGACAAACACGTTGCAACAATCGTTCGTCAGATGTTGAGGCGGGTTGAGGTCCTGTCGTCGGGTGACACCGAGCTTCTTCCTGGAGAGCTGGTGGACCGCTTCGATTACGAGGATGTGAATACCAGGGTGTTGGCTGAAGGAGGGGAGCCCGCGACCGCTCAAGCGGTCCTTCTCGGGATTACCAGGGCCAGCCTTAACAAAGACAGTTGGCTTGCCGCCGCCTCCTTCCAGGAGACGAACAGGGTCCTTGCTGCTGCAGCCCTTCGTGGCAAGGTTGATAGGCTCAGAGGATTGAAAGAAAACGTCATTCTTGGCAAACTGATCCCATCCCAGGGAGTGTCGAAACCGGTCAGAGCAATTGAAAGCCCGACTGAGGAAGTGGAACCGATGGGCCTCCTCTCTTCATGAGATGTTGGAGGGAACGATACGAGTAATCGGATGATGCTCTAGTATGGCTCAAGGTACACCTGAAGAGGGTGAGCGGATACTATCAGGAGAATCGGCTGTTGAGGACACACCGATCGAATCAAGCCTGCGTCCTCAACGGCTCGACGACTTCGTTGGTCAATCGAAGGTCAAGGAGCAACTTAAGATCGCAATTGCTGCCGCCAGGAAGCGCGGTGAGCCGCTTGATCACACGCTGCTCCACGGTCCTCCTGGGCTAGGAAAGACCACGCTTGCGCATATTGTTGCCGTTGAGTTGGGTGTCAGTGTCAAAGTGACATCAGGGCCCGCAATCGAGAGACCGGGCGACTTGGCTGCGGTTCTTACCAACGTGTCTGAAGGTGATGTAATCTTTATTGATGAAGTACATCGCCTCAGCAGGGTTGTCGAGGAGAAGCTCTACCCCGCTATGGAGGATTTCGTCTTCGATATCTTCCTCGGTAAGGGGCCTGGTGCGAGAGGACTGAGACTGAATCTTCCGCGCTTCACGCTGGTGGGGGCTACAACCCGTTACTCATTATTGAGCCCTCCTCTACGCGACCGGTTTGGAATCACATGCCATCTCGATTTCTACGACGAGGATGCCATCTGCCTTATCCTTAAGCGCTCTGCAGCTATCATGCGGGTACCTACGGATGATGTCGGGTTGGGGCATATCGCCCGGCGCTCGAGGGGCACTCCTCGGGTTGCCAATCGACTGCTTCGACGGCTGCGCGATTTCACTCAGGTGGTTGCTGACGGCACCATATCCGGCGTGATTGCGCAGGAGGGACTGGATCGGCTGGAGATTGACTCGATTGGCCTGGATGAGATCGACCGTAAGATTCTGCACACAATTGTTGATAAGTTCGACGGTGGGCCGGTTGGGCTGGATACTATCGCAGCCTCGGTGAGTGAGGACGCGGACACCATAACCGACGTGTATGAACCCTACTTGCTGCAGTTGGGTTTTATCGATAGAACACCGAGGGGACGCGTAGCGTCACGTCTCGCATATGGGCATCTTGGACTACCATACACCCGCAAGTATTCCAATCAGGCAGGACTCTGGGAAGAATAGTCTGTGCTTTTAGCGTAAGAACTCTCTCACTGTTGGCGCTGACACGAGTACGAGCGCTACTGTGGACACGAACCACGCTAAGAGAGACATATCCGCCCAGCAGCGTACTGAAACGCCGGCGAAAACCACCGCGAGAGGCACAATAAGAGCGATCGCCTTACCCCACCGTGGTGCGATGCGTGTAAACACGAAGCTGGATATCGCCAGCGCAACGAAGCTTCCCACCAGTTCACGACCGTAGAGCAGGATCCGAAGTGAGTCCAGGTGTGCCGTGTGCAAGTCAGTGAAGGTATGAGTCGCGATGGACCACACCGTAATGACCGCCCATGGTGAGAGCATGAGCGATAGATACAATGGGTCTCGAGTGACTGTGTGTCTGATGACGTGAACGATGACGATGACGGCGCACGGTATGTAGGCTATGCCAAGTACTGTCCACCAATGACGCGCTCCCAACAGGAGGAATATGGCAAGGATCGCGGGCACAAGGCAGTAACCCAACCAACTGAATGACCATGCAGGCGCTTTGCCCGTTACTGTCTGGGCGATGCCAAGACTGGCGATCACGAACACCGCGACAGCGCATGCAAGGCTCTGCTGATAGTACGAAGTGAGCAGAAGTGCCATGAGAAGGTGCGGTAGAGAGACCAGAAAGGCATCCTTCCAAGTGCCTCGAGAGTGAACCATGAGCAGGTCCCGGGCTATGACAGATGGATTCCCGAAAGACAGGATTGCATCGCGGGTTGCGTCAGGCTCGCTGCGACCATCCTTCTTGAGGTCTTCTGCGTGGTCCTCGAGATGTGTGCGAAGCTCCCTGTTTATGGACGCGCGAGTGCGAGAGTCAACCCTCACGCTCCCACACAAGAAGGAGACGTACTCGACCAGGTTCCTGGACATTGGCGTTCCTAGGTAGTCCCGGGAGTGAGGACCGATTTCACAGCTGCTGAGAAATCAGACCATGTGAGGAGTTTGTGCTCCAATGCTTCCCGACCCCGTTCCGTGATGTAGTAGTAACGGCGTTCTTGGCCATTGGGGAGGGTTTGCCAGCGCCCCTCGATGAGTTCCTCTTTCTCCATCCGGTGAAGTGCCGGATAGAGTGTACCCTCCCGGAAACGAAAATAGCCGCTGCTACGCGACTTCAATTCTCGGATCAGGGCATAACCGTACGTGGGGCGATCATTAATAACACTCAGAACCAGGCAGTCGGTGCTTCCTTTGAGTAGTTCTCGTTCATGGTTTGCCATTCCGCCCTCCACGTGTTCATACCGAAGCGAACACTAGCAGTGCCAGCCGTCGCTGTCAATCTGAACGGATGTTTGTCATCTGCTCGCTCACTCTCTAGAATAGTTAATCCGTAGGACATAGTTGGGGGTATGTAATGGCGGCATATGCCGAATTCGTGAACAGGATTCACCAGACAGACACGATGCAGGAGTTAGTGCGCAGCCTTGATGAGGAACCGGCGCGGCTTCTCGAGCGCATCTGCTCGAGGTATGATGAAACCGGACGTGCGATAGCAGATCATAATCTTCAGCTCACCGGGTTCTTCGGGGAGACGATGCTTCGTGTCCTGATAAGGGCCGGCCTCATTAATCGTATGACCGGAGGTCGAGGAGCATTACATGCGTATGAGCCGACGGAGGAAGGATTGCAACTCTACCGCAGAATGAGGGAAGAACGACAGGGGTGAATGCACTATTCGACACCCATGCCCATCTTGACCAGCTTACGAATGTCGAGGCTGCACTGGACGGCGCCAGGAAAGTGGGGGTTACAGGTGTGGTGGCGGTAGGCACGGACATGGTGTCCAATGAGAAGACTCTTCGCATCGCTGAGAGATGGCCTGGCTTCGTGCATCCTGCCTTCGGCCTTCATCCGTCTCACTTGGGGAACTACGATGGGGTATGCATTGCCAGTGAGTTGAAGTTCATTCAAGACAACCTTATGGCGGCCTGTGCCGTGGGCGAAGTGGGACTGGATTATCATAAACGTACACTGGCGCAAGTCTCGAAAGAGACGCAGCAGAAAGTGTTCTCCGAGGTTCTCGCATTGGCCGCTGCAGCGCAACGTCCCGTTCTGGTGCACAGTCGCTATGCATGGGCTGATGCGCTAAATCTGGTACGTGAATCCGGGGTGGCAAATGCAGTCTTCCACTGGTTTACTGGCTTCAGCAGTGTGCTGCGGGGTATAATGGATGCAGGCTACTACATATCGGCAACGCCCGCCACTGAGTATCATGAAGAACACAGGCGAGTTGTCCGCTCGGTGCGGTTGGAGCAGTTGTTACTTGAAACTGACGCGCCAGTCTGGTACGGGCGCACCGAAAAGTACCAGTCGTATCCCGCGGATGTGCTCAGAAGCTTGAGAGCGGTTGCGGAATTGAGAGCGGAAAACGAGGATAAGGTAGCGAGAATCACAACTCGTGCGGCTAGGTGCGTTCTTGGTTGCACTATGTCTCAGACACTAGAGGAGGTTTCATAACACATGGTACAGGCCATCACCGGCGAAGAGCACTTTCAGCAATCGGTACTTGATTCCGGCGTTCCCGTTCTTGTTGATTTCTGGGCGCAATGGTGTGCTCCGTGTCTGGCTGCGGCTCCGGTAATCGATGAACTTGCCAAGGAGTATGAGGGCAGGGTCGATTTCGCGAAGGTCAACGTCGAGGACAATAGTGCGATAGCAGCCAAGTACGGCATCGCGGCGATTCCCACTCTGTTGATCTTCAAGAATGGTGAGCCGGCACAGCAGATCGTGGGGCTCAAACCTAAGAAAGAGTTGATGAAGATGCTGGATGCCATAGTGGGTGAATAGCGAACCTCAACCGGTGGCAGCATCGAATCACCACGGGCTCACAGCGACTGGACAGGGTAGCTTGCAGCGGGCGGTATGGCGCGGGCAGCTGCCAACCAGTTCACAATTGCGCGCGCCAGTGGCGAGTCGGCAATCAGAAAGTCGGACCCAGGTATAACACTTAAGAAGATCGTAAGGGCGAACGACCAGACAATAACCACAATCAGTGCCCCAGCCGCCATTCCCAGACAGCGGTCAGCGATTCCCAGGGGCGTCATGCGAACCAGACGCAGCAGCACGGTGGCTATCAATGCGGCAGCGGCAATGATGCCGAAGAGGATTATGGCATAGGCGGCAGCGAAGGACCACACCCCACTTGAGGGCCAGAGTGCAACTGCCAACTGCCGATAGAACTGTCCGGCAATTAGGACTCCGCCGAGTAAGCCCGCGATCCCGATGACGGCTTGGAGCAGACCTTTCCAGAACCCAATCACGGCGCTGATGCAGACTGTGGCGGCCACTGCTATATCAAGCCATGTCATATGTGTTCTTCCTCTGTGTCAGGTCCCGATTCCTGTTCTTACGGTATAACGAAGCGCAGACCTGCCAGGGATTAGGTCAGAAGTCTGGTAACTCATGACTTCAGGCGTCTAAGTACCGCTCCTTTCTCATGATCGTTGAGCCTCGATCGGCGCACGGCATCTGTGAGCAGCCGAATGCTTGTGTCGTACAGAGCACGGTCAACCGGAAATGGGTAGCCGTCTTTACCTCCGTGGGCGAAACTGTAGGTGGCGGGGTCGCGAAAACTGGTCGGGGCTCCGTACACGAGATCCGCTATAAGTGACATCGCCCTGACGGTCTTAGGGCCCACACCGGGCAGTGACAGCACACTCGAGAAATCTTTTGGGTGCTCTGCCTGTATGGAGTCCAGGAAGCGTCCGATGCGCGAAAGGTTCACATCCTTCACAGTGATGTATTCGCGGCGAGGCATGGCGAGTACTCGGAGGCGTTCAAATTCGAGCTTCAGCGTGCCCGGCTTGAAGTCGGTTGGCATGCGCGCTATAGCACTGCGGGCAGGTGTGCTTTCGTGAGCGACCAGATTGAACGCCTGTCCACGCGAATTCGAGCAGATTGCTGTTTGAGGTTCGCGGCAGAAATCCAGGACGGCCTCTCCCAGCCAGTGGTAGCGACGTGCATATCCTGAACTGGTGTTCATGCCCTGTTGGACAACTGCCCATTTTCCGTCTTTGGTGAAGAACATCGAGTGGTGATACAGGTCGTAGCCATCCTGCAATGCCACGCTATCGACCTTTGCGGACATGCGGCTGGCGTATATGAGACCTGACGGATCCACGGTCAAACGCTCTGCATGGGCAGTTATGTGAGAAGGAGTGGCCCGGCCTGCCTTTGCCTTTCCTCCTGCCACGAAAAGGCCAAGCTCATGTTCGGAACCTGCCAGTCCCGCCTTGAGTGCGCCGCAGACCGTTGTCGTGACACCGCTCGAGTGCCAATCATAGCCTAGTACGCAACCAAAGGCCTGAAACCAGAAGGGATCAGCGAGGCGCCGCAGTACTTCTTCCGGGCCGAAATCGAGGATGATTGCCGTTGTGACTTCTCTCGCAAGCCTGGTCATCCTCTGAAAGAGCCAACTTGGCGCATGTCCGCCGTGGAGTGGCAAGTGTGCGATCCCTGTCCTGTGTGCAGGCGTATCCATACATCACCCAGAACGTAATCGACGAGATGAGGATGAGGACCTCAGGTAGACCCCGAGACCAGTCGTCAAGAAACCAGATTCTCCCCCGGTCAGATGACCCTCTTCAACCGGGGATTGGGGGTCACTCCCGGCATTCGTCCTCGTTTGGCGATAGGTCTGCCATCGACCTGGTGTAGGTCTGCCGTGAAGTTGATGGGTCTGGCATCGCTTATGTAACTCCCCACAGCGAACGTGTCAACAGGCGCGCCCTCATCAAGAAAGTACCGAATCCGATCGGGACTCAGTCCCCCACTCACCGTGATCCTGACATTGTTGAATCCCTCGAGGTCTAGCCATGCTCTCACTTCCTTGACAAGAACGGAGGTGACTCTGCCGCGCTCAGAAGGGGTGTCCAGCCTGACACCGGAGAGTCGACGTCCCATCGCCTTTGCCACGGTAACACTTTCGCGAACTTCGTCCTCGAAGGTGTCGACGAGCGCGATTCTCGGGACGTTCGGGTCGACTTCTCTGTCAAATGCCAGTGTCGCAGCGGTAGTCGAGCCCATGATAATGATGAGGGCATGAGGAATTGTCCCGACGGGATTCATGCCTGCGAGATTCGCTCCTGCCGTGCTGGCGCAGCCTGCGCACCCACCGACGATCGCCGAATACTCCATAACGCCAACCACCGAGGGATGCACATGCCGGGCTCCGAAACTCAGCAAAGGAATACCTCTGGCTGCTTGCACGCATTCACGAGCAGCGGTAGCCCAGCCACTGCAGTGTGCCAGGATCCCGAGATAACACGTTTCGTACACCCCGAAGGACTGGTACGGAGCGGTAATGCGAAGCGTCACCTCTTTTCTGGAGAAAGACTGACCTTCGTCGAGAGCCCATACTTCCGATTCTCCGGAAGGCAGTGCTTGGGCAAGCAGCGCCTTAACTTCCTCGATGCCACAGAAGACGCCATCGTTCTGAGGATACACCTCCATAGTGGTTACCGGATTGATTCCTTCCTTCTTAAGGATTTCCACGGTGCGAGGAAAGTACACGTCTGCTGTATCCCCATCCAACCAATTCTGCGGAATGGGCCACTCGCTGCAGATAGGTGGTGGAGTTGAGGGTGAGGTCACCTTTACGCCGAGAACCTTCTCCATGTGATCAAGAGCGAAGATATGCTTCTTCTCATCGAACGACGCAACACAATCTGCGGGAACCATCACTTCGTAACCAGCGTCTCTGGCGCTTGCCGCGGTATGAAGTATGCAGATATCTGTACACACACCGCACAGGATGAGCGTGTCCAGATCGAGATCTTCCAGTACAGTTGCCAACTCGGTGTCCGTGAACGCGCTGAAATGTCGCTTGCGGATAGTGGTGCTGCCGAAATCGGCGAGTTCCGGAATAATCTCGGCTTCCAGAGAACCCTCCACGCAATGCGGCGGGAACTGGCGAAACTCCGGGTCATCCGGTGCGTGGTGGTCACAAACGAAGAGCACAGGTGTCCCTTGCGCGGTCTCCTCTTGGAGCAGTCTCTGGACAGAGGGGATTATCCTTCGTGCTCGTTCGCCGCAATATAGGGGATTCCCTTCTTCCAGGAATCCGCGAAGCATGTCTATCACTAATAGAGCTCGATTCAACTACCGCTCCTCGATGCAATGCTTCCTTATCGCATGCTGGCGAGATTGTTGTCTCATCAATGCTTGAAATGGCGCATTCCTGTAAAGACCAGGGCAGCCTCGTAGCGGTCGACTACTTCGATGACTTCGTCGTCTCTCACAGACCCACCAGGCTCTATGATGGCCCTGATTCCCGCCTCCAACGCCAGTTCCGGACCGTCCGCAAACGGGAAGAATGCGTCACTCGCGAGGGCCGCACCCCTGGCCTTGTCTCCAGCCTTCTTGAGGGCGATGGCTACAGCCTCCACTCGGGAAGGTTGACCGGCCCCCATCCCCAGCAACACCGAATCCTTCACGAGCGCTATCGCGTTGGACTTGATGGCCTTCACCGCGCGCCAGGCAAAAAGCAGATCATCCATCTCACCGGGCGTCGGTTGCCTTTTCGAGACCTGCTTCGGTGACAGTTCGTCTGCCGCGATGCAGTCGCGTGTCTGCACTAGAAAACCTCCGCGCACGTTGCGAAACTCCAGTGCCGCCTCTTCTATCTCTGGAATTGGTACGGTTACGATCCTGAGGCTCTTCTTCTGGGAGAGCAACGCAAGAGCATCGCTCGAGAAATCCGGTGCAAGCACCGCGTCATAATGCGTCTTACTGATCTCCTCGGCTGTCGTCAGGTCTATAGGCTTGTTGCTGACCACCACTCCGCCGAATGCAGCCACCGGATCTCCTGACAAAGCGAGGGTGTACGCTTCAGTGAGTGACTCTCTGCTGGCAAGCCCACATGGATTCGTATGCTTGAGCACAGCGACCGTCGGCATGGTGAATCCGGCGAGGGTGTTGACACCTGAGTCGAAGTCCAGGAGATTGTTGAAGGAGATCTCCGGGCCGCTGAGAAGGGTCAGTGCACCAAGCCCCTTGTCTATTGCCTTGACGTCCTGCATGGTGTAGAAGCATGCATGCTGGCGAGGGTTCTCTCCGTACCGCAAATCATATGCCTTCTCGAGGGCAAGCGTCATATGACCGGGAAAGAGGTCTTCGGAGAGGTAGCGCGAGATAGCTGTGTCATATGAGGCAGTGTGCTGGTATGCTTTTTGGGCCAGCCTCATCCGGGACGCCGCATCCAGTTTGCTCTCCCTCAACTGCTGCAACACCCAGCCATAGTCTTCCGGATCGACTACAACGGTTACCGAGTCATAGTTCTTAGCTGCCGAGCGAATCATTGTCGGACCGCCAATATCGATGTTCTCGATCGCCTCTTCCAGAGTTACTCCTTGCTTCATGGCCGTTTGTACGAAAGGATAGAGATTTACCACTACGATATCGATCGTGGCAATGCCGGCCTCCTCTAGTGCGGACAGGTGGTCGGGCAGGTCGCGGCGGGCCAGAATACCTCCGTGTACCGACGGATGCAGCGTTTTCACACGGCCGTCGAGGATCTCCGGGAATCCTGTAAGGTCGGAGATGCTATGCACCTCAACGCCCGCATCCGCGATTGCCTTCTTTGTTCCGCCAGTGCTGTAGAGTTCAACCCCCAGTTCACACAGCCCGCGTGCGAAGTCGACTACTCCGGTCTTGTTAGACACACTTAAAATGGCTCGCATTGTTCCTCCATCACACCCAGACTAGTTGATCGCCCTTGTCGCGGCGAATGATACTGCCGATAGTGTACGCATCCGGGATTGCTTGTGCCAACTCGGTTGCGTGTTCCGGCGAAGCCACTAAGACCATTCCGATGCCCATATTAAAGACGCGGTACATCTCAGCCTCTTGGATGGCGCCCTTATCGCGTATGAGCTGGAAGATAGGGGGTACGGCCCACGAGGACTTGTCGATCGCCGCAGCCACCCCGGCTGGCAGAATGCGGGGTACGTTGCCTGCGAATCCGCCGCCCGTAATATGCGCGAGTCCTTTGATATGGGAGAGATGTGGTTGAAGTATCTGATGGTACGGGCGGTGTGGCTCCAGCAGTGCTCCGCCGAGAGTACCATTCAACTCCGCATAGTGGTGACTGAGGTTGGAGGGCTCCTGATCGATCTGGAAAACCCTGCGGGCGAGTGAATAGCCGTTGGTATGCAGTCCGGATGAAGGGAGTCCCAGCAGCACGTCTCCCTGCACGATGCGTGTGCCATCCAGGATACTGCGTCGCTCAACGACTCCGACTATGAATCCCACAAGGTCGTATATTCCCTCAACGTAAATGCCGGGCATCTCCGCGGTTTCGCCACCGATCAGGGCAACGCCATTCTGTGTGCATGCATCGGATAGACCGCTCACTATTTGGGTTATCTGTGTTGCGTTCAACCGCGCCATGGCGATGTAGTCGAGGAAGAAGAGTGGCATTGCTCCGGAACAAAGGATGTCATTGATACAGTGATTGACGATATCGAACCCCACGGTGCGGTCGTGCCCGAGAAGCGCGGCAATCTTGAGCTTCGTGCCTACACCGTCGCAACTGGATACCAATACCGGATCCTCGTAACCCTGCAAGTGAAAAAGCGAACCGAATGACCCGATACCGAGAGTTCGATGGTCGAGAGTGGATATCATTGATTTCCGGATATGAGCCTTAACCGAGTCAGCGGCGTCGATGTTTACGCCCGTGGCGGCGTATGAGAGTGTTTGCCTCGGATGCTCGAGATCTCGAGTCATGACGGGTCACTTGCAACTGCGAGTTGAGATAGGCCGATTTGAACTGGCAGTGGGTAATTGCCGTCGCAGCAGGCGAGACAGAGGACGTCCCGTGGCACTCCGACTGCTTCAACCAGTCCGCTGAGGCTTGAATAGCCTAGCGAATCGGCTCCAAGATGCTCCAGGATCTCCGGTACGGACATTCTGGCGGCTATCAACTCCCATTCGGATGCCATGTCGACACCCAGGGCACAGGGATGCTTGAGCGGAGGAGCACAGATTCTCAAGTGCACTTCGCTTGCTCCTGCCTGCTTCAAGAGATTGACCACGCGCGGAGTTGTGGTTCCACGAACTATGCTGTCGTCAACTACGACCAACCGTTTTCCCTTGATGAGACTGGCAAGCGGATTGAACTTCAACTGGACCCCGAGGTCTCTCAGCCTCTGATCGGGGGCGATGAATGTCCGCCCGACATAGCGGTTCTTGAGAAGACCTTCTCTGTAGGGGATACCTGATGCGCGAGCATAACCGATAGCGGCAGCCGTCGCGGAATCCGGAACTCCCACTACAAGGTCGGCATCGACCGGATGCTCCTCAGCGAGCTTGGCGCCCATGGCAAGCCGTGCTTCATACACCAGACGCCCCTCGATTGTGCTGTCCGGTCTGGCGAAGTAGATGTGTTCGAAAACGCAGAACGCTCGCCTTCCATTCCGGCTCAGTTGTAGTGACGACATCTCAGTGGTGAGAAACAATGTCTCACCGGGCCTCACATCTCGAAGATATGTGGCGCCGATATGATCGAACGCACAGGTTTCCGACGCAACCACCAGCCCGCCGTCAAGTGAACCGAGGGAGAGAGGACGTACTCCCATGGGATCTCTGGCGGCGATGAGCATCTCGGGCGTGAGCACGACAATCGAGTACGCTCCCTGCAGGCGCCTGAGGGCATGCGAAACCTTGTCCTTCCAGGTAGCACCATGACTTGTGACGATCAGCTTGGCGATAATTTCAGCATCACTGTCGGACCTGAACTGCTGGCCTGTCGATTCCATCTCGGCTCTGAGTGCCGACGCATTGGTGATGTTGCCGTTATGGGCGACAGCTGCGCTCCATATGCCGTTACGCTCCACTACGGGTTGAGGTGTTGCTGGCCGGCGGGAATTGCAGGTCGAGTAACAGGTGTGTCCGACTGCCGAAGAACCCTTCAGCGCTGCAAGATCACCTTCGGTGAATACCTGGGCGACAAGTCCTGGGTCAGCGCGAACATGAATGTCGTTGGCATCGCTCACTGCGATACCAGCACACTCCTGACCGCGGTGCTGTAGCGCGAACAGCGCGAAAAAAACCAAACGCGCTGTGTCCAATCCAGGAGCGAAGACGCCGAAAATGCCGCAACTCTCGTGCATGAAGATCTTACGCTATGATTATAGTGGGCTGTGTCTTTGTGGTCAATGCGGACACGCTATGCTACAATTGCCCATTATGTCGCAGTCTGAGAATAAGAAAGAACTCATCAGCAAGTTCGCTATACGCGAAGGGGACACCGGGTCTATGGATGTTCAGGTAGCGCTGCTCTCGGATAGGATAAACGCTCTTACCGAACATCTGAAAGCGAACAAGCAAGACCACACCACACGACGTGCCCTGCTAAGGCTCACGGCACGCCGACGAAGGTATCTGTCGTATCTGGACAGAGAGGACCATACGAGGTACGCCAAGCTAGTCAGTAGTCTGGGTTTGAGGAGGTAGTATGAGCCAACTCGTGCAGCGCACATTGGCTGGGTGTACTTTCAGCTTGGAGACCGGGAGATTCGCGCAGCAGGCTAACGGTTCGGTCCTGGTTCGCTACGGGGACACAATTGTACTGGTGACGGTCTGTGTGGCCCCTGAGACTGTGGGAGGAATGGATTTCGTACCTCTGACGGTCGATTATGAAGAGAAACTCTACGCCGCAGGGAGAATTCCGGGAAGCTTCATCAGGCGCGAAGGCAGGCCTACTGAAGAAGCCACACTGACATCCCGTTTGGTGGATCGATGCCTCAGGCCGCTGCTGTCCAAAAGATTCGGGCGCGAGACTCAGGTCATCGCGACCGTGCTCTCCGCTGATAAGGTGAATAATCCTGATACATGTGCACTTATAGGCGCTTCGGCTGCGCTTTGTATATCCGAAATACCATTTGAAGGGCCGGTGTCCGCTGTCCGTGTGGGATATATTGATGGGGAACTCGTAGTAAATGCCAGCATGGCCGCAATGGAAGAAAGCCAACTTGATATTGTGATTGGCAGTACGAGAGATGCAGTGGTTATGGTGGAGGCGGGAGGCGATGAAGTAACCGAGGAGACGATACTCGAGGCAATTCGGCGTGGACATGAGGCGAATCTGGAGATTATCTCGCTTCAGGATGAGTTCGTTGCACTGGGCGGTCAGCCCAAGATCCCGGTGACCCCCTATGAGCCCCCGGCGGATCTCGTTGCTGCTGTCTCATCTATACTTGGCGCGAAGGTCCCTGTCGCTCTTGATCAAGCAGACAAGAAAGGACGTTCGGCGGCTCTTGAAGGCCTGAGAAAGGAAGTAGTTGCCACACTGGGCGACCAATACGCAGAGCCGGAAGTAGCGTACGTCTACCATTCTCAACTCAGAAGTCTTGTGCGTGAGCATATCCTGAGAACCAGACAGCATGTGGATGGACGCCGGCATGACGAGATACGCACCATCTCCACGGAAGTTGGCGTGCTGCCATGTACGCATGGTTCGGGTCTGTTCTCGCGCGGGCAGACTCAGGCGTTGACCGTAACAACGCTGGGGTCAGGTCGCCAGGAGCAGATGCTTGACGGCCTTGGTCTCGCTGAAACGAAGAGGTTCATGCATCATTACAATTTCCCCGGTTTTGCCACCGGTGAAGTCAGGCGATTTCGAATGCCGGGCAGACGAGAGATAGGGCACGGCGCTCTTGCTGAGCGTGCCATTGGCCCGGTGATCCCATCTGAGGAGGAGTTCCCTTATACAATCCGGCTGGTTTCAGAGATTCTCAGTTCTAACGGTAGTTCCTCGATGGCAAGTGTGTGCGGTTCGACGCTATCGCTGATGGATGCAGGAGTGCCGATTAAGGCACCTGTCGCCGGAATCGCGATGGGCGTCATCAGTGCTGACAGCGCGGAGCACGTCATTCTCACTGATATAGAGGGTATGGAGGATGCGCTGGGAGATATGGACTTCAAGGTCGCAGGTACCCGGGATGGGATTACTGCATTACAACTCGACATCAAGATGAAGGGGATCACCCCTCAGTTGCTCCGCGAAGCGGTCGCGCAGGCTCGTGATGCCAGGCTCGCGATACTGTCCAAGATGGCCGAAACTATTAGTGAGAGCAGGTCCGAATTGAGCCCATTCGCTCCTCGTGTGATTGAACTTAAGATCGATATTGAGAAGATAGGTGCACTTATAGGACCTGGTGGTCGCAATATTCGGGCTATCATCGACGAGACAAAGACCACGATCGATGTCAAGAATGACGGACGGGTCGTGATCGGCTCAGCCAACGAAGAGGCCACTCGTCGTGCCGTGAAGATGGTCGAGGACTTGACTCGCGAAGCAAAGGTCGGTGAGGTATATACTGGAAAGGTAACCCGTATATTCGACTTTGGAGCAATGGTAGAGATTCTTCCTGGCAAAGAAGGGCTTGTTCACATAAGCGAACTTGCCACTTACAGGGTTCCTACGGTTCAGGATGAGGTGGAGCTAGGTGACGAGGTGACTGTCAAAGTTATCGAGATAGATAGCCTCGGTCGCATTAATCTGTCGCGTCGTGCTGTGTTTGCTGGAGATTCGGAAGAGTACCAGCCGAGACAGTCGAGATCTTCACCCTCCCGTCCTCCACGACAGGGACCACCTTCTCAGCAACGTCCTCCACAGGGTGGTCCGCGGCGATCCTAGGGGGCCCTGCATCTGGCCTGCAATGTTCTGAGCCAGGCATGCAGTGGATTGTTGTGATGGAGGTCAACTGTGCGAACGCGTGTGGTTGTCAACGGCGCCTTGGGAAGAATGGGGCGAGAGGTCGTCCGTGCTGTTCTTTCGGATCCCGAATTGCGTCTTGTCGGTGCGGTGGAAAGCAGCGCTCCTCAACCGTATTTGCCTGTTCCTGAACACCCTGACCTCATTCCTTTCTCGTCAGAGCTGGACTCTCTTCTCGAGAAAACATGCCCGGATGTTGTTGTCGATTTCACTCAAGCTCATGTAGCTATGGAGGCATTGCGCACCACGCTGCCTCTCAAAGTGAACATGGTGACAGGGACTACGGGTCTTTCCGATGGCGATGTTGAAGAGATACGTGAGCTTTGTGATCGTTATTCAGTGGGAGTCGTGCTAGCCCCGAATTTCTCAGTTGGCGCGGTGCTGCTGATGCATCTGGCAAGTATTGCTGGGAAGTTCTTCTCGAATGCCGAGATTGTTGAGATGCATCATGATAAGAAGATTGATGCTCCATCCGGAACCGCATTGGCCACCGCAAGAATGATGACGGAAGCTCGTGGTTCGCGATTTGTATACCCATCAACGGAGAAGGAGATACTGGCTGGAGTCAGAGGAGGGGAAGTTGGAGGTTTGGCTGTTCACAGTATCCGCCTGCCTGGCGTGATGGCATCTCAGGAAGTGATTCTCGGCGGCCAGGGACAGACTCTACTGTTGCGACATGATGCGACCAGTCGGGAGTCATACATGCCGGGTGTCATCCTTTCGGTAAAAGAAGTCGTCAAGACTCCAGGCCTTATAGTCGGTCTTGACAAACTGTTGGGCTTGCGGGTGTGATGGACACTGTCGATATTGGTATTCTCGGTGCCGAAGGATTGGTCGGCCAGGAGATTCTCAAGATTCTTGAGGAACGACGTTTTCCTGTGTCGTCCGTGCATCTGTTCGACACCGACCGAACGCCAGGCGCGGAATTCTTTTTTCGACATGGTCGACTGGAGGTGGAAGAGGCCACATCTGATGGATTCCGCAATCTTGATGTCGTTTTCTTCTGTGATGGGATGGACTCCAGCCGTCGTTTGCTGCCCGCAGCCATTCAGGCAGGAGCAGTCGTTATCGACGACAGTGGCGTGGCGGTTACGGATGAATCTGTACCACTAATCGTACCTGAGGCCAATGTCGAGGATCTAGCTCAGCATAAGGGGGTGGTAGGGAACCCCGGGTGTTCCACGATCCAGCTTGTGGTGGCTTTGTTTCCACTGCATAGCGTCAATCCCATTAAGCGGATAGTGGTTAGTACCTACCAACCCGTTTCTTGCAGCGGCACCACAGCGGCACTCAAGGAACTCACAGCTCAGGCGAAGCGCGTACTGGAGGGCCGCAGGGTATGCCCTCATATGTACTCCCACCAGATCGCGTTCAATGTGCTCCCGGAGATCGACGTGTTTCTTGACAATGGCTACACCAAAGAGGAATGGCGAATAGTTCAGGAGACCCGCAGGATCCTGCGGGACGATTCGCTTGGTATCTCGGCTACATGCGTCCGTGTGCCGGTGTACTTTGGACAGAGTCAAGCAGTGAACGTCGAGTTTGACTCGGCAATCAGTCCCGAGGAGGCACGTAAGGCACTCGCTCGGGCGCCAGGCGTGCGGATCCTGGACGATCCGAGTGTCAGTTTCTATCCGCAGCCGTGGGCGGCAAGTGGCCTCAATCACGTGTTCGTTGGGAGGATTCGGAGAGATACCTCGCGTTCCAATTCATTATCTATGTGGGTGGTATGCGACAATCTCCGAAAGGGTGCCGCGCTTAATGCAGTACAGATAGCTGAGGAAGGTTTGCGCCGGGGCCAGATCAAGTACAAGAGGAGGAGGGCCTGAGATGCCGAAATTTGGAAGACTTCTAACTGCAATGGTAACCCCTTTTGATGAAGAAGGTGAAGTGGACTATGTGCAGGCAAGGAAGCTGGCGCGCGCGTTAATGCAGTCCGGCAGTGATGGCCTGGTTGTGTCGGGGACTACTGGTGAGTCACCGACACTCAGTGTCGAGGAAAAACTCCGCTTATTCGGCGAAGTCAAGGATGAACTGGGCGGCGCCGGCGTGGTGATTGCGGGGACAGGTAACTACAGTACCCGCGAGAGCATCGAATTGACGCGAGAGGCTGAGAAAATTGGAGTTGATGCCTGTTTGCTCGTGGTTCCTTATTACAACAGGCCAACCCAGGAAGGGCTCTATCGCCACTTCAGTACCATCGCAACCGCGTGCAACCTGCCTTGTTTGTTATACAACGTTCCGTCACGCACTTCCTGCAATCTTGCGGCTGAGACTGTGATCCGTCTCAGTAAGGTGGACAACATCCTCGGAGTGAAGGAGGCCAGTGCGAACTTCCACCAGATTTCCGAGATCATTCAGGGTGTGCCGAAAGATTTCCTCGTGTACAGTGGTAATGACGGCGATACGTTTCCGTTAATGGCGATGGGTGGGTATGGTGTGGTCGGCGTGGTGACGTGCCTGGTTGGCTTGCAGACAAAGGAGATGATGGATAAGCTTCTCACAGGGAGAATCGAGGAGGCTGCGGCAATCCATCGGCGCTTGCTTCCTTTCGTCGAGGCCATGTTCCTTGTTGCCAATCCTGTACCGCTGAAGTTTGCAATGAATCTCTTGGGCTTTGAAGTTGGATCGACCCGATTGCCATTGTGCGAACCGGATGATAAGACGGCGAACGCGATAACCGCGGCCCTGAAACAAGTCAAAGTTGACTTGCCCTTGCCTGGTTGATGCTGGCGAACAGGGTCCCCTTGATCATGTGAGCGGGGTTGCGCAGGCCTAGGAAGGGACCTCAATCATTTGCTCGCGTTTCGGTCCCATTGACAGGAGCGACACATTGCAGCCGATGAGTCTGGAGATAGTAGCCACATAGTTCCTCGCATTTACCGGTAGTTGCCGGAAGTCGCTTATATCTTCAGTGCGTTCCTCCCATCCGGGCAGTTCCTCGTACACCGGTTCACATCGTGCGACGGTCTCAACTCTGGTGGGGAAGTCGGTGGTGAAGTTGCCGTCTACCATATAGCCTGTGCAGATCTTGATGGACTCGAAGCCATCAAAGATGTCCAGGTGAGTCAATGCCACCTCGGTCATCCCATTTATCCGCACGCTGAACTTGCCACCCACGCCGTCGAACCATCCACAGCGTCTGGGCCGACCCGTAGTGGCGCCGTATTCGCCTGCCTTCTCTCGAATGAAGTCGCCCATGTCATCCTTGAGTTCGGTCGGCATCGGGCCGCTACCCACGCGGGTGGCGTAGGCTTTGAAAACACCCATGACCCGATCAATAAGAGTGGGGCCGATGCCGCTTCCAAGAGTAGCGCTTCCCGCGAGCGGGGATGACGAGGTCACGTATGGGTAGGTCCCAAAATCCGTATCCAACAGGGCGCCCTGCGCGCCTTCCAGCATCACTGTCTCTCCACGTGCTATGGAGTCATGGATGAGTGGTAGCGTATCGGTGATATGCCATCGAAGCTGCGCACCGAAGTCCATGTACTGTTTGTAGACATCATCGACCGAGATCGCCGGATGCCTGTAGAGCGAGGTGAGCAGCGCATTCTTCTGCTCCATAACCTCCTCAAGCCTGCTTCGAAAGACGGTCGCATTGAGAAGGTCTCCGACCCGTAGTCCTGTTCGGGCTACTTTGTCGACAAACGCGGGACCGATGCCTCGCTGCGTCGTGCCTATTGCGCCTTGCCCCCTGCGCTGCTCCTCAAGCTTATCCAGCAGGGTGTGATACGGCATGATCAGATGAGCCCTGTCACTGACCACGAGGTTTCGGGTATCTACCCCCCGTTCACGCAACTCTGCTATCTCGCGGAGTAGTACGGCAGGATTGACCACAACTCCATTTCCGATGACGCAGCGAACATCGTGATAGAAGATTCCGGAAGGGATGAGATGAAGCCGGAAGGTACCGTGTGGATTCACAGTTGTGTGGCCTGCGTTATCACCTCCGGCGTACCTCACAACCATGTGTGCTTTTGCAGCGAGCGAATCGATGACTTTGCCTTTTCCCTCGTCTCCCCACTGACCTCCGACAAGCGCGACAACTGGCATCAGTTTCCGGACTCCTTTCCTTTGCGATGAATATAGAGCAACCGTTCGACGACGGTCACCGAGGCGCAGACTGCCAATACCGTAACCGCGACGAATACGAAGCCTGTAAGAAGCCCCAGCGCCAATACTATAACGCGCTCCGGTCGCGTACACAAACCAACGGTACATTCCATGCCGACTGCCTCGCCACGAGCGCGCAAATAACTGACCAGAAACGAGGCAATGAGCGCTACATACGTCACAAGCATCGCCATGGTATCGCCAGTGTGTGCGAACCACAGCCCAATGCCTGCCAGCATCGCTCCCTCAGATATCCGATCACTTGTGGAGTCGAGAATAGCTCCGAATCGCGATGCCTTGCCGGTAGCGCGAGCCAATGCTCCGTCAATCAAGTCGAACAATCCAGCGCCGATGAAGACCACACCGGATATGAGGAACCGTCCTTCGGATGCGAGCCAGGCGGAAACCAGCGTGATGACTACGCCCGCAACAGTAAGGGCGTTGGGCGAAATCGGGCAGTGAGCCAGTAGTTTCACCAATGGCTCGGCGAATCGAGTACCTGCTTGTCTCCTTATCTTCTGAACGTCTGGCATTGACATACAACGGGCCCGCTGAGCGGGCCCGAGCACATTCTTCTGGCCCCGGGTGCTGTTAGGACAACGCCTCGGCAGTCAGCGGCGTCGGGAGTGTGACGGGTTCCTCCTGGCACTCGCCTGAGATGAACTCCTCGGTGCGGCATCTCGCATTCTCGTCCGAGAACTGAGTTGGTGGGGATTTCATGAAGTAGGATGACGGCCCCACCAGTGTACCCGAAAGTCCACGGTCAAGAGCAAGCTTACAGCATCTGATAGCGTCGATGACGACGCCGGCTGAGTTTGGACTGTCCCAGACTTCCAGTTTCATCTCGAGGTTCAACGGGACATCCCCAAACGTGCGTCCCTCCATGCGGATGTGACAGAACTTGCGGTCTTGAAGCCATGGCACATAGTCGCTCGGGCCGACATGTACGTTATCAGGACCCATATCGTATTCGAGTTGCGATGTGACGGCATTGGTCTTCGAGATCTTCTTAGACTCGAGTCTCTCCCGTTCAAGCATGTTCATGAAGTCGGTATTGCCGCCGAAGTTGAGTTGATAGGTCCTTTCAAGTCTTACGCCTCGATCTCTGAACAGACGGGTCAGTATCCTATGGGCAATGGTTGCTCCGACCTGTGACTTGATATCATCCCCGATCACTGGGAGTCCCTTGTCGGCGAAGCGCTTCTGCCAGTAAGCTTCACGCCCGATAAATACGGGTATGCAGTTTATGAATCCGCAACCAGCTGCGAGCACCTGTTCAACATACCACTTAGTCGCCTCCTCACTACCGACAGGAAGGTAATTGACCACGACATCAGTCTTGGTCTCCTTCAGAAGTCCGACGATATCGGCAGTGGGTCCGGGAGCCTTTTCGATGACTTGAGAGAGGTATTTGCCCAAGCCATCGTGGGTCATGCCCCTCTCCACTCGTACGCCGGACTTGGGAACCTCACAGAACTTCACTGTGTTATTCGGAGTGGCGTAAATGGCTTTCGCCAGGTCCTTTCCCACCTTGTTCTTGTCGATATCGATGGCCGCCACGAAGTTGATGTCCGATATGTGGTAACCGGCGAGGTTGACATGCATCAGGCCGGGGACAAAATCATCTTGCTGTGCCTCACGATAGTAATGGACTCCCTGTACGAGAGAGGATGCGCAGTTACCGACTCCGATTATCGCGACATTGATGCTGCCCATATCGTCCTATCCCTCCTTGGTAGTTCTTGTGTCACCGGGATCGTGGGACTCCCTGCGGCTGACCATCACCGACCCATTATCGGCGCTCTTCCAGTGGTAACGGTCTGGTGTCAAACGGGTAAGCAGTCCCGTATTTGTGCTGTCTTTCTCGATGACCCGCTCAGGGGATCTCTTGTGGAGATTATGGTGTGTAACACGCTTCTCGCGCACGCTCCATGACACCATACGGACAAGCACTTGTCCTGCCACTGCCGCCGATCCAATCCACTACATCTGCAACGCCCCAACATTATCTTATGGCACCGTTAGTGTCAATATCGTGCCGAGTAGTTGCCGCAGAGAGTGGTATCATCCTCGCAGCGTCGTGCAGAGGGTTCGCCGCTTCCACATCCTGCCGGTTGTCAGCCTTTCGGAGCAGCGCATTCCCGATCGATGAGGTCTGACACCGGATCGTCCCGCTTCACCAGTCTACAGTCGCTCCGTTTCGTGAGCAGGCGGGTTTGACACTCCCGCTCACTCCTCTGGAGATGGTGCGTTTAACCTGCAACGTACATTGACGTTGATCTTTCCTCTCGGATCGCTTCGTTGAGCGGTCATCTTCTTCGTAAACGATGCTGACCGCATCCACATTGCAGGCAGATCCTGTGGGAGGATCGTAATCAGCAGTACTGTTTCGGGCGCGATTACATGCTCTCGCCTTTTATCCGGAGAGAGTGGTAGCTCGCCTTCAGCACAATACCCGGCGATGACAATTAGACAAGAGAAATCGAATCTGATTCAATGCCGAAGGTTATCTGTCGATGACGGTTCCTCATCCACCCTATTATGGCGGCCACATTCAGCGGCGAAAGGAGTCTCTTCGTGGCTAAACACTACGCCCACTTCGTTGTCCAAAAGGATGGCGAGACAGTCAGCATTACGTTGAATCGGCCTTCCAAACTCAACGCGTTTAACGTCGCGATGTTGTACGAATTCGGCGATATTGTGGATGAGCTTCGCCGGGATATTCGAACGCGATTCGTGATTGTCACCGGCGCCGGTCGAGCATTCTGTGCAGGCATCGATGTTACCGAGACGGCGCGTGATGAATGGTACGATACGCGACAGCCAAACGAGCGTGTGTTCCAGGAGAACGGACAGCTTCTTGTGCGCAATTGGATGAATTTGCATCAGATTACCATTGCGGCCATTAACGGTCCGTGTGTTGGTCTCGGTCTGGGTCTGGTTACGTGCTGCGATTTCCGCCTGATCGCCGAGGGCGCATACTGTAGTATTCCGGAGACTGCTATAGGTATCGGTTATTCGGTGAGTTGTCTGTATCCGCTACTGGCCCTTGTGGGTCCAGCTCAGGCACGCAGGATGATTATGACCTGCGACAGAGTCGCTGCGAGCGAAGCAAAGGAGATAGGACTTGTTCATGAGGTGGTTCCCACGGAGGACCTCATGCGATGTGCGCTTCAATTGGCTGATAAGCTGTCCACGAAAGGGCCTACTGCGCTAAGGCTGGTCAAGCGCATGATCAATGCGGCCACTGTTGCTCCGTCAGCGGGACTTGCTGCCATGGAGCCCGAGCTCGTGCAGGCATTATATACGGCCACAGGTGACATCGATGAAGGGCTGAAAGCGTATCGCGAGAAACGGCCCCCGCAGTTCCGCCGTGAGGTCGATCATGAAGGCTAGCGCACAGATACGGGTAACATGGGTAGGTACTCCGTGCAGCCGTGCGAGAGTTGGAAGTCGCTACGCCTGCTGAGGAACGTTGCTCGGTGAGAGAAGCATATTGGTGTTTCACATATGCTGTGGTGGGATTCCACCATATGGATGTCCCAGAGGCCCCGCACATAGTGACGATTACAGATGAAGGGCCGCACCGCTGTTGTGGTAGCAGGTTCATGACGGCAGGGTACGACCCGACTACGAATTGACTGCGGGCATTTGAGGTGGTTGGAGAAAATTGCTCAGCCCTGTTTTCAGGCGAAGACCGAGAGGGTACACTTACGCTGTCGATAGTAATGTGGCGAAGGAGGAAACACTGATGGATTTCCATTTGAGTGAAGCGGAGCAAATGTTGCAGGCAACTGCGCGCGAATTTGCACGGAACGAGATCGAGCCGAATGCCGATGCTGTCGATAAGGCTGAAGTATTTGCAATGGAGAACTTCAAGAAGCTGGCGGAAGTTGGCTTCACGGGACTTGCGATACCTGCTGAATACGGAGGCAGTGGTGGCGATGTGATGGCACTGACTATCGTTATGGAAGAGTTGGCGAGAGTCTGCGCGTCTACCTGCGATATTGTCGATGCACACATCAGTCTATGCGCTCGACCGATATTTCTGTATGGTACCGAGGAGCAGAAGCATAAGTTCTTGCCGCCATTGTGTTCCGGAGAAAAGGTCGGTGCGTTTGCCATTACCGAAGCTGAGGCGGGAAGCGACATAGCTAATATCAAGACTACTGCCGTCCGCGATGGAGATGACTACGTGCTCAACGGTTCCAAACTCTTCATCACGAATGGTCCCGCGTGCGACACAATCGTAGTATTTGCCGGTATACCCGACCTCGCTCCGCGCGGTATGACCGCATTCATTGTTGAAGCGGATATGCCCGGCTTCAGCAGGGGGCCTCAGTACGAAAAGGTGGGCATGAAGGGCGCAACGAATGCGGAGTTGGTGTTTGACAACATGCGGGTACCGGCGGCCAACCGCCTCGGAGCTGAGGGCAAGGGTATGAAGATATGCCTGGGAACTCTGGATGAGGGGCGCATCGGTATTGCATGCCAGGCCGTCGGTATCGGACAGGCGGTACTTGACCGGTGCATTGAATATGCGAAAGAGCGCAAGCAGTTCGGAAAGCCTATTGCCGAGAATCAGGCGGTGCAGTGGATGCTCGTAGATATGGCGTGGCAGGTGGAAGCTGCTCGTCTGTTGACCTACAAGGCGGCGCGCACTATGGACGACGGGGAAGATGCAGTCAAAGTCGCAGCGATGGCAAAACTTGTGGCGAGTGACACCTGTATGCAGATCGCGGTAAATGGCATCCAGGTGTTTGGCGGCTACGGATATATGATGGATTCGCCGATGCAGCGTTACTTCCGCGATGCGAAACTCACTCAAATCTATGAGGGAACGTCGGAGGTTCAACGAATGGTCATTGCGCGCGACCTTCTGCGGTAGTGTCAGCGCCGGCAACGTGGAAGTCAAGAGTCTCCCTGGTGGTGCATCTGGATACGTGAGAGGGTCGCGTTTCTGGCGATTACAGGGGGGGCCGCCTGTTTCCGTGTCGAATTACGTGGCGGCAGATTAGAAAACGACTGGAGATTCGCATTGAAGACAAGGCAGGAATACATCGACAGCCTGCGCCGACTCAATCTGGAAGTACATATGTTCGGAGAGTTGGTGACCAATGTTGTTGATCATCCCCTCGTAGCACCTTCCATGAATGCTGTTGCCGCAACGTACGAAATGGCGCAGGGCGACATCATGACGGCGGTTTCCCATCTGACTGGTAATCGCATCAACCGGTTCACGCATACCCACCAGAGTGCCGATGACCTGGTGAGGAAGTCCAAGATGGAGAGGCTGATGGGTGCACACACCGGGACCTGCTTTCAGCGGTGTGCTGGCATGGACGCGCTCAATACGCTCTCTGTGGTCACATACAATATCGATCGTGCCCACGGAACAGGGTATCACGAGCGGTTCCTGAAGTTCCTCGAGTATGTGCAAAAGGAAGATCTTGTATGTGATGCAGCAATGACAGATGCAAAGGGTGACCGAAGGCTTCGCCCCGCGCAACAGGCTGATCCGGATATGTACACGCACGTGATACGAGAAGATTCAGATGGTATCGTTGTGAGGGGGGCGAAACTGCACCAGACGGGTGCGCTGAACTCGCACGAGATCATCGTGGTGCCAACCCGTGCCATGCGTCAAGAGGACAAGGACTACGCGATATCATTTGCTGTTCCCAGTGACACTGCAGGGGTGATTTACATCTATGGGCGTCAACCCAGTGATACACGCAAGCTTGAAGACAAGACCTACGATGTAGGCAACGTCTTCTACGGGGGGCATGAATGCCTCGTGGTGTTTGATGACGTATTCGTTCCTTGGGAGCGCGTTTTCATGTGCCGCGAGTACGAATTTGCTACTGAGATTGTCGAGAAGTTCGCCTCGTATCATCGTCAGAGCTACGCGTGCAAAGCTGGTATGGGTGACGTGCTCATAGGAGCGACACAGACGATCGCTGAGTACAACGGTATCGCGGATGTACCTCACGTTAAAGATAAGATTGTAGAGATGAACCACCTCAATGAGACTATCTACTGCTGCAGCCTTGCCTGTGCACACGAAGGAGCTCCGGAACCATCCGGCACATTCTACGTGAACTCTCTTATGGCTAATATCACCAAGCTGCATGTGACGAGAGTGCCTTACGAACTTGCGCGAATGGCTCATGACATCGCTGGTGGCGCGGTCGCCACCGTGCCTTCGGAGAAGGAGTTACGCGATCCGCGTATCGGAAAGTACGTTGAAAAGTACATGAAAGGTGTAGCGAGTGTCCCCGCGGAGGCGAGGATGCGGGTACTACGGCTCATTGAGTCTCTGACAATGGGAATGGGCGCGGTCTGTTATCTTCCAGAATCTATGCATGGTGCCGGATCACCTCAAGCCCAACGCATAATGATAGCGCGTGAGATAAACATGGGGGTGAAACAGAGAGCCGCCAAGCGTCTCTGTGGGATTGACTAGCGGAACAGGCTACTCTTCCTTGGTGACCTGTTCTATCAGCTGCAGCATTGCTGCACCCCGTTCGATTGAGTGATCGTATTCGAAATCAAACTCCGGCGCATGCTTCATCCTCAGGTTAGTGGAAACCTCCTTGCGGATGAATCCGGAGGCAGCCTTGAATCCCTGCAGCGCCTCAGCCTGGAGTGCAGCATCGCCGATAACGCTTACGTACACCCGTACGTGGCGCATATCCTCCGTGATTGAGACCTCAGTGACTGAAATGAGGCCGGAGAGGCGCGGGTCTTTGAGGTCTCTTTCGAGAAGCTGGCTGATTTCCTGCTGTATGGCTCGGTTCAGCCGAAGTGTTCTTCTAGACACATCACCCCCTCGCGAGCAAGCGGCTGTGGTTGAACAATCGGACACTGCAGCCTGCTAGCTCGTCTTCTCCCGGCGATATAGTTCTATGATGTCGCCGACCTGGGTGTCGCCAAACGGGACGAGACTGATACCACATTCCAGCCCGGCGGCTACCTCGTTGACATTCTCCTTGAAGCGCCTGATGCTCCTGATCTGAGGTTCATTGACCACCTCGCCATCCCGGACTATACGTATCTTCCACGCACCTTTCCATACGCGGCCCTCTCGTACCAGAACTCCAGCGACCTTCCCCTGTTTTCCTCCCGGAAATATCGCCCTGACCTCGGCACGGCCCGCCAGAGTCTCAACGTATGCCGGCTTAAGCATTCCAGCGAGTGCGGCCGCTATGTCTTCCTCCAGTCGGTAGATGATGTCATACCTCTGAATCGCCACACCTTCCTGTTCTGCCACCTGTTCCGCGCCCGGAGCAGCCTTTGTATTGAAGGCGATGACAATACCTTTGTGCGCTGCCGCCAAGAATATGTCATTCTCCGTAACCGCTCCACTTGCTGCAAGCACCACTTTCGGCCTGGCCTCTTCGTTGCCCAGGCGTTCAATGCTATTACGTATCGGTTCGATGCTTCCCTGCACGTCGGTCTTGAGCACGATGCTCAATTCCTTGATCTGTCCCTCTCCTATCTGGCTAGACAGGGAGCTAAGGCTCAGTTGAGATGGGGCAGCGGTCTTCTGGCGCTCTTCAGCAATAGTGCGCGCAACCTTGTCATCGACAGTAACGGTGAACAACTCGCCTGCAAGCGGTACGCCGCTGAGTCCGAGGACTTCAGCCGGCGTGGAGGGGCCAGCCGAGGCGATTCGTTCACCTCTGTCGTTGAACATCGCCTTGATCTTGCCCCACGTTGAACCGGCTATCACAGCATCACCGAGTCGAAGCGTCCCTTTTTGTACCAGTAGAGAGGATAGTGGTCCGCGCAGCTTATCGAGACGAGCTTCGATGACAATTCCTTCTGCCGGACCGGTCGGATCCGCTTGGAGATCCGCAACATCTGCAACCAGGAACAGGTTTTCCAGCAACTCCGGAACACCATCTCCACTCTTGGCGGACAGTGGCACGCAGACTACATCCCCGCCGAATTCTTCGATGACTAGTCCCGCCTCAATAAGTTGCTGTTTCGTGCGATCGACGTTAGCCTCCGGCCTATCTATCTTGTTAATTGCCACTACGATTGGCACACCGGATGCTTTGGCGTGGTCGATAGCTTCGCGTGTCTGTGGCATCACGCCATCATCTGCGGCAACCACAAGAACAACGATATCAGTGGCGTGGGCCCCCCTGGCACGCATGGCAGTGAAAGCTCTGTGTCCAGGAGTATCCAGAAACGTAATCGGACGGTCACCCACAACGGTCTGATAAGCGCCGATGTGCTGGGTAATAGCTCCCGCCTCACGAGCCGTTACGCTCGTGTGACGGATCGTATCCAGAAGTGTTGTCTTTCCATGGTCTACGTGACCCATGACTGTCACTACTGGAGGCCGGACAACCACGTTCTCTCCTCCGGTAGGTGCCTTTGCTTTCTCCTTGACTTGGTCTTTCTTCCGTATAACCTGATAACCCAGGTCCTGGGCAACCCGTGCTGCGGTCTCAAAGTCGATCACGTCATTGACGTTGGCCATCATCCCGCGTCTCATGAGTTGTTTGACAACTCGAGCAGCATCGGAATCAAGGATGTCAGACAGTTGCTTCACCGTCAGCGAGGCGTTTCCGAGTTCCACCTGAGCGCTGCGGCCGGTTTCCGGCTTTCTTTGCACAGAAGCGCCTGATTCAGTTGGTGCGTCAGCGCGAGGAGTCGACCGTGGTTTCTGCCTCGGTCGGGCCCTATTCCTGCTTCGTGTAAATCTTGCCATTGGGTACAGACTCCTGGAGCGAACTCAAGTATTGTAGCAGAGCCGCTCTGTTCTCATCGGTGAGCTTGGTCCGAAGACAGTGTTCCAGTCGGGTTCCTTTGAGTCCCTTTGCCCAGCACTCACGGTTCGGACACATATAAGCACCTCTGCCGCTTTTATGAGGTGAACTCCCGATACTGAGACCGCCGTCCGGGCCATGGGCGATGCGTACGAGTAATCTCTGGTCCTTCGTGGCGCCACAGGCGACACAAGTGCGCTGAGGCTCCTGCTTAGGACGCCTCATCCGAATCCTCGCTATACGTTCGACGCTTCTTTCTTGATTTGCCTTTGTCGCTCTTGCCGCCCCTCCTGGTACCAGGCAAGATGTCCTCGGCAAATCTTAGAACGGATTGTGATCCCTTTCCGGAATCCTCTTCAAATCGGAACACTTCGCTCGCAAGAAGCTGTTCCAGAGTCTCAACGTCTTCTACCTCTTTATGAGGTTGCTCGTCGGTGACAGCCTCCGGTTCCTCGGCGCCTGTGACTTCCTTCATATCGCGGGTAGCTGATGAAGGCTGTGATGCCGGTTCTGACTCCGCAGTGACCTCCCCAGGTTCTTGGCCTATGGGTTCTTGAGGTGCGGTCTCGAGAGCGGCTTCTTCAGCGGGAGCAGGTTCCGGCTCGACAGCAGTACTCACTGCCTCCTTCATCTCACCAAGCTGCGCTGCTGCAGCTGAGGTGCTCTTTATGTCGATTCTCCAACCTGTGAGCTTGGCCGCCAGGCGGGCGTTCTGTCCACTTCGGCCAATGGCGAGAGAGAGTTGCTTATCAGGGACGACCACGATTGCCGTCCGGGCAGCTTCATCAAGGGAAATGTGTGAAACCTGGGCCGGACTCAGTGCGTTGGCGATGAAGACGCGTTGGTCAGGATGCCATTCAACGATGTCCACCTTCTCACCGTTCAGGTGATTCATAATGCTCTGAAGGCGAATGCCTCTCGGACCGAGACAAGACCCCACCGGTTCCACGGACTCCTGACGGCTCGACACGGCAACTTTGCTTCTCTGGCCCGGATCGCGAGCGACTGCTCGTATTTCTACCACTCCGCTGTGAATTTCCGGAATCTCTATTTCGAAGAGACGGCGCACCAGATTGGGGTGGGAACGAGAAAGCATAACTCGAGGGCTACGTCCCTCCTGGCTTGCCTGCAGCAAGTAAAACCGCAACTGTTGTCCCTGGTGGTAGCGTTCATTCGGCAGCTGCTCGCTCGACGGGAGAATTGCCTCGCGTCGCCCGATGTTCACATATACCGCATTTGGCTGGGAGAACTGCACCGTGCCGGTTACGATCTCCCCTTCCTTTCCTACGAACTGCTCGAAGGTCGCATGGTGCTCGGCTTCCCTCAGGCGCTGCAGTACTACCTGTCGGGCAATCTGTGCTGCGATTCTGCCGGCTCCCTGTGGTGTTGACTCGATCTCGATGACGTCCCCGACGGCCGCATCCTTGCGTATCTTTCGGGCATCATCGAGAGATATCTCTCTATCGGGTTCTGCCACGTCTTCCACGACGCTCTTGAGAAGGTAGACATGTACATCTCCGGTAGAGGTGTCGATCTTCACAGTCACTTCCTCTTCCCCGGTGAACACCTCTTTCTTGTACGCTGAGGCGAGTGCTGCCTCAAGAGCCTCCAGAATGATCTCCCGCGGCAAATTGCGCTCGGAGGATAGCTGGGTAATCGCTGCCAGAAACTCCGTCTTCATAGATTTATGCCTTCCATACCGACCTTCTCCATCAACAACAAAAAAGTGGGTTCAACCCACTCTATCGCGCACGTATTCAAGAGGAAGTGCTTATAATATATCAGGAAAGAGGCGAAAGAGCAAGAGTAATTGGCACGTCGTGCGCCTGAGTTATTGTGGGAGTAGCGGCGGTCACACTGGGTCCTTTGACAACTACAAAGGGCGGTGATACAGTATACCGTCGCAGTCAGGTGCTAGGCACATAGTTTTCTCTCCGATTGTCAGCGTGGAGCCAGCTAGTTGAGGCGCGGAGATTCGTGTCGAGTGAACGCGCGGCGTCGCTAGCCGGCTCTTTTGATTGCCCAAGCATATAAGAGAGGTGTGGTACGTATGCCAACCATTAATCAACTGGTGAGAAAAGGAAGAAAGAAGCTTCTTTCGAAGACCAAGGCTCCTGCATTGCATTACACTCAAAATGCTTCGAGGACACGGAGTAAATGGACGAAGGGAGCTCCCTTTAAACGTGGTGTGTGCATTCAAGTGAAGACGGTCACGCCGAAGAAGCCGAACTCTGCTCTGCGTAAGATCGCCCGAGTCAGGTTGACCAACCAGATGGAGGTGAATGCCTATATCCCGGGTGAAGGTCATAATCTTCAGGAACACTCGGTGGTTATGATCAGGGGTGGCAGAGTTAAAGATCTTCCTGGAATACGCTACCATATCGTTCGCGGCGTCCTGGATACCCAGGGAGTTGCGAATCGCAAACAAGGTAGAAGCCTGTATGGCGCTAAGCGCCCACAGTAGGTGCTGCAGAGGTGTGAGAACATGCCCAGAAGAGCAAAACGAGTCAAGAAACACGTCATCATACCGGATGCGAAATACAGTAGCGTCGATGTATCCAAGTTTGTCAACAGGATCATGTTGAAGGGCAAGAAGTCGACTGCTGAGCGCATCGTGTACGGTGCGATGGAAATGGCTTCCCAGCAGGCAAGTGCCGAGCCCCTGGAAGTGTTGGGGAAGGCGGTTGATAACGCTACGCCACTGATTCGAGTGAAGCCACGCCGTGTTGGTGGCGCGACATATCAGGTGCCCATGGAAGTTGATAAACGTGTAGGGCGTGCGTTGGCGATGCGCTGGCTGATTCTGGCAGCGCGTGCCCGCAGCGGAAAATCGATGCAGGAAAAACTGGCCGCCGAACTTGCGGACGCGGTGCAGGGGAGAGGTTCGGCCGTCAGGAAGAGGGAAGACATACACAGAATGGCGGAGGCCAACAAGGCTTTCGTCCATTATCGCTGGTGAAATGACTGCAGTTAAGGGTCCTCTTGAATCCAAGGATAAGGTGATGACGCGCTCTATTACTATGGAAAAGGTGCGCAACATCGGCATCATCGCACACATTGATGCCGGTAAGACCACCGTTACAGAGCGTATCCTTCATCACACGGGCCGAACGTACAAGATCGGTGGCGTGGATGAAGGCACTGCTGTCATGGATTGGATGGACCAGGAACGTGAACGTGGCATTACCATCGTAGCTGCAGCTACTACATGCCAGTGGGACGACCATCGTATCAATATCATCGACACGCCCGGACACGTAGATTTCACCGCTGAAGTCGAGCGGAGCCTTCGTGTGCTTGATGGCGGTGTTGTGGTCCTCGATGCTGTTGCGGGTGTTGAGGCCCAATCTGAAATGGTGTGGCGTCAAGCTGATCGTTATCATGTGGCGCGGATTTGCTTTGTCAATAAGATGGACCGTGTGGGTGCGGATTTCTTCCGTACAGTGGCGACAATTGAATCCAGGCTAAAAGCAGTTGCGGTGCCTGTTCAGTTGCCGCTCGGGACTGAGTCGGCCTTCCGCGGTGTCATCGATCTGGTGGAGCAGAGGGCGATTGTATTCCAAAATGATCCTGCGGAGCCTTTCGTCATTGAGAGTATACCTGCGTCGGAGAGCGAATCTGTTGCGAAATGGCGGCATCTTCTTCTGGAGAGACTCGCAGAGAATGATGACGCAATCCTGTTGCCATACCTTGAGGGGCAGGAGATTCCCGTGTCGCTGATCAAAGAATCTTTGCGGCGCTCGACCGTTTCCAACAGGATAGTGCCTGTTCTGTGTGGTAGTGCATTGAAGGGCAAAGGAGTTTTTCCTTTGCTTGATTCGATCGTGTCATACCTGCCGTCGCCACTGGATGTTCCTCCGGTTGTGGCTCAGGACGTGACTGGAACGCGGGAAGTCGTGTGTGCTCCCGACGATGACGAACCAGTGGCGGGACTCGCGTTCAAGGTTGTGTCCGACCCGTTCATGGGTAGACTCATCTACGTGCGTATCTACTCTGGCAGGATGGTCTCGGGAACACAGCTGTTGAATACCGTTAAATCGAAACGAGAACGTATTGGGCGTTTATACCTTATGCATTCGAATCGTCGCGAAGAGGTGAGCGAGGCGGGGGCCGGCAGCATTGTAGCTGCGGTGGGCCTCAGAGGGACATCGACAGGGGATACGCTCTGCAGTCCGACTAGACCGGTGATATTTGAGTCCATTCGCTTCGCTGAACCTGTGCTGTCAATGGCTGTCGAACCGAAGGCCAAAGCAGACGCTGAGAAACTGGAAGATGTCTTGGGAAAACTGGTGGACGAGGATCCGAGCTTCAAAGTTCGGCAGGATCCAGAGACCGGACAGGCCCTCATCATGGGAATGGGCGAGTTGCACCTGGAAGTGATGGTTGAACGCATGGCACGTGAATACGGCATTCGTGTGAACGTCGGAAAACCTCGTGTTGCCTATCGTGAAGCGATAACCCGCTCGATAGAGTCGGAAGGAAGGTTCGTTCGGCAGACTGGAGGCAGAGGGCAGTTCGGTCATGTATGGTTGAAGCTCGAGCCCAGCGAGCGGGGTAGTGGATTCAAGTTCATCGACGGGACAAAAGGCGGCGTCATCCCCAGGGAGTATTTCCCTGCCATCCAGTCAGGCGCTCGTGAGGCAGTCGAGACGGGAGGCCCTGCTGGGTATCCGGTCGTGGACTTGACGGTAACGGCATTTGATGGCAGCTATCACGAGGTAGATTCATCTGAACTTGCCTTCAAGATTGCCAGTTCTATGGCAGTGAAGCAGGGACTGCCGAAGGCGAAGCCCATTCTGCTGGAACCCGTGATGAAACTTGAGATCACCACGCCATCGCAATTCACGGGCGAAATGATCGGTGAGTTGAATTCACGACGAGCCAGGATGGAGCGAATCGATACACTGGGAGACACTTCAGTCCTTGGGTGCCTGATTCCTCTTGGCGAGACTTTTGGTATTGCGACTGCGCTACGTTCTCTGAGCCAGGGCAGAGTCACCCATACTATGGAATTCTCGCGATATGAACAGGTTCCGGCAGCTATAGCCGATCAGTTGACAAAGAGTTAGTACATAACAGGGGCCAGAAATAGAGATGACCAGTCAGAAGGTACGTGTCAAAGTTAAAGGGTTCGATCATCGACTCGTGGATCAGGCCGTTCGACAGATAATCGATGCGGTGGAAACCGCGGGAGGAATCGTGGTCGGTCCTGTCCCGCTTCCCACAAGGATTGAGAAGTTCTGCGTCACCCGATCTCCGAATATTGACAAAGACTCTCGCGAACAGTTCGAGATACGTACACACAAGAGGCTCATCGACATTCAGGAACCCACATCTAAGGCGATCGATGCGTTGACCCAGATTAACGTTGCGTCGGGCGTCGAAATTGATATCAAGTTGTAAGTACGCGAGTTAGGAGCATTCCCGTGCGTGGCATTATTGGAAGAAAGATAGGTATGACGCAGCTGTTTCTTGAAAACGGCGAATGTGTTGCTGCGACTGCTATTGAGGCAGGCCCTTGCACCGTGATTCAGGTGAAGACCCGTGAAAAAGATGGTTACGATGGGGTACAGCTTGGCTTCGGCAGTTCGAAGCGCCTCAACAAGGCAGAGAAAGGCCATTTGCAGGGGTTTGGCGACTTCCCGCATCTGCACGAATTCCGTGCTCCTGCCGGTGCAGCGGAGGTTGGTGAGCGAGTTGATGTCGGCATCATGGCTCCTGGCGACCTTCTCAAGATAAGCGGGCGATCGAAAGGCAAGGGATTCGCCGGCGGTGTGAAGAGGCATCATTTCCGCGGTGGTCCCAAGACGCACGGCCAGTCAGACCGGCACAGGGCCCCAGGATCAATCGGGGCGGGAACCTTCCCCGGACGCGTGCTCAAAGGCAAGAGGATGGCCGGCCACATGGGGAATGCCCGCATTACCGTTATTAATCTGAAAGTTGTAAGTGTCGACACTGAGCGTAACCTGCTGTTGGTGCGTGGCGCGGTGCCGGGTGCTAACGGTGGCCTTGTCATAGTGGAAAAGGTTGGTGAGTAAGGTGAAGATTACGGTACATAGTCTTAAAGGTGAGCCTGTAGGAGAGGTTGACGTCGATGACGGCATTTTCGACGTTCCATTCCGCCCGGCTGTTGTGCATCAAGCGGTAACGTGCCTGCTCGCCAACAGGCGGCAAGGTAATGCTGCAACGAAGACTCGTGGCGAGGTAACCGGGAGTACACGTAAGTTGTTTTCACAGAAGGGAACAGGTCGCGCCCGCCGGGGCAGCATCAAGTCCCCTCTTCTCCGAGGCGGAGGAATCGTCTTTGGGCCATCGCCGCGGTCGTATCGGCAGAGAATGCCCAAGAAGATGCGCAGACTGGCTTTTGCCTGTGTGCTCTCTTCCAAGGCGCGCGAGGGCGCTATCTGGGCGATTGAGGATCTCAAGATGGAACGACCTCGCACTAAAGATGTGGTGGCTGTTCTGGACGGTGCCGGACGACCGTCGTCGGCTCTTATTGTGGTACACGGTTCTCAGCCGGAGCTCTCACTGTCGGCACGCAACCTTGCCGGAACTACCGTAAGACAGTGTTCGGTGGTGAATACGCTTGATGTGATGTCCTCCGCCAAGATGATTGTGACCGTCTCCGCACTCCGTAGGATAGAGGAGATATGGGGGAGCAAGGGAGATACTGATGAATCTGCATGACATTATTCGGCGGCCGCTTATCACTGAAAAGGCATCCGAACTTCAGTCACAGGATAAGTACGTCTTTGAGGTTGCTCGCACTGCAAACAAAGTGCAGGTCAAGCAAGCAGTCTCTCGGGCTTTCAATGTCACGGTGGTCGATGTCAATATGATAACTGTACCTGGCAAGCTTAGGAGGCGGGGACAAAGGCAGATACCGACGTCCTCATGGAAGAAAGCTGTCGTTCGGCTTAAGCCAGGTGATCGAATAACATATTTCGAGGGCGTGTAATGGGATCAGTACTCAAGTGGCGTAAGAAGAAGATCCGGAAGCATCAGCACAAGAAACTGCTGAAGAAGACCAGATGGCAGCGACGGCACGGTTAAGCCAGGGCAGGCGGCAGTACCCTGAGAAGTAGAAGAGGAAACACGATTCATGGGTGTTAAGAAATTCAAGCCAACATCTGCCGGCAGAAGAGGCAAAGTGGCCGTAGTGTCGGAGGAGCTTACAAAGACTCCTCCCACCAAGTCGCTGCTGGTGCCTTTGAAGAAGAATGCCGGACGTAACAACCGTGGTGCAATTACGGTTCGTCATCGTGGTGGTGGCAGCAAGCGTATGCTGCGAATCATCGACTTCAAGCGCAACAAGCCTGGAGTTCCAGGTAAGGTAGCGAGCATAGAGTACGATCCTAATCGCACCGCACGAATAGCGCTCATCAACTATGCTGACGGAGATAAACGGTACATTCTGGCCCCGGTTGGCCTGCAGGTCGGGCAGACGGTAATGGCGGGCCGCGAAGTGCCGATTCAACCGGGCAATGCGCTACCTTTGGGTGCGATTCCCGTCGGTACCCAAGTGCACAACATTGAGTTTTCGCCAGGCAAGGGTGGGCAAATAGTACATAGCGCCGGAGCCGCCGCGCAGCTGATGGGAAAAGAGGGCAACTACGTATTGATTAAGATGCCGTCAGAAGAGCTGCGCCGGATTCATTGCGAGTGTCAGGCAACAGTCGGACAGCTTGGCAATGTTGATCACAAGAGCGAGAAGCTCGGAAAGGCCGGCGCCTCCAGGTGGCGGGGAAGGCGTCCGACAGTGAGAGGATCCGCGATGACGCCGCGCGATCATCCACATGGCGGCGGTGAAGGAAGGGCACCTTTGGGAATGTCTCCCAAGACACCTTGGGGCAAAATAGCCCTGGGTGGTAGAACACGGCGAAGGACAGTCTCTGATCGCTTCATCGTGAGGCGACGAGGACGGAGAAAATAGTATGTCAAGGTCACTGAAGAAGGGTTTTTACTGTCATCCGAAACTCGAGAAGAAGATTGACGCATTGAACAAGTCTGGTGAGAAGACGATTATTCGTACTTGGGCTCGGTCATCGACAATACTTCCGTCGATGATAGGACATACACTGGCGGTTCACAACGGAAGAAAACACGTGCCAATATTTGTAACTGAGAATATGGTTGGTCACAAGTTGGGTGAATTTGTCCCGACATACACATTCAGAGGGCATGTGGCCAAGAGTAAAGCGCAGAGGCGGTAGGAAGCTGAATAATGAAGGTTAAGGTAGTAGCGAAAGATATTGGAATGCCGCCCCGAAAGGTTCGGCTGGTCGTGGATATGGTGAGAGGTAAGAGAGTGGATGAGGCTCTTACGGTTCTTCGGTTCATGCCAAGCCCAGCTGCTGTTGCGGTCGCCAAGGTCGTTAAGTCAGCTGCAGCTACTGCGGAGAACACCTACGAGACGCCTGCTCCATCTTTGCGGATAGCGGCCATTTATGCCGATGAGGCACGTACTCTTAAGAGATTTCGTCCTCAGTCAAGGGGCAGGATCAGTCCGATATTGAAACGAGCGAGCCATATTACGGTGATTGTTGAGGAGGCCTAGACTTGGGTCAGAAAGTTCATCCAGTTGGATTCAGACTCGGATACACAAAAGAGTGGTCAAGTAAGTGGTACGCTGACAAGGATTACGGCACACTGCTGCATCAGGATCTGGAATTGCGCAAGGTGCTCAAGCAGCGCGCACGGGAGTCTGGAATCGCACGTGTGGAAATTGAGAGGACCGGCAGCGAGATTTTCGTGACAGTGTTCTCTGCTCGTCCTGGCGTTCTGATTGGACGCGGTGGACAGAACGTAGAAGCTCTTCGCCGTCGATTGGAGGCGGTAGCAAAGGAGCGTGTTCGGCTCACCATTCGTGAGGTGGACCGGCCGGAGCTGGTCGCTGCTCTCGTTGCTTTCAACATCGCCGAGAGGCTTGAGTCACGTGTACCGTACAGGCGAGTGATGAAGCAGGCATCGTTTCGTACGATGCAGGCAGGCGCGCAGGGTATCAAGATTCAAGTAGGAGGCCGTTTGGGTGGGGCGGAGATTGCACGGTCACAGACAGTACACGAGGGCAGGATGCCTCTACATACTCTTAGAGCGGATATTGATTACGGAGTCACCGAGGCTCGTACCCTCATGGGTCGCATCGGTGTGAAAGTCTGGGTCTACCGCGGAGAGATCCTTCCCGAGGCGAGGAGGCGAAGTGTTACAACCGAAACGAGTGAAGTATCGTAAAGTTCATAGAGGCCGAAGACTGGGTTCGGCTCATAGCGGCAATACCGTTGCATTCGGCGACTATGGGCTTTGCGCCGATGGGAATGCCTGGATTACTGCGAGGCAGATCGAAGCAACACGACGTGTGTTTGTGCGGTTTCTTCGGAACCAGGGCAAGTTGTGGATTCGTGTGTTCCCTGATAAGTCTGTGACCAAGAAGCCGGCTGAGACGCGGCAGGGGGGAGGAAAGGGTGCGCCGGACCAGTGGGTCGCAGTAGTCAGACGTGGTCGCGTTATGTTCGAATTATCTGGGATCAGTGAAGACGTGGCCAAACGAGCAGTGCAGTTGGCGTCCCACAAGTTGCCTATCGGTACTAAGTTTGTGACGAGAGAGGTGGCCAGAGTTGAAGAGTGAAGAGATACGGATACTTTCTGGCCCGGAGATTACGAAGAAGATCGATGAAGCTGATCGGGAACTGGTTGATCTAAGCATCCGGGTAGCTAGCAGGCAATTGGTGGATCATCGACAGATCGCCAAAGTAAGGCGCCGAATGGCACAACTGAAGACTATACAGCGAGAGAAGGAATTGGGAATCAGGTGAACCACATGGTCAAGAAGGAGACAATCCAGGGACGGGTAGTGAGTAATAAGATGGACAAGACTGTGGTGGTCGCGGTCGAAACCGCGAGTCGCCATCCACTATATAAGAAGTCGATCCGTCGGGTGCGGAAATACATGGCACATGACGAGAGCAATGCGTGCCACGTGGGAGAGACTGTGGAAATCATTGAAACTCGTCCTCTCTCGCGGCACAAGAGATGGAGTGTCGTGAATCGATTGGTGGCCCGGAGCGGCGACGAGGTGATCGAGGGAGGCGCTGAGAAATGATTCAGGCGCAGACACGATTGAAGGTTGCTGACAACACCGGTGCCAAGGAAGTTATGTGCATCAACGTTCCGGGTGGCAGCCGGCGACGGTATGCACATGTCGGTGACATTATTGTGGTCACAGTGAAGCAGGCGATGCCACATGGAGCAGTTAAGAAGGGCGACGTCATCAAAGCTGTCGTTGTTCGTGAAGCAAGGTCCTTTCGACGTTCCAGTGGCGCGTATATCAGGTTTGACGAGAACGCAGTTGTGGTTCTGGGAGACAAGAATAATCCCAAGGGGAGTCGTGTCTTCGGCCCTGTAGCAAGGGAGCTCCGAGACAGAAACTTCACCAAGATTATTTCGCTCGCCCCGGAGGTGGTCTAAAGTGAAGATCAAGAAGAATGATACGGTCCTGATCATTAGTGGTAAGGATCGCGGGAAGAAAGGCAAGGTACGTCGTGCAGTGCCAAAGGACCAGCGGGTGGTTGTCGAAGGATTGAACATGATCAAGCGTCACTCGCGAGCGCGCCGATCGGCACGGCAGGCTGGAATCATCGAACTTGAGGCGCCCATTCACGTTTCGAATGTAATGATTGTCTGTGCGAAGTGTAAGAAAGCAACGCGAGTGGGATTTACGTTCCTTGAGGATGGCCGCAAAGTGCGGCATTGCCGAGTGTGTGACGAACCGATTGACTGAGGAGAGCGACCATTATGCTGGCTGCAAAAGAGAGATACGTGAAGGAAGTGCTCCCCGAGTTGAGGAATCGACTGGGGTACGAGAACGTCATGGAGCTTCCTCGAATCCAGAAGATAGTGGTTGGTATCGGCCTCGGAGAAGCGATTCAGAACGCTAAGGCACTTGAATCTGCTGAGAAGGATCTCACAACTATTACCGGGCAGAAACCGGTCGTAACCCATGCGCGACGTTCCATAGCGGCGTTCAAGCTGAGGGCGGGAATGCCAATAGGAATGATGGTGACCCTGCGAGGGAAGCGCATGTGGGATTTCTTCGATCGGCTGGTGGGAATCGTACTACCCCGCATTCGCGACTTCCGTGGCGTTTCGGCGAATGCTTTCGATGGGCGTGGGAATTACAGTCTCGGACTGAAAGAGCAGATCGTTTTTCCGGAGATTGACTACGACCGGATCGAGAAGATAAGGGGTCTGCAGGTAACAATCGTGACGAGTGCAAAACGCGACGACGAAGCGAGACTTCTGTTGAAGCTCATGGGAATGCCGCTTCAGGGAGACTGAATATGGCGAAGAAATCTAAGATAGCGAAATCGAATCGACCGGCTAAGTTCGAAGTGCAGAATCGAAGTCGGTGCCGCCTCTGTGGGAGGCCACGCGGCTACATTCGGAAATTCAGGCTGTGTCGCATCTGCTTCAGGGAGCTGGCCGTGCTCGGCTATATACCCGGAGTCAGGAAGTCGAGTTGGTGAGGAGATCACAGGATGGTTAACGACCCTATTGCCGACATGCTCACTAGGATCAGGAATGCTGTCATGGTCGGTCATGAGAGCGTGCTGATACCCCACTCGAGGGTAAAAATGGCTATCGCTAAGATCCTCAAGGAGGAGAACTTTATCGAGGATTACGAGGTAGTTAAGGCAAAGCCAGCGCAGATGATCCGGGTGCAACTGAGATACGTCGATAAGCAGCCAGCTGTGCTTGGCCTGGAAAGGGTGAGTCGTCCTGGGCTGCGGGTCTATGCGGGCAAGACAGAGATACCGAGAGTCTACGGTGGCCTTGGGGTCTCGATCATGTCCACATCACAGGGAATCATGACCGGAAAACAGGCATGGCACAAGAAACTCGGTGGTGAGGTTCTGTGCTACATCTGGTAGGTCGAATGCGGGGTAAAAGATAGATGTCTCGAATTGGACGTATGCCGATAGAAGTGCCTGGCGGTGTCCAGGTCTCGATATCCGCCGACAACACTGCGGTGGTGAGCGGTTCTCGAGGTGAGTTGACGCGTTCGCTGAACCGTGACATGCGTATTACGCTACACGACGGGAAACTGACGGTTGAGCGACCCACAGACAATCGCGTCCACAGAGCGATGCACGGACTTACGCGGACGCTTCTTGCGAACATGGTGCAGGGAGTGAGTACGGGGTTCGAGCGGGTGCTGGAGGTCAACGGTGTGGGGTATCGTGTGCAAAAGGCCGGCGAAGACCTGGTTCTCCAGGTAGGCTATAGCAACCCGGTCAGGTTTGCGGTGCCTGAAGGCATCGAGGCTGTTGTCGAAGGCACGAATCGCATTCGGTTATCCGGTTACAACAAGGAACTCGTGGGACAGGTAGCTTCGAGAATTAGGGCGGTGCGGCCTTGTGACCGCTACAAGGGCAAGGGCATCAAGTACGCTGAGGAAAAGTTGCGACTTAAGCCTGGCAAAGCAGGCAAGGTCACAAAAGGATAGTGCCATATGGCGAGGAAGAATCCTTCATTGATGAGAAAGGTACGCCACACGCGTGTGAGACGCAGGGTTCGTGGTACAGCCGAGCGCCCACGCTTGGCTGTATATCGCAGTCTGCAACATATCTACGTACAGGTGATTGATGACGACCGTCAGCATACTCTTGCTTCGGCCAGTACCTTGGAGTCGGGCGTGATCGAGGACGGAAGCGCGCTGTCCAAGACGGAGATTGCCGGTCGTGTGGGCAGTCTTGTTGCCCGGAGGGCATTGGAACAGGGTGTGAAGCAGGTAGTGTTCGATCGTGGTGGATTCATGTACCACGGACGGGTTCGCGCGCTTGCGGAACAAGCCAGAGAGTCTGGACTCGTGTTCTAGATAGTACAGAGCGCAATCTGATCGAGAGAAAGGGTGTCGTGTATGAAGGCAGTAACTAAGACAAGCGCGAGGACTGAGAAAATCGATTCTTCCGAGCTCCAACTGGAAGAGAAGCTCATGACGGTTGATCGTGTCACTAAGGTCGTAAAGGGTGGGCGGCGTCTCCGCTTCAGGGCCTTGATGGTCGTTGGAGACGGTCAAGGACATGTGGGGGTCGGACTCGCAAAGGCGACCGGTGTGCCTGAGGCAATTCGCAAGGCAGGGGCTATGGGACGCAAACAGTTGATTGATGTCCCCATAGTGGATGAAACGATCCCTCATGAAGCCCTCGCTAAGTATGGGTCATCTATTGTGTTGATCAAGCCGGCCGCTCAAGGGCGAGGCATGATTGCAAGTAACACAGTGCGCACCGTACTTGAACTGGCAGGTATCCGTAACGTGGTGAGCAAGTCCCTGGGCAGCCAGAACCGGATCAATGTGGCGCGGGCTACGATTCTCGCGCTGACGTCACTGGGGCTGGCTGAGCAGGTTGCAGGAGATCGCGTTGCAGGTAAGGCGCCGTCGGAGGTCATCCATGAGACTGAATGAACTGAGTCCTGCTGAGGGGTCCCGGCACCGATCACGGAGGGTTGGCAGAGGTGATGGCAGCGGACGTGGTACGTATTCGGGCCGCGGAATGAAAGGCCAGAAGGCTCATCACAAAGGTGTACGACTCGGTTTCGAGGGAGGTCAGTTACCACTTATAAAGCGGTTGCCTCGGAAACGCGGTTTCACCAATATATTCAAGATTGAATTCAATGTGGTCAATGTATCTTCCTTGAATGTTTTCGAGGAAGGTGCTGAGGTCAGCCCGAAGGAAATGAAGGACGCCGGGCTTATCCACTCGCTCTCGAGACCCACCAAGATACTCGGTAATGGAGATCTGGAGAAAAGCCTTACCGTCCGGGCTGATAGGTTTTCTTCCACCGCTGAAGAGAAGATAAAGGCAGCACAGGGAACTGTGAGGAAGGCGTAGCATGGCGCAGAAAGAGGGTCAGCCACGTCTTATCCAGGCGATGCGGGATGCGTTCTCGCTGCCAGACCTCAGGCGAAGGCTGCTGTTTACGTTCGGGATCCTCGTTGCGTTTCGTTTCCTCGTTCATGTGCCGTTGCCAGGGGTAGACCCTCAGGCGCTGGCAGATTTCTTCGACCAGAGCGCGCTCCTTGGGATGCTCGATCTGTTTAGTGGCGGCGCTATGCGCAACTTCAGCATCGCTGCGATGGGTGTATATCCGTATATCACTGCCTCCATTATCATGCAACTGCTTGTGCCTGTGATTCCCAGGTTGCAAGCAATATCGCAGCAGGGTGAGGCCGGCCAGCGACAGATCAACCGAATCACGCATTTTCTTGCGGTCCCCATGGCGGCTTTGCAAGGTTATTCGCAAATTGCCTTGTTGACCAGCCAGGGTGTTATCACTCATCCGGATGGTCTCACGACTGCCACGATCATACTGTCGATTACCGCGGGAACTATGTTCCTTGTCTGGATGGGAGAACTGATTACGGAACGTGGTATTGGCAATGGCATCTCAATCATTATATTCGGGGGAATTGTTGCTTCACTCGCCGAGCAGGTGGGGCGCATTGGATTGGCATTTCAGGAGAATCCGATAGGGACTATTGCGTTTGGCCTTTTTGGAGCCGTCGTCCTGGTGATCATCGTGTACTTCATTGAAGCGCACAGACGTATCCCGGTTCAGTATGCCAAGAGCACTTTCCGCGGCGGCAGGATGTATCGACAGTCCGGTTCCACATACATCCCGCTGCGTGTGAACACAGCCGGTATGATCCCATTGATCTTCGCGATTGCGATGATGCAAATGCCACGGCTCATTTCGAGCTATTTCCTGACTCCCCAATCCCCTGGTTTCTGGGATGCAATTCACCGTGCGTTTGACCCTGCCCTCGGCCTCCCGGCTGGCTTGTTGTACTGGGGAGTGTACTTCCTGCTGGTATTCGGGTTCACGTTCTTCTACACGATGGTGATTTTCGAGCAGATGAGCCTGCCTCGTACGCTGCAACAGCAGGGTGGGTTCATACCCGGCGTTCGACCCGGCAAGTCGACCGCTGACTATCTCAATTCAGTTATCAAGCATCTGACATTTGGGGGAGCGACTTTCCTTGCCATGGTGGCCATTACCCCGTTCATCGCTAGACTGGTAACAGGGGTGACGTTGCTCGAGATTCAAAGCACGGCTATCCTCATCGCAGTCGGTGTCGCACTTGATACTATGAAACAACTGGAGTCGCAGTTGACTATGCGCCGCTATGATGGATTTCTCAAGTAGGGGAGGCGTAATGATGAATGTTGTGCTATTGGGAGCACCTGGCGCGGGCAAAGGAACACAGGCAGCGACTCTCACCAAGCAGCTGGGAGTGGCTCACGTGGCGTCTGGGGATCTGTTTCGCAGGGCTCTTTCTGAACAGACTGAACTTGGGCTGCTGGCAAAGTCCTATATGGAAAAGGGTGAACTGGTACCGGATGAGGTCACCATCGATATGGTGCTGGAGCGCATACGCCAGCCGGATTGCGCCGCTGGGGTGCTATTTGATGGTTTTCCCCGTACGCTCAGTCAGGCGAAGGCACTGGATGAGAGACTTGCGGGTGAGGGCAAGACCATTGATAAGGCGATATACATAGAGGTTCCCGAGGAAGCGCTCGTCAAGCGTCTCAGTGGTCGCTGGATATGTCGTGATTGTCAGACTCCGTATCACGAAGTGAGTTCGCCGCCTAAGGTACCTGGCCGTTGTGATGTGTGTGGCGGTGAGTTATATCAGCGCGCAGACGATACGGAAGAGACAGTCCGCGAACGATTGAAGGTCTTCTTTTCACAGACGCTTCCGATTATCGACTACTATGAGAATCAGGGTAAGCTGTTGCGTGTCGATGGCGACCGGGACATCGATGAAGTGTCGTCGTCGATTAGTCGCCTGCTTCAGACGGAGAGAGCTTGATATTGATAAAATCACCTGAAGAGATCGAGGTGATGCGTGAAGGCGGTGGCATTCTCACCGAGATACTGTCAGTCGTGAAGGATGAGGTCCGCGCCGGTATCCCTACCCAGGTTCTTGAAGATCTTGTGGTGGCGGAAATGGAGCGACGAGGGGTGACTCCATCGTTCAAAGGGTATCAGGGATACCCTGCCAGTGTGTGTGTCTCAATCAATGACGAGGTGGTGCATGGGATTCCCGGGCAGCGGACGGTGGGAGACGGAGATGTGGTTTCTATCGACTTGGGCGTGTACCATAAGGGGTTTCACACAGATGCGGCGGTGAGTGTCGGTGTGGGTGCGATTAGCAAGCGGGCGGCCAGCTTGATCGATGTTACCCATGGTTGCCTTATTGAGGGAGTGAAGCATGCACGCGCAGGAAACTACGTGGGTGATATTTCCTTAGCTATTCAACGATATGTGGAGATCGCCGGCTTCTCTGTGGTACGGGAGTACACTGGCCACGGTGTGGGGCGTGCACTGCACGAGGAACCCCAGGTACCGAATTTCGCAGGTAATGGTAAGGGGCCGATGTTGCGTGTCGGCATGACGCTGGCAATAGAGCCTATGGTGACCACCGGGGATTGGCGTACTAAGGTTGAGAAGAACAACTGGACTGTAACAACCCGCGATGGTAGTCTGTCAGCGCATTTCGAGCATACTATTGCGATTACAGATGGCGAGCCTGTCGTGGTTGCGTAAGCAGTAAATTATGACGAAGAAAGAAAAGATAGAGGTCGAAGGGAAGGTTACCGTGTGCCTGCCGAACACAATGTTTCGGGTGGAGCTGCCGAACGGTCATATCGTTCTGGCGCATATCTCGGGCAAGATGCGGAAGCACTACATCAAGATCCTTCCCGGCGATCGCGTATTGGTTGAGTTATCTCCCTATGATCTTAGCCGGGGTCGTGTGACGTATCGGCTGAAGTAGTGTGCTTTGACACGTAGGGCGACAATCGCGTAATATAGTAAGGTTTGAGTATGGTGAACTGTAATGAGAGTTAGTTCGTCTGTTAAGCGGCGCTGCATCAAATGTAAGGTAATCCGGCGGCGCGGCATCGTCTTGGTTCTTTGTGAGAACCCCAAGCACAAACAGAGGCAGGGTTAGTTGTTGCCGTCACCTGAGCCTTTCCGAGGAGCTTAATTATGGCCCGTATTGCTGGTGTTGATCTGCCCAAGGACAAGCATATTGTCATCGGACTGCAATATATCTACGGCATTGGCCCAACCCTGAGCAAGAACCTGCTGCAAAAGGCTGGTCTCTCTGAGAACACCAAAGTGAAGGATCTTTCGGAGGAAGAGGTTACTCGTATTCGTAATGTACTTGATGCGGATTACAAGGTAGAAGGTGATCTGCGTCGCGAAGTACAGTTCAATGTTAAGCGCCTGATTGACACGGGTTCCGTACGGGGTCTGAGGCACAAACGCAGCCTTCCGGTCCGTGGTCAGCGAACGCGAACTAATGCAAGAACTCGGCGAGGCGTGAAGAAGACCGTTGCGGGTAGGGGTCAGAGGCGCGGAGCAAAGAAATAGTAAAGGTTTGAATGTTTCTGTAACGTGAGGAGATATGGCGAAGAAGGCAGCTAAAGGACGAACGAGAAGACGAATACGTCGAAACATTCCCGAGGGCAAGGCCTTCATCCAATCGACGTTCAATAATACACTTGTGACCATTACCGACCCGACAGGCGCCGTGGTTGCCTGGGGGAGTTCCGGTAAGGCCGGATTCAAAGGGTCAAGGAAGGGGACGCCGTATGCAGCTCAGTTGGCGGCGCAGGACGCGGCACGCCAGGCTCAGAATGATGGTATGCGGCGAGTAGAAGTCTATGTAAAAGGTCCTGGTAGCGGTCGCGAAGCTGCAATCAGAGCGTTACAGGGAACGGGGATTATGGTAACCAGCATAAGAGATGTGACGCCTATACCTCACGACGGATGTAGGCCACGTGGCAGGAGGAGAGTGTAGGTTATGGCGCGTTATACGGGTCCACGATGTGCAAGGTGTCGCTATATCGGCGACAAACTGATGCTGAAGGGCGACAAATGTACAAGCGCGAAATGCACATTTGAGCGTCGAGGAAATGTCCCTCCTGGCGGCAGGCCGAAGATGCGGCGCCGCATATCCGATCGAGGGATGCAGTTGAGAGAGAAACAGAAAGTACGTTTCAGCTATGGCGTACTCGAGGCACAGTTCCGCAGGTTCTTCGCGGAAGCCAAGAGATTGCCCGGAATGACCAGTGATAATCTGCTGATTCTGCTGGAAAGACGACTTGACAACGTAGCATATCGACTGGGATTCGGGGACTCTCGTGCCCAGTCAAGGCAGATTGTGCGCCATGGCCACATAAGAGTGAATGATCGGCGAGTGAATATTCCGTCATATCTGGTGAAAACCGGTGATGTTATCAGTTGGCGTCCTCAGAGTGCGAAAACCGATCTCTACAAGGTCGTGGCAGAACGGGTTGAAGCTCGTAACGTACCTGCCTGGCTGCAGATGGACGAACAGCAGATGAAAGGCACCATAATTGGATTACCGACGACAGATGATGTTGACAGCAGATTGAGCGGCAAGGCTGTCGTTGAGTTCTACTCCAGATAAGGCAGGGAGGATGCGTAGTGATTGAGATATCCATTCCTGTTGTGAAGAGTCTGCAATCTACCGGGTCGTACGGCCGGTTCGCGGCTGAGCCTTTGGACATAGGTTTTGGTGTAACGCTCGGCAATGCCATGCGGCGTGTGCTTCTGAGCTCCCTCCCGGGAGCTGCAACTACATGGGTGAAGATCGAAGGCGTTCAGCATGAGTTCACAACTATTCCTTACTTGCGTGAGGATGTGATGGAGTTTCTCCTCAACGTAAAAGAACTCAGATTGAAGCCTGTGACCAACAGGTCAGGAACTCTGTTTCTCGACGTAGAGGGGGAGGGAATTGTTGTCGCAGCAGACATTCAGGCATCGATGGATTTCGAGATAGCGAATCCGGATCTACACCTTGCGAGCCTTGACTCTGCCGATGCCAAACTGCACGCGGAATTCAATGTAGAGTTGGGGCGAGGGTACGTCCCGGCAATATCGGCCGAAGGTCTGCCGATCGGAGCTTTGCCAGTGGACGCAGTGTTTTCTCCGGTGCGCAAAGCGAATTTTGCCGTTGAGCCGATCAAACCAGGTGAAGAGAGAAGTCCTGAGCGATTGATATTGGAAGTATGGACCGACGGCACAATTACACCGACGGAGGCGATTACGCAGAGTGCCACAATACTCGCGAATGAGTTCGCTGCGTTCAGGGCTCTCGAGACATCAGCGCCTGAACCGGGAAGTGGGGTGTCCGGACTTGGGATGCCTCCCGAACAGTATGACAAGACACTTGCCGAGATGGGGCTTTCCACGCGCGCTCATAACAGCCTGCGGCGTGGTGGAATCATGACGCTGGGGCAACTTGTCGAAAGGACAAGAGAAGGCCTTCCGCCGCTACCGGGATTTGGCGACAAGTCTCAAGTCGAGGTGGAGGAACTGCTGAGCAACCTGGGTTATCCTATACCGGAGAAGGAAAAGGGGAAGTCGAAGTGAGACACCGCGTTTCGGGAAGAAAGCTAGACAGGCCGACAGAGCATCGGCTGGCTCTGTATCGGAATCAGGTTGCTGAACTTATCGACCATGAGAAGATAGTTACGACAGTCGCCAAGGCGAAAGAGGTGAAGAGTCTGACTGAGCGCGTAATTACGTTAGGGAAGGCTGGTGATATAGCATCCCGCCGTCGTGCGATCGGATTTCTTCCTCAGGAGAAGACGGCTAAGAAAGTGTTTGATGATCTGGCCCGCCGGTATGCGAAGCGCGACGGCGGATACGTCCGCTTGGTTCGTATGGGGACACGTCGCGGTGATGCGGCCGAGATGGCTCAGCTTGAACTGGTTGAGTAGGTGGCGCTTCAGAAGGTCGCTACGCTGATTGAGTACGACGGTACCTCGTTCGCCGGGTACCAGTTACAGAGTTACGGACGTACTGTTCAGGGAGAGTTGGAGTCGGCGATAGTCAGTCTATCCGGCTCGTCTGTGCGGGTACACGGTGCGAGTCGCACCGATGCAGGAGTTCATGCGTTCGGGCAGGTTGCAAGCTTCTGGATCAAGGACGAACTGCCTATTGGGGTCATTGTCAGAGGGCTGAATCATTATCTGCCCGTGGATATCGCGATTAAGGGTGCATGTGTGATTGACGAGGATTTTGATGTGCGACGAAGGGCCGTTTCCAGGTGCTATCGCTATGCTATCGCGTATAGCGCCACAAGGGCGCCACTACGGGAACGGTTTGGTCTCTTGATGAAGGAAGCACTGGATGTGTCCAATATGCGCCTCGTGGCTCGGTTAATCCAGGGCGTTCACGACTTTGCTTCGTTCGCTGGATCGCCGGAGAGTACGGATTCGACCGTTCGGCTGGTCCATGAGGCACGGGTGGTCGAAACCAACGATACGATCGAGATCCTGATCAGCGCAAACTCATTTCTGCGGCATCAGGTTCGAAATACGGTCGGCCAAATGATACGTGTGGGATTGGGGAGATGCTCGGTTGAGGAGTTCGCTGATCTGGTCACGCACCCACGACAGGGAAGGGCTGGACCTGCAGCGCCTGCTCGCGGCCTGTGTTTGATGCAGATTCGGTATCAAACACCCTTGTCTTTTTCTGCATGAGATTGAACCACCATCTGGAGTTGAAGAAATGCGAAGTTATACCCCAAAACTCGAAGAAATTCAGAGGGAATGGCATGTGATTGATGCGGCAGGCTCCACCTTGGGCACTGTCGCAGAGCGCGCTGCAGTGCTCCTGCGTGGGAAGCACAAGGCAATGTTTGCAACTCACATTGACACTGGCGACTATGTGGTGATAGTCAATGCGGCGAAGGTCGTAGTGACCGGCCATAAGCGGATCCAGAAGAAATACTACAGACATTCGGGCTATCCTGGAGGACTCCGGGCACCGACGTTTGAGGACGTGATGGAAAAGGATCCCAGACGTGTGATTGAGCATGCGGTAAAAGGGATGCTTCCAAAGACTAGTCTTGGGCGCAGCATGTATAGAAAGCTCAGAGTCTATTCCGGGCCTGAGCACCCCCATGGAGGACAGGTTGTGCCGAAAGTGGAGAACCAGCTATGAGTGAAGCAGCGTATGTGTGGGGGACGGGACGACGCAAATGCGCTATTGCGCAAGTGCGATTGTATGCAGGGGAAGGTGGAATCATCGTAAATGGAAAACCCCATGATGAAGTGTTTCCACGTCTTGAGCATCGGCGTATGATTGAGGCTCCTCTTGCGAGTACCGAACTTGCGGGCAAGTTCCACGTCACGGTCAAGGTAGTTGGTGGAGGCGCCAGCGGGCAAGCGGGAGCTATTCGCCACGGCATTGCACGGGCACTGGTTCGCGAGAGCGAAGTGCTGAAACCCACCCTTCGCAAAGAGGGATTCCTGACAAGGGATCCACGGGTGAAAGAGCGCAAGAAATACGGCCTTCGTCGTGCAAGAAAGGCTCCTCAGTACACGAAGCGTTAGTAATTGCGATACGTCTCAACCATTATCGGGTGGCAGCTGTCGGGAAGCTGCCACCCGCATTGTTCTACTGGCTCGACCGGCCCCTGCTCGGCCACAGGATCAGAAGACATGAGGCATCGAGGATGAAGCTGGCTGATGCCGTTGAGTCGGTTGCTTCAATCGGGTAACATGGAGTAGTTGGTTGCGCGAGAGGCGAAGAATCCGGACGATTTCCTGCCCTACTGCTAGGGGGAGGCAAGTACCCGTAAAGTGTTGTATCGTATTCGCGCAGGGACTTCTGCAAATAAGACTGTCAAGGTTCACAGGACTGTCGTGCGAGGTTCGTGGTCTATGTTAGGAGGACTCATATAAATGGGAGCAAATGAGGCCTGGCTGAGGTTCACCAGGGAAAACGCCGAGAGGATACCGGACACTCAGGGTATCTATGAAATCTGCAATTTGACGCCTCAGGGCAAGAGACTTTGGCGCCTTGGCAAAGTGCCCAATCTGCGCAAACGGCTTGTCACACGGCTCAACGATCCTCCGCCGCCGGAGAACTGCTATTTCCGGTATTATGAAGCCGGACTCTCGCATGACATAGACGAACTGGCCGGAAAGCTCTTTGACAGCTACAATCTGCGGGCGCGCGAAGCTTGGGAAGAGTGACTTGAAGGGAGTAGACCGGCCCAGAACGGCGCTGAAAGTCCTCGCGTTTCCGGCGGTCATGAGGGGGTCTGATATTGAAGAGGCTGATGGAAATGGGCCATTGTGGACTCGAACCACAGACCCCGGTCTTATCAGGACCGTGCTCTAGCCAACTGAGCTAATGGCCCACGAACACCATACTATACCGCGTTCAGGGTATATGCTGTCAAGGCGAACGCGTTTACGACAGCTGTTAGCCCTCTTCTATAGTGACCAGTGTGTCACCAATCTGAATGGCTTCCTCAGGCGCTACCGCAACTGTCCCTACGGTCCCGGCGACGGGAGCCACAATCTCATTCTCCATTTTCATTGCTTCGATGGTGAGTAGCAGGTCGCCTTCCGCGACTGCCTGCCCCGGAGATACTTTGATGCTGACTATCTTTCCTGGTAAAGGGGAAGTGATTGTCTCTGTTGCCATGTCTATTCGTTTCTCCTCTCTCGAACTACACCGCATTGTGCCATAGTACAAGCTCCTGTGCGAGATCCTATCCGTGGAATGTGCGCCGTTCCCGCCGTTCTGCTGGGCGATGGTCACCTATAGGGGGATATTGCCGTGCTTCTTTTCTGGATAGATTTCGCGCTTGTTCTCGAGTGCGTCGAATGCCTGTGAAATCCTCCACCGTGTATCCTTGGGGTCGATAATATCATCCACAGAACCACGCTCCGCTGCCCGGTAGGGATTGGAGAACTGGTCCTTATACTCCTGGATTCGCGCGGCTCGGACCTCGTCAGGGTTGTCGGCATTCTTGATCTCGCGTGCGAATATGACCTCGGCGGCACCACTCGCACCCATCACCGCAATCTCGGCAGTCGGATACGCAAGCACCATATCCGCTCCAAGGTACTTTGAGCACATTCCGATATAGGCCCCGCCGTATGCTTTTCTGAGGATCAGGGTTACCTTGGGAACAGTGGCTTCCGAATATGCGTAGAGCAATTTGGCGCCATGGCGGATTATTCCCCCGTGCTCCTGAGCGGTGCCGGGCATATATCCTGGAACATCGACGAGAGTCAACAGAGGGATATTGAAGCAGTCACAGAATCTGATAAAGCGCGATGCCTTGTCTGAGGCATTGGTGTCAAGAACTCCAGCCATGAATTTCGCTTGATTGGCTATGATACCAACAGCGCGTCCGCCAATTCGTGCAAACCCCACCACAATATTGGGTGCGAATAAGCGGTGGACTTCCAAAAACTGACTGCCATCGACGACCTTCGTGATGATGTCCTTCATATCGTAGGGCTTGTTTGCGTCTGCAGGAACAATGTCCCTAAGTGACAGGTCTTCCTTGTCCACAGGATCCGAAGCCTGCTCTTTGGGAGTAAGCTCCCTGAAGTTCTGCGGGACATAGGAGAGCAACTCTCGGGCCGTAGCGATTGCCTCCTCATCATCGTTAGCCAGGAAATGGGCGACGCCGCTCCGTTGATTGTGCACTAGGCCGCCACCCAGTTGCTCATGCGACACTTCCTCGGATAGAACGTCCTTTACTACCGCAGGTCCTGTGATGTACATGGTGCTTGTCTTTCGGGTCATGATGACGTAGTCAGTGAGTGCTGGGGAGTAGACCGCGCCGCCCGCAGTAGGTCCCAGGATCAGCGATAACTGTGGAATGACTCCGGATGACCGCGAGTTACGAAAGAAGATACGCCCATACCCGTCGAGTGAGTCAATTCCCTCCTGTATTCGGGCTCCTCCAGAATCAAGCATGGCGACGCAAGGTATGCCGGACTGCAGCGCCAGGTCCTGGATCTTCACTATCTTGAGAGCATGCGCCTCTCCAAGTGAACCGCCTAAGATGGTGAAATCCTGGGCATACACCGCAACGTGGCGACCATTCACTGTACCGACACCAGTCACCACTCCATCGGTGGGGAGGTCCGCCTTGTCGAGGCCGTAATACGTGGAGCGCGTCTTCACGAATGCGCCATACTCCACGAACGACCCTCCGTCTATGAGCAGTGATATGCGTTCTCGGGCCGTCTTCTTGTTCTTTGTATGTTGCGCTTCAATCTTATCCTCTCCACCATGACGGAGAATGGATGCCCGCCGTTCCTGTAGCTGCTGTAGCTTTGTCCGTGCGTCGGTGGTCTCGGCCATATCATTCACCCCCTTGTGATTATCCTTCTACCTGTACAGGATGTCGTGGCATTAGTCATATCATGCCAGAATGCCCAGGAAGACGCCTCCGGCAATCGCAGCGCCAATGGCCCCTGCTACATTCGGTCCCATGGCATGCATCAGCAGGAAGTTCTTGGGATTCTCCTTCTGACCGAGTACCTGGACTACACGTGCAGACATGGGAACAGCGGCTACTCCTGCTGCGCCTATCATGGGATTGATCTTCTCTTTGGAGAACAGATTCATCAGCTTGGCCAACAGGACACCTGCGGCTGCTGCGCTGGCAAAGGCGATCACACCAAGGATGAGAATCAGGAGCGTACGTGGCTGAAGGAAGTTCTCAGCCGGCATGCTTGCTCCTATCGCCAGTGTCAGGAAGATCGTAAGTATATCCACGAACGATGTCTGGGCAGTATGGGTCAGTCGCTCAACAACCCCACACTCGCGGAAGAGGTTACCCACCATGAATGAACCCATTAGAGGAGCTGAAGCAGGTACCAAGAGGATGACCACAATAGCAGTGACTATCGGGAACAGGATCTTCTCCGTCCGTCCTACCGGGCGCAGTTGTGGCTTCATGTATATCTTCCGTTCTTCCCTGGTGGTAAGAAGGCGGATTACGGGAGGGAGTATGACCGGTACAAGTGCCATGTAGGAATAGCAGGCCACCGCTGTTGCTCCAATAATTGCGGGCGCGAGTTCCGATGTCACGTATATCGTTGTAGGCCCTTCGGCCCCCCCGATGATACCTATCGATGCAGCTTCCGGGATGTTGAAGCCAACCAACAGCGCGAGGAAAAAGGCGAAATACACTCCAAACTGAGTCGCCGCGCCAAGGAGCAACGTCTTGGGGTTGGCCAACATGGGTCCGAAGTCGGTCAGGGCTCCAAGGCAGAGGAACATCAGTGGGGGGAGAATCTGCCACATAACACCGTATTTGAAGATCCTGGAGAGCAGTCCGATAGGTTCGGTTGCGTACTCTTCCTGATCGGTTTGTTGTTGGGTGATGAGACGGGCAATCACGTCACCTTCGACTACCGTATCTCCCGCTGCGACGAGGTAAGTGGCTACACGGCCAAAGACCGGACTCGCAATTGGGCCCGTGTCGAGTTGAATCAGAACGGTATCCTCGCCAAAGCGTGTTTTCTCAGGAGTCTCGACGCTCAAGACAGTGCCCGATGTGGGAGACTGGAGATTCATGGTATGGTCCATCAGGCCACCAAGAGGGAGATTAACCAGTATCATTCCGAACCCGATCGGCACGAGGAGCAGGGGCTCCATCTTCTTCGTGATTGCGAGATATATGAGCAGGCCGCCTATTGCGAGCATCAGTCCATGCCCCCAATAGAAGTGATGAATTCCGCTCTCTAGTAAGCCAAACAAGCCTTATCCTCCTCAGGTGTGCTCAGTCTGTGGCAGAGCAGGAGGGCCAGAGCCCTACGGGTTAAGCTTCTCTTTGGTGAAATGAATCACAAGCCTTGAAGTGGCCCACACGATTACGGCCAGCATCGCGAGGATGACGAATACCGTCCCAAATCCCCCAGCCGCTATGTATAACGCGTAACCCCAGTCAATCATACAAGCTGCTCCTCTGGTCTAACTCAGCTGGATGCTGCAGACAATGATCTCTTCTCAATTTGGTCTTGAGTCCCAAGAATCGGTGGGCTAGTGTAACATGCGGAGAACCCTTCTACGAGTGGTCCTCATTATTCAGAACTGCAGTGAGAGTTCGTGTGATGGTATCACGTCCAAATCCACGTCCGAGTAGGTAGTTGGACAGGCGTCGCATGCGAGTCTTTCTGTCGAGTCCGCGCAGCAACTCCACCCGCCGTGTCGCCAGGGCCAAGGCGGTATCATCGTCGTCGATGTCGCGGGTCGCTTCATCGGCAGTCTCGCTAGAGACGCCCTTTTCGGTCAGCTCGCGCTGTACAAGCCGCTTGCTGCGTGGTCTGGACCTCATTCGACTCTGTGTCCAGTTGGCGGCGAAAGTCTGGTCATCCAGGAGTTTGACGCTCTTCAGATGAGCGATAACCTCTTCTATGGTTGCCTCTTCCACTCCGGAATGTCGCAGTCGACGGCGCATCTCCTCTTCGCTTCGTGGTCGGGCACCCAGTACCCGATACGCTCTCCCGAGGGCCTTCTCTCTGCCAGACTGGGAAGTCATCGAATCTTCTGGGCTCATCATGCGGAGTCCTAGTCGGACTCAGAGATGTTGGGGCTGGCAATCGGGCCAGGTGAGGGCTGATACGAGTCACGTATAGCACGTTCGAGTTCCGCTGCTACCCCTGCATTCTGCCTGAGATAATCCCTGGCATTCTCCCTGCCCTGTCCGAGTTTGTGGTCGCCATATGTCAGGAAGGCCCCGGACTTCTTGATCAGATTAGAACTGACGCCGAGGTCGATGAGATCACCTTCTTTGCTTATGCCCTGGCTGAAGAGAATGTCGAATTCTGCGAGGCGGAATGGTGGGGCTACCTTGTTTTTCACAATTCGTGCTTTAACTCTGTTGCCTACGACTTCAGAGCCCTTCTTCAGAGAATCAGCGCGCCTCAGGTCGATGCGTACCGAACTGTAGAACTTCAATGCCCGGCCTCCCGGTGTGACCTCCGGATTGCCAAAGACAATACCGACCTTCTCTCTAAGCTGATTGATGAACACAACGGATGTCCTGGAGCGGTTGATGGCCGACGTCAGTTTCCGCAGGGCCTGCGACATGAGGCGTGCCTGAAGTCCGACATGAGAGTCGCCCATGTCGCCTTCGAGCTCCGCCTTCGGGACGAGGGCAGCGACGCTGTCCACAACTATGATATCGACTCCCATGCTTCGGACAAGACGTTCGGCTATCTCGAGAGCCTGCTCTCCAGTGTCGGGCTGGGATATGTGGAGCGCATCGATATCGACACCGCATGCCGCTGCGTACGTGGGGTCGAGTGCATTTTCCGCATCGATATAGACCGCAGTCCCCCCGGCTTTCTGAGCTTCCGCGATGATGTGTTGTGCGAGCGTAGTCTTGCCCGACGACTCTGAACCAAATATCTCGGTCACACGCCCACGCGGGATACCGCCCACTCCCAGTGCGATGTCAAGTGAAAGTGAACCGGTTGGTATCACATCGATCTTCTGCTTGGCGCTCTCTCCAAGCCGCATCAGGGAGCCTCGGCCGAACTCGCGTTCAATCTGCTCGATAGCCAGTTCCACGGCTTTCTGTTTGTCTGTTGTCATTCTATCTTTCCTGTTCCTTCCGCCTGTGGGTGAGGCGCGTCATCAATGACGCGAACGACCTCTACCTGCGGCGTGTCTCCTTGCCGACTTGCCAAACGTGTTCCTCTTCCGGTGTGTGAACATCGCCCCGAACACTGCCACCTTTGCGGCCCTGCCAGGAAGGCCTTCGTTTCTCGAGAAAAGCGTTCTGTCCTTCGTAGCCATCTCGAGTCAGGGACTGCATTGTAATGAGGTCCGTACCATATCTGAAAGCCTGGCGCTGTTCCATCTCCTGGATGTGATAGAAGAATTGCTTTGACCATCTCACCACCAGGGGTGCGTTGGAGGCTATGGTGGTGGCCATTTCCCATGCCTTTGCGTCAAGGTCGGCATCCGGGTACACATGATTCACGAGCCCTGCTTCTCGTGCCCAGTCGGCTGAATAGGGCCTGGCCGTAAGCAGGAGCTCCATCATGCGCTTGCGGTTCACTGATTTGTAAGCACCAGCAGTAGGAGTGAAGCATCCGAAACCTACGCCTCCTCCGGGCAGGAGGAAGCTTGCGGTATCAGCAGCGAGCACGATATCACATCCTCCGGCTATAGCTACACCGAGGGCGCAGCAATTGCCTCGAACGGCTCCAATCACAGGAACCGTCGAATTCATCATGACGGTGAGCATCTTGGGGGTCAATTCGAAGTACCATCGTTGTGTCAGCAGATCTTTGCTGGCAAAGGCATGGAAATCTCCTCCTGAGCAGAAGTGCTCGCTTGAAGAACGTAATATCACACAACTCAGGGCATCATTGTCTTCGATGAGACGCACTGCATCGATAATCTCTTCTATCAGGGTGGGGTTCAGAGCGTTCTGAACTGCAGGCCGGTGGAGAGTGATGACCGCAACGTGACTCGGGTTGTCCCACTCCAGGATGATGTCAGTGTATTCACGTGGAACAGTGAGACTGGGTATGTATGGCGGATAGGTCCCCGAGGATTGCTGTTTCACTACGACGGGCTTGAAATCGGTCATGCGCGCTCCAATATTGCGTAAGTACAGGCTCCGAGACTGCCATTATACATCACGGTCCTGGCGAATTGGGGTGGTAGGATCATGTAGTGGTTGCCCGGTTGCGTGAACAATGGATCGTCACTGCGCAGATCGTTCCAGCCATCAGACCTGTTCCGGCGCCCGCGAAAATAAACATGTCTTGCCAGAAGCCGAGTGGAAATAGCATCACCAGGTAGTCCGTCAGGGGATTGAGTTGCCAGAATGGATTGTCGAACGCCACTAAGTGGAAGGCGACGAACATCCAGTCGAAGTCGGCAACGAATGCCAAGCCAGTAACTGTGAGGAGCGCAAGGGTCGTGATTGCGCCGTTCCTCAAACCTCGGCATACCTTACGTCTGTGACCGAAAGCGACGCCTGCGAGTACCAGTAGTACGACTAGCAGTAGGGAAGCTGACTGAAGGACTGAGTTCAGCGCAAACAGACCCTTTACGTCCTCAAGATGGATGAGTTCGTAATCATGGTAGAGGTCGAATTCCGTCCCACTGATGTCGATAACCGTCATCTGGGGACTCTCCTCAAACGAATTGAAGTAGCGGATCAGTGTTACCGCAGAAGAGTGCAATTGCTCCTGTCCTAATCCTGTCTTGTCGGTCACGGAGTAGACCCGAAATCCACGCTCATAAAGTCCGATGCTATTCATCTCAACTCTAATTGCAGTGGTGAGCAGGAGGATGGGCACAGCAACGAGCAACAGGAGGTTCGCGAAACGCAAGGCCGGTGGCGTTACCTGCCGTGGTCCTGATTCAGGTGGCAAGTCTTGACCCCATGGTATAATCGCCTCGATGGCTTCGGCCTTCGTTCATCTTCACGTCCATACCGAATACAGCCTTCTTGACGGGATGTGTCGTATTCCGCAACTCATTTCCCGTGCGAAGGACCAGGGTATGGCGAGTATCGCCATAACCGACCACGGGAGCATGTATGGGGCAATCGACTTCTATACAGCTGCCCGAACCGCCGGCCTGAAGCCGATTCTCGGCTGCGAAGTCTATGTGGCTGAGTCGAATAGGACAATCCGGGACGCTTCGAACCGCAATCCCTTTCACCTGACTCTCCTGGCCAAGAATACTAAAGGATACCATAACCTTATACAACTGGTTACCCGGAGCCACACCGAGGGCTTCTACTACAAGCCACGAGTTGACCGGGCGCTGCTCCAAGAGCATCACGATGGTCTCATCGCGCTGTCAGGATGTGCCAGCGGTGAGTTGGTCAGATTAATTCTGGAAGGCCGGGTGACTGATGCTGAGGCTGCTGCCTTGTGGTACCGGGATCTATTCGGCGACTACTACATAGAGTTGCAGCGGCATCCAATTCACGACCTGGAAGTGGCGAATCCCGAGCTTGTCGCACTTGGCCGAAGACTCGGAATTCCGCTTGTCGCTACCTTCGACGTGCACTACGTGGAGCAGGCTGATGCTGAGGCTCACGACCTTCTGCTGTGTGTGCAGACCAACGCACTGGTACAGGACGAGAAACGCCTCAAGATGGCGGGTGACTTCTTCTATCTTCGGAGCCCCGAGGAAGTTGCAGAACTGTTCCAAGACCTCCCTGAAGCAATTGAGAACACTGTGCGGATCGCCGAACTTTGTGACGTTCAACTCGATTTCAACAAACTGCATCTTCCTGAGGTGCCGTTACCGGAAGGACGGTCCGCAGAGGAGCATCTTGCATTCCTCTGCTGGGACGGATTCCGGCAGAGGTTTCCCTACCCCACTCCTGAACTGGAACAAAGGCTCCAGCACGAACTCGACGTTATAGAGCGAACACAATTTGCCGATTACTTCCTGGTTGTATGGGATATCGTGTCCTACGCCAAGCAAAATGGCATCTATTACGGTGTTCGCGGAAGTGCAGCGGCAAGCCTGGTCCTCTATTGTCTCTCGATAACTGACATTGATCCAATCGACTATGGTCTTGTCTTTGAACGCTTCCTCAACATTGAGCGAAGCGAAATGCCCGATATCGACCTCGATTTTCAGGATGATCGGCGGGACGAAATGCTCTCCTACGTCAATGCGAGGTATGGTACCGACCACGTTGCGCAGATCATCACATTCGGAACGATGGGAGCTCGGGGGGCTCTCCGTGACGCAGGACGTGCGCTCGGCATGCCGTACAGCCAGGTGGATAGAATAGCTCGCCTCGTACCGCAGGAATTGACCATCACGCTGGAGCGTGCAGTAGCGGAGAGTCCTGAGATTCACCTGATGTATGAGGATGATGATGACGTAAGGCGGCTCGTGAGCACGGCACGCAGGATCGAAGGGCTTGTTCGTCATTCGAGCACGCATGCGGCAGGGGTGGTGATTTCCCGCGATCCGCTCGTGCGGCATACACCGCTGCAACCGCTCGGCAAGTCGGGCCAACAGGGCCTGATGACGCAATTTCACATGTGGAATATCGCCAAGTTGGGTCTGCTTAAGATGGATTTCCTTGGACTCTCAAATCTGACTATTCTTGCGAAGGCTCAGGATTCGATCAGCAGGCGCCACGGCGTAGAGATCGATTTCAGCCTTCTCCCGCTGGATGACCGAAAGACCTTTGAACTGTTGGCCTCGGGTGAGACTCGCGACATCTTCCAACTCGAAAGCAAAGGCATGCGGCGGTACCTGCAGGAGTTGAAGCCGTCCGTGTTTGCTGATATATCTGCTATGGTCGCACTGTATAGACCTGGTCCTATGGAGCAGATCGATCGCTTCATACGGTCGAAGCAAGGAGTGTCACCAGTCCGCTATCCTCATCCAGCACTGGAACGGATACTTGAAGAGACGTACGGCGTTATCGTGTACCAGGAACAGGTGATGTTCATTGCTCAGACATTGGCCGGGTATTCGATGGGGCAGGCGGACATCTTCCGCAAGGCCATGGGAAAGAAGATACCCGAGGTGATGAGGGAACAGGAACAAACCTTTGTAGCCGGTGCGGTAGCGAACGGAATCGACCAATCCTTGGCGAGACAGATATTCGCGCTGATCGAGCCATTTGCGGGATATGCCTTCAACAAGGCGCATAGTGTCAGCTACGCGCTCGTGGCATACCGGGGAGCCTATCTGAAAGCCAACTACCCGGTCGAGTACATCTCTGCTTTCATGAACACCTATCTCGATAACAGCGACAAGATCGCCCTTGCGGAAGAGGAATGCCGAAAGATGGGCATCAGGATTCTTCCACCGGACGTGAACCGGAGCGGAGCAGGGTTCACCATAGAAGACGCCGAATCCGGGCAGGCGATACGGTTCGGCCTTGCTGCGGTCAAGAATGTTGGCGCGGGACCGATCAACGCGATTCTCGATGGACGCCGAAGTGGTGAGCCGTTTACCACAGTTGGGGACTTCTGCCGGCGGGTGGGTGCGAAAGGAGCCACTAAGAAGGTTGTGGAGAGCCTGATCCGTGTGGGAGCACTGGATTGCCTCGGTGCGAGGTCGGCCTTGCTGGCATCGTTGGATCGCATTGTAGCAATGGCGCAATCTGAGCAGCGCACACGTGATTCCGGGCAGACATCCTTATTCGACGTAATGGCAGAGGTGCCTGAGGGGCTTGAACTGGACCTCGGGACCGGAATTCCTGAAGTATCTGCGCGTGAGAAGGTAACGTGGGAACGAGAACTGACGGGCGTCCGTTTCTCTCCTCATCCGGCGGAGGCCTTCCAGGAAGAAATGGACGGCTTCATCTCGGCCCGCTGCGGCATGCTGGGACAGGACTTCCTGGAACGGGAGATTATTGTCGCCGGCATGGTGGCATCAGTCAGGCAATCCGCTACCAAAGAAGGACGCCCTTTCCTAATCGCGGTCCTGGAAGACACTTCGGGTAGCGTGGAAGTGACGGTCTGGCCTCGGTTGCACGAGAATACCCGGGGTCTTTGGGTCGAAGGGGCGATGGTGATTGTAAAAGGGCAGCTACGTGGCCGTGAGGGGCAGTTTCAGATCAGTTGCCAACACGCCCAGAGGTACGCTCCGGGTCAATGCAGTGCTCGTCGACTCGACAGGCGCAGAGAGATTGTCATCGAACTCAAAGAGACGGACGACCGGCAGTCAGATGTGGAACTGCTGCACCGAGTCGTTGAGTTGCTGAGGGCGTATCCGGGTGATGACTTCGTAGTTCTCTCAATCGCGACATCATCGGGAAGGAAAGCCGAAATGGAAATGCCCGAGGTGAAGGTGGCTCTAAATTCCGAACTCGAACGTCAATTGAGTGACGTGTTGGCCGATAACTCCTACCACATCACTTGAGGTCGATGGTCGACTCCGTCTCCAACGAGATGAGTTGTTGCTTGAGAGCCACTCCGCCGCCAAATCCTGTAAGCGCTTTGTCCGCGCCTATCACCCGGTGGCAGGGCACGAGGATGGGTACCGGATTGTGGTGAAGCGCTTGTCCTACCGCACGGCACGCCCGTGGCTGTCCTATTGCGCCGGCCACCCAGGAATAACTCCTGGTTTCGCCGTAGGGGATCTGGCGCGTTGCGTCCCACACGCGGGAACGAAACGGTGTCCAACCGGTGCGGTCGATGGGATCGTGAAAGCTGATCTCCTCGCCGCGCATGTATGTGGCGAGGCGGGAAGGTAGACTACCGAACGTTGAAGGATCGCGCTCGCGCATTTCACACAACGGTGATTTGAGCCGTTCACACAAGCGCTCCAGTATCATGTCGCGGGACTCAGCCGGCAGTATGACGCATACGATTCCGCTGGCAGACCCGGCAATTCCTAGCCACCCGAGCGACGAGGGGAACAGGGCATAATCCATGCAGGGACTCCCTACGCGGCCTGCTCTATCAGTCCGTAGTCACCGTCCTTTCTTCTGTAGAGCACATTGGCTCTCTCGGTATCAGAATCGACGAACAGAAAGAAATCGTGCCCGAGCAGTTCCATTTGTTCGATCGCTTCATCAACTGGCATGGGCTTGACCGTGAACTGTTTCGTCTTGACAACGCGGCGTGGCTGCTCAGGTTCCGGTTGATCGGTTTCAAGCGCTGGCTCCATCCTGCGCACTGTGTCATTGCCTTTGTTGTAGCGCTTACCTTTGTGGCGCAAGATGCGGTTAGTTAGTGCGTCAGCCACGCGGTCAATGGCGATCCGCATATCCTCGGCTCTTTCCTGTGCCCTGATCACCACGCCATTGGTTTCAACGAGGGTCACCTGGACGACGAATCGCTGATCAGGCTGCCTGATTCCCTCTTCGGATATCTCCACCATTCCGTTACTGATAGTGGGGAGGTAGCGAGCCATCTTGCCGATCCTTGTGGTTGCGTACTCCTCAATCGAGGGAGATATCGACGTGTCGTTCTTAGCATGAACCTGTAATTCCATATGAACCTCCCTTAAACTCTACACTTCCCGGGCGACTGTCAGCCCACAGATATCGAGCGCTCCAGCACTCTTGAGGGCGGCAGCACAGGACTCGAGAGTGGCCCCTGTTGTACAGACGTCATCTACCAGCATAACTCGTTTGCCCGCAATGAATATGTCAGTGCAGGCAAAGGTATCCGTGACATTCCGCCGTCGTTCTTCCAGGCTTCTTGTACGGACCTGAGTGCTTCCTTCCCGTGTTCTCTCAAGTGAAACTGAAGACACCGGAATGCCTAGAATTCGGCCCAGTTCACCCGCAAGCAGTGCTGCCTGGTTGTAGCCGCGATGCTTGTAACGTGCCGGATGCAACGGCACTGATAGGATGAGATCACATGCACCCAGATTGCTGGGTACGACTGATACAAGGTACCCTGCCAGAGTTGGCGCTATCGCCCTGACGTTGTGATACTTCAAATCGTGAATGGCGGTGCGGATTATTCCCTCGAATCGAAAAACCGAACGGATGGATGAGATGGGACTCGACGACCTGGCGCAGTCCGGGCATGCCATCCCGCTTGGCTGAGGTTGACCACAACGGGGGCATAGGGGCCCCGACAGCAGTGGCATCTGCGCCTCGCACTTCACACAGATATAGGCACCAAGCCTGCCACATCCCACGCATATCCGGGGGAATAGACAGTCCAGCGCCAAACCGACTATGCCGCTGACGCAAACCACTGTTGCTTGAGCCTGTGTTTCCTAATGACTCCGGGCCCGAAGCTCACCGCTAAGAATCGGCTCGTTGAGATATACCTCACCGTTCCTGATCTTCAGATTAAACCCGCAGTCGGAATTGGTACACACCCATGCCTTGTAGTGAATAGATGCACCTTGGCTTCCGAAGTCAGACAGAGGAACGAGATCACCTTTGTCGCACTTCAGGCACTTGGGGAAAGGAGAATTCTCCAAGGTATCCACCTCCCAAACCTAATCTACCTGAAGTATATATCAGGCCCATTTCGCCCGCAAGCCGACTTCGAGAGTCAATCGGGTTTCGATGATGAGTCGAAAGAGTGACTGGCCAAGCGGCTGTACACAGCCCCACTGCGAAGCAACTGACTTCTCATCAGGCTCACAGCGACGGCTCTGAATTCAATTCCTCTCGCTATGTGTGCCTCAGCGAGGGCTGCCCCGAGAGCGGTTCGCGTTTCACGCGTGGCTTCCTGCCGAATTCGGGCGATAGTGAGGTGAGGCGTGAAAGCTCTGGTTTCCTTCGGGAAGCCCAGCTCGGTGAATGCGACGTCAATCCTCTCAGCCAGCAACGCCAGAGGTTCGATATCGCCACCAAGCCCTGCCCAGATAACGCGGGGCGTCCTGGTCGAAGGGAACCCCCCGAGTGCCTGGATGGCAAGCCACATTGGAGGGGTAGCTGTACAGATATCGCCGAGGCTCTGCTGAAACTCTTCGACCCTGGAAGTCGGCACATGGCCGAGGAATTTCAATGTCAGATGAATACTCTCGGGTGCTACCCACTTGATGTCCGGCCCTGCAACTCGTTGTCTCAGATTCTGTATGACTGTATGGAGGTGAGTCTTGATGTCGTCTGGCAGCTCGATGGCAATAAAGGCGCGTAGTGTGGTATCAGACATGATGCGTTCCCCCTCTGTTGGCCAGCATCCGATGTGCGCTGGCCGAAAGCACTTCGAGTTGTGCCTCCTCGGAGAGTGGTGCCGACCAGAGGTCGTTCAGTGCGCGTTGTTGCGGGATCAGGGGGAAATCTGAGCCAAATACTACATGCCCCTCTCCCGTCAATTGCGAAACTATCCGGAACACTTCCGGGGAATAAAGGTACTGCGTCGCCGCTGTATCGAAGTAGACGTTGGACAGCGTCTTCCGGACCTCTGGCATGAGATAGTAGAACGGTAGTCCGCCACCCCAGTGTGCACAGACGAGAGTGACTTGCGGAAAAGCCTCCGCCAGGGCGTATGGCTGTTCTGGAGTAATCGTGCCCTTGCCCGGGTATGCATGTCCTACGGGTTCAGAAACGTGCGTGAGCAATACCATTCCGTGATCAGCGGCGAGGGTCATAAGAGGAGTCAGCAGATTGGTGTCCGCCAGGGAGTAGTTCTGTATGTCGGGTCTCAGTTCGCCGATTCCCCGGGCGCCGCCTGCTGCGCATCTCTCGAGTTCCCGAAGGGCGAGGTCCACGTCGGTGGGCTGGACCATGCAGAACGGAATGATGCGCCCGGGCCGTTTAACAGATGATTCGATCAGGTAGTCATTGGTACGTACGCAAAGATCGTGACTCATCCAGCCTATATTCAGCACGACCGACATCGATACCCCCGCCTCGTCCATGCTCTGAAGGAGATCTTCCGCGGTAGCCAGTTTCGATGTTGGATGAGAGTAGAGCATGGCAAAGCAGGCATCTCTGGTTGAGAGTGACTCTCTCTCCTCTATCACCCAGGGAGGTACCACGTGAGTATGGAAGTCGATAATCCTCATTTCCTTCGCTGACATGGCTTCAGTCGATGCCGAGCTTCTCCTTCAGGGCTTTAAGGTTAAGAACATCCTCTTCGTTGTATTGCAGGAGCAACTGCAGTGCTTCATTGTCGCCTTTGCGGATGTAGCGCCACCATAGTTCGACTGCCTGTCGGCCTGACACTCCCTGGACAGTCCTTCTTATACCAAGGTATCGTTCTACTGCCTTGAATCCACCGTAGAGACCGCGGTCCCAGCAGGTATACATCAGGTCTCGATGGGCAAGTGACGGATCCAGTTCCAGCCTGAGTTGGGACTTCAGGAATACCAGGTCGAACCGTGCACCGTTATACGTGTACAGGGTCTTCACCCCGGCAAGGAGGCTCGTGACGTTTTCGAGGGTGACCTCCGGGCCCACCAGTTGCTTGAATGCCAAACCATTTGACTCTTGCCGGCATACTCCGACGACGGTGATGGCATCCCCGAACGGACTCAGTCCGGTGGTTTCGATATCAAGATACGCATCCATTCTGATTCCGGGTCATGCAGGTCGAACCCCGCAATTTTGTCCTATAGTTCGGGTCCGCGTCGGGGCAACAGGAGAGTGGTTGAGTCTCAAACCCACACAAAGGATACCACGGGTTTCCCCTGTTCGGCTGGTGTGGTTCTGCTCTCTCGTGTTCGATTGCGGCAGAATGCAGGCGAGTATACTATTTCTGGACGATAGCCGGGTGCCTTCCGGGCGCCGCGTATCCTGGGGGTTAATAAATCGATGTCGCCGAAACCGTATCGATTCTCTCCCAACTGTGCGGTACCTCTTTCGGAAGGAATGGTCGAAGGCAGGATCCGCAGGTACTGCCCTTCGTGCGGTTTCATCCGCTACGAGAATCCCCTTCCTGTCGTGGTTGCTATCGCCTTCAATGAAGGGCACTTCCTTCTTATCAAGCGAGGAATCCCTCCCATGAAGGGCTTCTGGGGTTGCCCATCAGGGTTCATTGAAAGTGGGGAGTCTGCAGAGGATGCGTGTCTGCGGGAGTTGGAGGAGGAAGCAGGTGTGACTGGTGAGATTCAGAGACTCGTACGTGTGATGCGTCGAGAGGATGCGGAAGTGTACGGGGACATGCTTGTCGTGAGCTACCTTGTCAAGATAACCGGTGGAGTTCCCGAAGCAGGTAATGAGGTCGAGGAGGTGCGATACGACCGCCCTGATGAGCTTCCTGATTACCTCTCCACGCTCCTTCAGGATATTGTGACGGAAATCAACCCGCACTCCTAGCCATCGCCCAGTAACCGCAGAAACTCCGCCTCATCAATCACGCTGACGCCAAGCTCCCGGGCTCTTGAAGCTTTGGATCCGGGCTCATCTCCCATCACTAGATATGAGACTCTTCTGCTGACATCCTGTGTGACTCGCCCACCGAGTTCCCTTACACGAGCTTCAGCTTCCGGTCGAGAGAACCGCTCCATCTTCCCCGTGAAGACGAATGTAAGACCGTCCAATGATTGGGTTTTGACCGGACTTGCTGCGTCCCGGTGCCTGGATAGTCTGACCCCGGCTTGGCGCAGCTTCTGCATTATCTCGAGATTCCGGCTCTGGCCGAAGAAGGCGACAATGCTTTCGGCGATCTTGGGCCCAATCGAATGCAGGGAAGCAAGTTCCTCTGTGGAGGCCGCTGCCAGGCTATCGATACTCTCGTAGCGGCGGGCGAGAAGCTCCGCATACTCCTGTCCTACATGTGGTATGCCGAGCGCGAAGATAAGTCTGCTAAGGGGTCGTTCTTTGCTGCTTCGTATCGCAGAAATAATGTTTGCCGCACTTTTCTCCGCCATCCTATCCAGCTTCAACAAATCTTGTTTCGTGAGGTAGTATATATCTGCCACATCCTTTATCAGTTCCGCGCTGAACAGCGCCGCGCACAGCTTTTCCCCGAGACCATCGATGTCCATCGCGTCTCTGCCCGTGAAATGCTTGATGCGCTCAAGGGCTTGTGCCGGGCAGGCCGCGTTGGTGCATCTGTGCACCGCCTCACTTTCAGGCTTCTGGACATCAGAACCGCACACGGGACATGACATCGGCATGCTGAATTCGCGTTCCTCTCCTGTACGTAGACTCGTTACCGGTCCAACTATCTCCGGGATAACATCTCCTGCACGCTGGATAATGACAGTGTCTCCGATGCGAATGTCCTTTCGATGAATGTCTTCCTCGTTGTGAAGTGCCGCCCTGCTGATGACCACGCCTCCTACCTGGACTGGTTCGAGAATCGCATAAGGATTGAGGCTACCGGTCCGTCCGACGTTGATTCCAATGTCTTTCAGTTTCGTGGTGCCCTGAACGGCGGGGAACTTGAAGGCGATCGCCCAGCGGGGTTCACGGCCAACGCTCCCCAATTCGTCCTGCATACGAAGGGAATCGACCTTCACCACCATGCCATCGGATTCGAATCGCCAATCATCTCGTTGCTGAACCCAGCGATCGTATACTCTCTGCGCCTCCTCAAGTGAACTGGCGAGGGTGATGAGCGGATTTGTCTTGAAGCCGAGAGACCGCAGCACTTTCATCATTTCCCAGTGGGTGGAGGGCAGGGATGTACCCTCGGCCCAGCCAAGGCCGTAGACGATAATATCGAGTGGTCGCTCCGCGGTGATTGCCGGATCGAGCTGCCTCACTGAACCGGATGCAGCGTTTCGCGGATTGGCGAATAACGGAAGTCCTTGCGCCGCCCTGCGCTCATTCAGCTTCTTGAAGCCACTCTTGGGAAGATAGACCTCGCCCCTGACTTCGAAACGTGGAGGGGCGCCGCCAGACACTGAAAGAGGTATGCTCCTCACTGTCCGCAAGTTCTGCGTGATGTCCTCGCCGCGAAAGCCGTCGCCTCTCGTTGCCCCGGTGGAGAGTCGCCCGTTGATGTAGGTGAGAGCGACTGCCAGCCCGTCAATCTTTGGCTCGCATACAGTAGCGAATTCACTTGTACCAAGGTGATCCGAGGTTCGCTTCCACCAGGCCCTCAGTTCATCCGCGGTGAAGGCGTTGGAAAGGCTAAGAAGTGGCACACGGTGTTCGATGACGCCGAAAGTTTCTACCGGAGCCGCTCCCACGCGCTGGGTTGGGGAATCTGAGGTGATTAGATCAGGGTTTTCGTGTTCAAGCTGCCTGAGTTCTTCGAGAAGTCGGTCATACTGCTCATCACTGATTTCTGGCGCGTCCAGTACGTAGTAGCGATAATTGTGGTAGTTCAGAGTCTTCCGAAGAGATTCGACGCGCTCGCGAATGTGACGCCTCTCGTTCATGTGGTCGCCCCCGGCTCGAGTATACCATGCCGCAGCTTCAGCTTCGGTAGCACCTTAGCACGCCGTAATCCGTGACTGGAGCTTTGCTCGGTCGGTATCCTGCGTGCCACCAAGTCAACACTCCTGGAAGCGCTTGACAGCAGTACCGTCTTGGAACCCAGAGTCTTTTGGTACGATGGATTCATGCGGGTACTGCGAAGAGACACAAATGTCGGTCTTCGGCAACGCATGATCGCAATACGAAGCGCAACTGGGTAACGCGACTTGCGGAGGACATTGCTTCTGTAGCACAGCACAACTATTAGAATCCTGACTTGCGGTTGTATCGAGCCCGGGGTGTCCGTGGGGTACAGATTCAGGGTCGAGTAGGGATGGTATACTTGCTGCAGGGGGCCCTCGAGATCGCAGCACATCACTTCAGTACCGCTCAACGCTGTCCTGTGTCAGGGGCACGTACGGGTCATCTGGAAACAACTCACGGGACCATCAGGACTCCAGTCTTTGTGCCCGTAGGGAGCCAGGCGACGGTCAAGTCATTGACGCCCGATGATCTTCACGGCATTGGGTTCCAAGTGCTGCTTGCCAATGCGTATCACCTGTACCTTCGCCCGGGAGTGGAGATCGTTCGTGAAGCTGGCGGTCTGCATGAGTTCATGGCGTGGGACAGGGCACTTCTCACTGACAGTGGTGGGTTTCAGGTCTTCAGTCTGGCTTCTCTCAGGACTATCGATGACGAGGGAGTTACGTTTCGCTCCCATATCGACGGGAGTGAACACCGCCTTACACCGGAGAAGTCCGTGCAAATACAAGAGGGATTGGGAGCGGACATCATTATGGTGCTGGATGATGTGGCGGCCGGAGGTTCGGAGGGGGCGCGATTGCGTCAGGCACTGGATCGGACACACAGGTGGGCAGAACGCTGCCTTTCGGCTAAACAGCGTAATGATCAACTTATGTTCGCTATTGTTCAGGGCGGTGGCGATACCGAACTACGCAAGATGTCCGCCAGAACCCTCGGGACACTGGACTTTCCAGGCTACGCGGTTGGTGGTCTGAGTGTCGGTGAACCGAAAGAAGTGATGTACAGGGTCTTGCGTGAGACAGTCCCAATACTTCCGATTGATCGGCCTCGCTACCTCATGGGAGTGGGTTCTCCGGAGGACATCGTGGAGGCTGTCTGGTGTGGCATCGACATGTTTGACTGTGTCCTGCCAACTCGTGTCGCGCGAAACGGCGCTGTCTACACCCGTGACGGTCGCTACAGCGTTAAGCACTCATCGCTTAAGTCAGAATGGGCTGCTATCGACCCGGAATGTGCCTGTTATACATGCCGTACGTTCTCGTCGGCCTACTTGCACCACTTGTTCAAGTGTGATGAGCTGCTGGCTTATCGGCTCGCAACCATTCACAACCTCAGCTTCTTCCAGCGATTGATGCAGGACATCGGGACAGCCATAGATGTTGGCCGGTTTGAGTCATTCCGTGATGAGTTCCGGCAGCGCTACCGGTGTGTGGATGAGGCTGAGCGCCTCAGCCAGAAACGGGGTAGCAGCGTTTTGCGGACGAAGACTACGACGAATGAATGCAGGTCCAGGCAGTGTGATTTACGACATAATCTTCACTCATAACAACCTGCTCTGGTTCATCTTCGCCTTGGTGACGCTGAGCCTTGCGGTGCTTGTGATCAGGGTGTTTGGACGCCCCGGCCTCTATGCGCTCGTTGTTGCGGCAGTTATTGTTGCCAATATTCAGGTTACAAAGACAGTAGTGCTATTCGGACTGACGGCTACTCTCGGTAACGTCTTGTACGGTACCGTATTCTTGTCGACCGATGTATTGAGTGAATTGTATGGGAAGCGCGAGGCACGGAGGTGTGTATGGATTGGCTTCACTGCGATGGCACTGACGGTTGTGTGGATGCAGTTCGCTCTCTGGTTCGTCCCCGGACCGGAGGATTTCGCGCATGATTCTCTGTCTACGATTTTTGGTCTTCTGCCGCGAGTTGCGGCCGGAAGCTTGATCGCATACCTGGTATCGCAGCACCACGATATCGTGGCATTTCACTTCCTGCGTAAGAAGACACAGGGGCGTTATCTCTGGCTTCGAAACTGTGTCTCCACTATGGTGTCGCAAGCCATAGACTCCCTGCTGTTCTGCTTCGTCGCGTTGTGGGGCCTGTTTGAGCCGACAACGTGGCTGCAGATACTGGCGACGACGTATCTGCTGAAGTGGATCATTGCTCTGCTGGACACTCCGTTTCTATACCTCGCCGTCAGGGTTGGAGCAATGACGCCGAAAGTGCGAGGGGCGGACGACGGCGAGATATGATCATGATCTCTCGATGAGGGTTCCCCCCTATCAGGTCTTTGTATCGCGGAGTAGGATTCCCAGTATGGCCGTTTCCCGGCTCCAGTCTGTTGTCGGCGGCGCGCCGCTTCATCTGTTGCACCTTAGGGCCACTATGGATATAGTGATGATGTGTCGGGAATGGTGGTGTTCCGGTTTCCTTCTCTCGTCAGCGCACACTCGTGGCGACCTGTGTGCACCGTCTGCATAGCGCAAGACGTTCTGCGGTGGGAGCGGAGTCGAACCGGAATGTGATAAGTCATCTGAGTGTCATACTACGTGACTCGAATCTATGTCATCGACCATTTCACCAGTCTGCCATCGTGGAGGTACGGGCAATGAGAGTCTGCACAGTGCAGGAAATGCGTGAGTGTGACCGGAGAGCCGTAGAGGACTATGGCCTGTCTGAGGCCATTCTGATGGAGAACGCGGGACAGGCTGTATATGAGGTTGTGAAGAGGGAATTCGATATTTCGGGCAGTCGCTTCGCAGTGCTGTGTGGCGGTGGGAACAATGGCGGGGATGGATTAGTGGTCGCACGGAAGCTGTACTCACTTGGTGCAAGGGTGAAGGCCTATCTGTTGACGGATGGGTATAGTATGCGGGGCGCTGCACGCAGTAACTTCGAGGCAGTCGTACGCGCAGATGTTCCTCTTCAACGCATTCACAGTGCCGAAGAACTCTGTCTTGAGCGGTCGTGTGATGTAGTGATCGATGCCATCTTTGGTACCGGGCTCTTCCGAAGCCCTGAAGGACTGTATGCGGAGGTTATTGAGCGAGTCAATGCGTCAAACCTTCCTGTACTGGCGGTCGATATCCCATCGGGTGTGAACGGCGACACTGGAGCAACTCCAGGCGTGGCGCTAAGGGCTACATGCACCGTGTCTTTTGGTCTGCCAAAGAGAGGGAACCTTCTGCCTCCGGGGAGGGAATTGTGTGGCAGATTCTATGTGTCGCACATATCCTTTCCTCCATCTCTATATGGCGCAGTGGGAAGTGTGGAGATCAGTCGGTCGATCCCTCTGCCCGTTCGGCCACTCGAGTCTCACAAGGGCAGCTATGGTGACGTCCTGTTCGTGGCAGGTGCTCGCTCATACCTGGGTGCTCCTGTTCTGGCTGCTAGAGCGTTCCTGAAGGCAGGAGGGGGCTACGCACGCCTCGCAGTGCCGGAATCCCTTGTCTTGATACTTGGAAGTCACACCAGCGAAGCTGTGATGATAGCATTACAGGAAACCAACGAAGGAACGGCGGCATTCTCTAATCTGGAGTTGCTATGTCAGCTTGGAGAACGTGCCGACGTACTCGTTATCGGGCCGGGGCTTTCGGTCAACCAGGAGACACAGGAACTGGTGCGCAGAATCGTATCGAAGGTTCCTGTGCCTGTCCTGATCGATGGAGATGGACTTACGGCTGTGGCCGGGGATCCCTCCTGTGTCTGCGAACGCACGGCGCCAACGATCCTGACGCCTCACCCGGGCGAGATGGCCCGTCTGTTGCACACTACGGTTGCTTGCATTGAACAGGACAGAGTGCTTGCGGTGCAGGAGGCTGTCCGGAAACTTGGAGTGACGGTGCTGCTGAAAGGGTCCAGTACTCTTATCGGAGGAACGGATGGACCCGTTTCATTGAATCTGACCGGCAACCCTGGCATGGCCACTGCGGGTTGTGGCGATGTTTTGTCCGGGACTATTGCTGCCATGGCAGGGATGGGACTATCTCCTCGTGATGCAGCTGAGGTGGGTGCGTTGATTCACGGAGCAGCAGGTGACCTGGCGGCAGCGGAAAAAGGCGAGGATGGTCTCATTGCAACAGACGTAATGGAGTTTCTGCCTGCCGCGCTAAGGCGTTACAGGGAGTCTTTCTGCCGGATTGGAGGCAACCACACCGCTCTTGTGAACGTTATATAGGGTTACATGCGTTGGATGTTCGCATCAGCCGTCTTGGATTGGCTATGATATGGGAGATTCGTGCATGTGGCCTCTCTTGGGTATGTTGTTAGCGATGGAGCATAGAATTCTCAGCACGTATCCGATTGAGGCCAGATTGGTTCAATTTGTTCACGTACGTTGACATTAGTGAAGGAGGGCATTAGAATAGCGTTATGAAGCTGTTGGTAATAGGACTTGGACAATGCGGCGGACGCATCGCAGATAGATTTGCTCGACTCAACAGGAGAGGACATGCGCTTAGAGGCATGGACACGTTGGCGGGTGTTTTTGCGGTCAATACTGATGTCGCTGACTTAAGTGGATTGCGCACCATCAAGCCGGACTACAAACACCGGATATTGATCGGCGCACAGCGGACGAACGGACATGGTGTTGGGAAGATAAGTGAACTCGGTGCCGAGATCGCGAATGAAGATGTCGATAAGATCGTCGATGCGATTCGGACTGCCGAGGGTTTCTATGAGACGGATGCATTTCTGCTCTGTGCCGGCGCCGCGGGCGGCACAGGATCCGGTGCGATCGGCGTACTGACGAAGCACCTGAAGGAACGCTATATTGGTAAACCCGTGTACGATGTGGTGGTGCTGCCTTTCCGGCAGGAGGAAACTACGGAGACGCGGACTATTTACAACACGGCTACATGTCTGAAGTCCACATACCTGGTGGCTGATGCGGTCTTCCTCGTGGATAATCAGCGCTACGTGAAGAAGGACGCGCCAGCTGAGAATAATCTCAACTCGATCAATGCCCGCGTGGTAGAGCCTTTCTATAATGTCCTGTGTGCAGGTGAAGAGACCAACAGGAAGTACGTTGGCGCCAAAACACTGGACGCTGGTGACATCATGCAGACTCTTACCGGTTGGACAGTTATCGGTGGTGGCAGTTCCAGGCTGGAGCGTCGCCTTCCGTTCTGTGGCCCGAAGCGGGACTTCCGCGATAAGATGAGTGACACCAGCCGTAGCGTACATGCTATGGACCAGGCTATCAGTGAATTGTCGATGACTATCGACGCGGCTGATGTTGGCAGGGCACTTTACCTGCTCACAGCACCAGCGAAAGAGATGAGCATGGATGTGATGAAGCAGCTGGGGGACAATCTTCGTCATCTCGCGCCAAACGCGCTCATAAGAAGCGGAGATTATCCTCGTGACAGTCGGCAGGTTGATGTGACGATCGTGATGTCTGAGATCGCAAGTGTTCGCAAGGTCAGTGACTACTTCACCAAGGCGATCGATTTGATTTCTGTGATGAAAGCGAAGAAGGGTCTCGGATATCAGACAAGGAGACTTGAGGAATCCTTCGACGAGATTCCGGTTCTTCTTTAGAACTGCTATTACCGCGTTCCATAGTAATGACAAAGGCCCCCGGCACTACACCAGCCGAGGGCCTTTCTTCTTGCCGTTTCCGTCAGATTAGCGACGTGCCTTGGTGAACACGTTCCACGTATGCGCCATTGCCTCGGAGTGAGCCTGACGCGCCTTGTTCTCGGACACGTCTCTATTCTTCATAGCGGTTGCGACTGTTTCATCGTAGTCCTTCTTGGCCTGCACGAGGTTCTCGTCATGCGCTTTGCGCATATGCGCAGAACTGTCTTCAAAGGCCTGCCTGGCCTTGGCGATGCCATCCTCCATCGCTTTCCTTGCGCTGGCAAGGGACCCTTCGTAGGATTTTCGTGCTTGCGAGATGGTATCCTGACTCTCTCTTCGTGCCTGTTCCAGCGCATCGGAGTAAGCCTTTTCCGCTCTCGCCTCCTGTTCCTTGTACGCTCTCTCGAGTTGACGCTCGGCTTCAACGTAGGCGACGTACGCTGCCGCCGCGCGCTGTTGGGTCTCGTCCAGCAGATCGATTGTGGGCTCTCCGACCTTGGGAGGCTTCTTTGGCTCCGCGTTCTGAGGCTCTGGGGCTGCTGCTTGGACTTTGGATTCCTCTTCGTTTGGCATCCTGGTTCTCCTCCCGATACATATCCTGGCGTTGAGTACTTATTCCGGCAGGCCGCAGGTGGTACTTCCCGAAAGCGTGCCGATTATTCGTCGTCTGGACTATCCGGCTTATTGAATGGCTGTTCCTTGTCGGTCGCGTACATCTTCGCCAGGAACTGAAGCCTGGAATGAATGTCTGGCCGGCCGTCGCGCGGCTGTGGTCTTGCCTTTGATTCCTCTTGGTCGAAACGATTCATTGCCTCTGCGAACTGCTTGGACGGGGGCTTCTGGACGCTTTCCTCGGGTTCCGGATGTGCTGCTGCTGCGCTCGCTGAGGCGTCTTCAAATACTTTCATGGCTGCACGCGAGGCCTTTCGGGCGGCCTTGGTCGTCTCCTCGGCCTTGGCAATCGCTTCCTGCAGAACCCTGGAGGTCGTGATCACGATGTCCCGCGCGGCCTTGACCGAAGCCTCCGCAGCCTCCCGGGCCACGAGCTTCGCTTCCTCTGCAGTCCGCAACGCTTCAGCACTGGATTCCTCGGAACGCCTGGTCGCTTCTTGCGCAAGATGCCGCGCCTCCTCGGCCGCTTCCGCAGTGAATCTCTCTATCTCTTCAGCACGTGCCGAAGCCTCTCCTGCTACTTTGAGTGCGTCATCGGCCAATCTGGTTGCCGAGGCAGTTACTTCTTCGGTTCGTCTCACTGCCTCGCGTGCTGCACGTTCGGCCTCCTCTGCCCTGCCCATGGATTCCTGAGAAGCTCGTGTTGCTGAGTCCACGGCCTCTCTGCTTGCCCGGACCGATGCCTCGATTCTGGCAACAGCTTCGTGTGACGCTTTCACCTGGCGCTCCGCTTCGCGCTGACTCAGTTTACCCGCCTCTTCCGCCCGTCGCAGGGCAGCCTCGAATGCGTGATTGGATTGCTCAGCCGAAGTATTCGCTGCCGCAATAGCTTCTTCAGCTCGCGTCCGCGCCTCTTCAAATGCCGCAGATGATAACGCAGCCGAATCAGAGGCAGCCTGGAAGAGCTTCTCGGCACGCGCAACGGCCTTTTCCGATGCCTTCTCGCTTTCCTTTGAAGCCTTCTCTGATGCTTTAGCGATGCGGTCAGCTGTGCTCTGGGCTTCCCGGGAGACTCTGATTGAGTCTTCCGCAGCCTTGTTTGCCTGCTGTCCCAGTTCCTCGGCCCTGGCAACGGCTTGTTGAGAGGCCCGTCGAGCCTCCTCCGCTCTCTGCTGGACAGAGGCTGCCGTCGTCTCCACCTGGCTGATTGAGCGTCGTGACGAAGAGATGGACTCCTCAATGGAAGTGATGGCTTTACTCACCATTGCCTCAAGTTTGGCAATAGTCTCTTCGAATTCACGCGTGCTTGACTCGGCAGCTTGAGTCGAGGAAGTCAGTGCAGCTTCCGCTGCAGCTATGGCTTGCTGCGCGCGGGAAATCGTCTCGTGTGACGCCCTTGTGGAGGAGGTCGCTATTTCCTCGGCCTTCTTCGCAGCTTCCTCCGCCTTCTTGCTGGCTTCCTCCGCCTCCACACGAGCGTCTTGTCCAACCGCCTCTATTCTGGCGAATGCCTGCTCCGAAGCTTTGCGGGACTGTTGGGCAGCCTGGCGGGCTGCCAGGTTCATCTGCTCCGCCCTGGCAACGGCCTCTTCAAAGGATGGGTAGTCTTGTTCCATGCTAGTCCTGTGTCAGTACTGCGAACCTCTGCGTCTGAGTACGGCTGAGAAACGCTACCGTCCAATTTTAGTCGCTGCGTTATCGTAATTCAACGAATGGCACCGATCTTTCGATTATGCAGAGCCGGGAGATTCTGTCTGATTCTTGCCATTTCCGTGAGATCGAGCAGTGCTGATATGATCTGCTCCCCTTCTCCGGACGCGCGGGCCAGCACGCGGCCCCACGGGTCAATAATCATACTGTTACCGTATGTGGGAATTCCTCCTGCACCTATTCCGGCCTGAGCGGGAGCGACGACGAAGCACTGGTTCTCAATAGCTCGTGCGCGCAGGAGAACCTCCCAGTGTGCTTCACCTGTGGGAGCAGTGAACGACGATGGTACGAATACAAGATCTGTGGCAGAATCTGCGAGGGAACGGTATAACTCGGGGAAGCGCAGGTCATAGCAGATCGTCAGCCCCACTCTTATCCCGGCAGCGTCTGCAGATACGACTTTGTCGCCCGACTGGTATTTCGCCGACTCGGTAACTGACCTGTCTCCGATTGCGATGTCGAACAGGTGTATTTTGCGGTACTTCGCGACGATGTCGCCTCTAGGGCTGATGAGCGTTGATGTATTGAACGGTCTTCCCCCTGCCTCGTCGCTCTCGTGAACGCTTCCCGCAAGGATCCAGACGTGTCGGTCCTTCGCGAGTGTCATGAGTGGCATGAGCGCGCTGCCGGGGAGAAATTCGGCGACACGGCTCAGGTCAGGCTCGGCGCCCCGGTAATCGAACGTCTCGGGCAAGGCGATCAGCGATGCTCCTGTGTCGGCCGCCTGCGTCGCAAGGGTCACCGCTTTGGCGACGTTGTCCTTCTTGTCTGGCCCGCTGGACATCTGAGCAACTGCGACAGCTAAGTTGGTAGATACTGTCATGTTGATGACTCTCCTCGATGATGCAGGTGGACTGTTTCTGTGATTCGTCTGCCACTTCCGATACAGTTATTATCGTGATAGCCAGGTACGCCAATCATAACATGTATATGAGTGAACTCCGAGGAAGGGGACAACGCTATTTCAAGGACCAGCTAGTCTTGTCGTATACGCGTTCCTGCCGGGCCGGTCGCGCCGGCGGCCCGGCAGGAACAGGTTAGCGGATCATCTTATCGGGAAGCCACGTGATAGTTTGGGGGAACACGGTCATCAGCCCGAGGGCGATGATGATTATCACCATGGAGGGAAGTACTCCTCGAATGATGTGGCTGGTGTCGATACG
>SKVJ01000017.1 GCA_007129495.1 Dehalococcoidia bacterium | reverse complement strand
CAGCCCTAACCAACCCGTAACCTTGATGGTTTGAGGAGAGCCCCAAATCTTCGGCTGTTTCCTGCAGGATTGCCCTTATGTCGGCATTGGTCAAATCAGGATTAATTGCCCAGGCTAAGGCAGCTGCTCCGGCTACGTGCGGTGAAGCCATAGAGGTGCCGCTATAAGTACCGTAGCTGTTGCCCGGCAGGGTGCTTAGAACACTAAAGCCCGGAGCGATGAGTTCCACGGCAGACCCCGTACTTGAGAAGCTTGCTCTCGTATCATTCTCTCTGGAAGCTGCCACCGCTATAACGGAACCATAGGCAGCTGGATAACCAACGTTATCGCCCCTGCCGGGAGGATTGCCGCTGTTGCCGGCAGCAGCTACCAGGAGATGCCCCGCTACGTACGCGGCATTGCAGGCCTCCTGCAGCGTCTGGTAGTGGGTGTCGGTGCTGAGGCTCATGTTCAACACGGGGATGTCTTCTTCCACCGCCCACTCAATACCCGCCACCACTGATGACACAGTGCCGCTTCCGCCATCATCCAAGACCTTTACCGCATAAAGGCCAAGCTCCGGACCAACACCAACAACACCCACTTGGTTATCCAGAGCAGCTACCGTGCCTGCGACATGAGTGCCGTGACCGTGTCCGTCAGCTCCCCAGTGGGTATTGTCAATAGTATTAATGCCGTCCGAGAGTTGAGGCAGGTCCTCGTGGCTTTCATCTATGCCGGTGTCAAGAATGGCAACGGCGATTCCGTAACCTCTTGTAATGTCCCAAGTATCGAAAGAGTAGCTCTCATCGCCAAACACCCGGTCGATCCCCCAGGGAACGGTCTGGTCGATGGCATATACCGGTCCGTCGGGTTCGACATATCTCACCCGGGGGTCCTGCAGCAGGCCGGGGATAGCTGTTTCGGGTACATTCGCAGCGACAGCGGGAACGAGGTGAAAGGTCTGCCTGATGACACCTCCCGCTCCACGGACAACGCCTTCTTCAGCCGGGCCTGGCTGCTGGGTAAAGCCGATAAGTACATCGACTCTCTCCGGTGGCGCAGCACTCGATGTTGCCGGCCCGGCCAGACTAAACACCAATGCCAGTACCAGCCCTGCAACGAACAGTGTCTTAGTTCTCATGGTTCACCCCTGTTTACTTCCCTCTCGTCTTGATTCCCTATCTCATTATATACATTGTTGTCCGTTTCTGTTTCCGGATCATCTTCTTCATCTGTATCATCCAACTCAACCACGGCATCAGCAAGCCAATCGGCGATATTAGCTATGAGTTGATTATTATCGAGCGTGCCGTTGTATGGTTCCGTCATGAAGGTGAGGTCATATATCGCCAGAACCTTCGAGTCGTTGGCCATTGCCATAGGTGACAGTCGCGTTCTGGACTCGATCTGTGAGGAGTGAGTGTTCTCGTCCACGAAGGCGATGCCTCCGTCGGCCGAGGAGATAGAACCGGCGGTGTAGAAGACTACCTGCTTCAGGCCCCGGGTAATCTCGCTGTCCTCGAAATCAGTAACGAATATGTTCCTGTAGTTGGTTTCGTATTCGGTCATGTTATACAGGTAACCGGGCTCGAATATCAGACCGAACTCAAGCGACAGCTTGTTGATACTGTCGCGCCGGGTCGGGTCGGCAATCAGCAGTAGCCTGCCGCCGTTGTCCAGAAAGTCGTGTAGTGCCTCCTTCTCCTCCTTGGAGAATTCATGCGTGGGAGAAACGATGATCAAGGCGCCCACGTCGCTCGAAAGCTCCGTCTCCAGCTCATCCTCCATATCGAGGAGAGTGATTGTCAGTCCCCGGGAGATAAGCTGCAGCATCAATGCATTGAGCTCCTCAAGGTCGAAATCGTTGTAGCGAGCCAGATCGATCAGGACAGCCATTTCCTTCGCCGGGACGACCTCTTCGGGGAACTCAGCCGCAGGTGCCGGAGGCACAATAATGTCCCCGTAGTCCGGTGCGGCCGTGGCAGGTGGACTGTAGTAGCCGCTGTAGAAGTAGCATCCTCTTCCCACCAGCAGGACGACAATTCCCAGGAGTACTACGGCAATCCTGACCAATCCTGACTTTGTCACCAAATCACTCCTGCTCAAAGTGCAGAAAGTAGTAGACAGGCGCTAATCCGGTCTGCGACCTCAGCGCCTCCAGGTTTACAGGTGGCGGATTGCCGACAACAAGCTCCACCAACTCATAGTGCCTCAGTCCAGCCAGGCTTGCGGCCTCTTCGATAGCGGCTGTCATGGTGTCGATACCGTCAATGAGACCGAATCTGAAAGCGTCGATGCCCAGGTATATCTCTGCAGTGGAGAGCTCCTCCTCGGTCAGTTTCAGCCGGTCTCCCCTCTGCAGCCTGACGGCCTCGACGAACCCCTGCCTCACCATCTCCAGGTGGGCGACGGCCTTCTGTCTCGAGAAACCGGTGGCCTTGAATGGTCCCGATGTCAGGATATCCTCATCAAGCTCCTCCGGGAGAGGCAAGCGGGACCAAACGCCGATGCTGCCAATCTGAGAGCTTGGTTCAGCATAGATGACGTTGGCTGCCGTAGCCACATAGTATCCGCCGCTGGCGCCAATACTTCCAATGGAAGCCACCACTGGCTTGAGTTGCCGTGTGCGAAGGACATCCAGGAAGATCTCCTCGGTAGCACTGGCAGAGCCGCCCGGGCTGTCTATACGCAGCACCACTGCCCTGATGTTGTGGTCTTCGCGGGCATATTGCAGCATAGCAAGGACGTCATCCACGTATTCCTGATGGGTGACGATACCCGAAATGGTAATCACTGCAACATTCGGTTTGGAAATTAGCAAAGGGGCAATTACTGCTCCCAAGACGACACCGACTAGAGCAAGAAAGGCAATTGAAGTCAGCCAGCGCCGCAAAAGTCTCCTGGTTGACTCCAGTCTTGGCCTCACGTTCTCTCCCGGCAACTGCCACTATGTGTCACGAGTACTGATCGTCTCTCTTTTGCCACAGATCATCCGACTGAATAATGAAGTAGGAACCGGGGACTATGGGCTGCACAAGAGAGGAAGAGCTGCCTGTCCTTCACCAGTTGCACTGATCGTACTCGACTTGCACTGATCGTACTCGACTATAATCGGAATCCGGCAATGCTGTCAAATGCCGTGCCATGGTCATCGCGAGGGCGACTGAACCTTGTTCTTTGGGCCAGTCAGGGGTACTACGCAAGCCTGGTGAACTGACAAGACCCAGTGCGCTGATTCGCTGCAGAGATGAGTTTGTATTACCCACACTCGAGAGTCGGGCTATCGGATACCCATTTTACACTGGCACAAATGTCCTTCACATCGGAACGGTTTGTCCACCCCGCCTGAGTTGTTATCGCATTCGTAGTGGCCTTTGCTCTGGTGTTCCGGAGGGAATAGTGTTGCCTGTGCTTTATACGCCGGGAGAAGTCCGGACCAATGGGTCCGCTTTTCGTTGTTCCGACAGAGCGTGGGGCTACGTACGGAGCGAACGACTTTCTCATGTATGTATGGCGTTCCTGCACATGATTGCCTTATATTCAGAAGGGAACCACGCAGATCCTGCCTGATACCAATACTGGTCTGGAGTTTGGGTCCAGTGAGGGCCTGACTCCGCTGGTCCTGTCTTAGGGATGACCGGCACATCCGGCTGTCCTGGAGTTGGTTCGGAGTCCGACCGCCCCGGCGTTCGTTTGGAATCCGTATCTCCCGGTCTTTGTGCTCCCGGCTCGTCCGGACGACCATGCAGGTCGACCCTCTCGATGCTCCGTCCGATGCCGCTCTCCGAGGCTTGGGGTAGCAGCAGGTAGGTTACTGGACTGTCCGGCGGGCCGATACGACGGACCGTGATATCGAAGACGAACTCCGTAAACTCACCGGGTTGAAGCTCGAACTCCAAGTTAAGATGGAGACGCTCCGAGGGCAATTTCAGGTTGATGGATTCACCGGTTGCGACCAGGATGCCTTCAACGTGTTCTATCAGGAGGAAGACCATGGTGTAGGTTCCCTCAGGCACGTCACCTCTCCACAGCTCAAGTGAGCGGTTGCCCTGCAATTGCACGAGGTCGGCCTGTTCCTGCGTGGGGAGGAGCCTTACCCAGGGCTCCTCGCCGAGCGGTTTCAGTATGATCGAGGAGATGGTAACTACTAGGCTCTCGAAGTCGTTTATGGCATTCGGCTCGTCGCTCAAGTAGAAGACGAAATCGCCGTCAGGATGTGCTGAAGGCATTACGAAGACCGGTTCGAAGTTGTCCGGTGTAACAGGAACCGGCACGTCCTCTCCAGGCTGTTCGACCACTGGTGGAGGGGTGAGAGTGGGCCGTACAAGCAGCAGGACGGTAAGCGCGATCACGGCGATTGACGCGATAGCCGCCACCGGCAATGGCCGGAGCCAGGACAAACCTCCGAAGACCCGCGGCCGGGGGCGTGACTGCGCTGCAGCAGCCCTTTCGGCTCGCGCAGCATTGAGCTTCGCTCGCGCTGCCTGTGTGACAGATGGCGAAGGTTCGTACACATACGCTGTATGCGTCTGTTGCGCGGTCCTGAGCAGCGGTTCGAGACGGGAGGCGTGTTGCGGGTAGTGCGCAAGGCACTGTTCGATCCCCTCCCCACGGCGGACGCGGTCGAGACAATCGTCCAGCGCCCGGTCGAAATCTTTCACATTGTAGTGGTTCATATCATCTCAGCAGGCCTCTGAGCCTCTCCAGAGCGGCACGCTGCATCTCTCTCACCGCGCCATCGCTCTTCTGGAGGGCCGCTGCGGTCTCCTTTGAACTCAGCCCGGCGAAGAATCGCAGCGACAGGACGTTCTTCTGGTCCTGCGTCAGGCGCTCCATTGCGTCCCTTACGTCGGTCATCAGGATGCGCTCCTCGGCAATGTGAACCGGATTATCGGAAGTCTGAAGCTCTTCATGCTCGTCGGCGCGCTCGAAGCGGCCGGCTCGCCGCAGGTGGTCGACAACCAGATTGTGTGCAATGCGAAACAGCCAGGCCTCCATGGGCAGACCGCGTTCCTGATAGCGGTCCACTGACTCAAGAGCGCGGAGGAATGTCTCAGCGGCGATGTCTTCGGCATCGGTCCTGTCGCCGGTACGTGCGTATACGTACCGCGCGACTCTTGGATAGCATGAATCAAAAAGGGCTGCGAGACGTTCCTCCTTGTCGGAACCGGCTTCTGTGCGGACTCTTGGTAGATTTCGTTCCATGCCGCGACATCCCGAGGCATTGGCCTTCCTCCCAGTATACACCGGCTCCTGACAGCGCCGTGCACTGATTTACTCCGGAGCTACTCTTAGTAGAAACGTGGCCGGGACGATTCTGTCAGGACCAATGTCTGGAAGGGACGTATGTGCACACCGCACTTGTCTCTGGAATTCCGTCCACGGGAGACTGTTGCTCAAGAATGGCATACCCCTTGACAAAGACCCTCTCGCATACAAGAATACATCGCAAGCCGAGGCACCGGCAGTCGAGGTAAACCCTTTGCGTACCACTATTACAGGAGGATGCAGGTAATGAAGCGGAAAGTCGCCGTTATCGTCGACGCTCCGGCAGCCGTCCCGCAGGATATAGTGGAGAAGCTGGATATTGGCATTGTACCGCTCCGCGTAGTCATTGATGGCAAAGACTATCCGGAGACGGAAATTGACATGGACTGGCTGCTGCAGAGGCTTGAACAGCGGGGAGACATACCTACTACCGCAGCGACGCCAATGAACGAGTTCCTGCGTGCATACGAACAGGCTGCGGAGCGTGCGGAATCAGTTGTCTCACTCCATCTGACGTCCAAGTTCACTATTACGTACCAGGCTGCATTAGAGGCTCGCGAGGTGTGCATGCAGAAACATCCTGGACTTCGAATCGAGGCTGTCGATACGCAGACGGTTGAGGCAGGTGAAACACCCATCGCGCTTGAAGCGGCGAAACTCGCCATGGATGGGGCTAGCTTCGACAAAGTAGTGGAACGGACATACGAAGTGCGTGACGCGATATGCTCACTGTACTGCTTTGATACGCTGTTCTATCGCGACAAAGGTGGGCGCATATTTAAGGCCAAAGCTTGGGCTGAGGCAGAGGAGCAGAGCTCCACAGGGTTCAAGGCAATGATTCAGGTCGACCACTCGACCGACGGCACGGTCCAACTAGTGACACGTGCGCGTTCGAAAAGACAACTGATCAATAAGATGGCCGCCATTGCAGCTGACAGGATAGGTGCCGGGAAGCTTGCCGGAGCTATCGTCCACATCCGAGCTGAAGCAGACGCTGAGTACCTCAAGCGGGCTCTTCGGGATCGGCTTGAAGTCGATGAATTGGTGATTTCGCACGGCGGCGCTGTTACTGCAATACAGAACGGCGTAGGCTTTGTGACGTTCGGCTTTCATAAGCGCTAGCTCCCACCCCGCTCGTCAAAGGAAGCACACTTGTGAGTGGTTACAGTAACCTGGTGACAACGAAGCGTTTCCTTGAAGGCTGACAAGGTCAGAAAGAAGATCTGGGAGGGTGAAATTGAGAAAACTGGGACTGGTGTCGTGTTGTGTTGTGCTGCTGCTGGTTAACGCTGTGGGTTGTAGGGGCACGGATGCAGATACTTACAAGGTAGGATATCTCGCATCTCAGACCGGGCCCTATTCTGCTCTCGGTCTGGCCTCAACCCAGGGAGCGCAGTTGAAGGTCAAGGAGATAAATGAGGCAGGAGGCATTAATGGGAAGCAGATCGAGTTAGTTTTGATAGATGACAAGGGGACATCAACGGATAGTGCACTAGGCGCCCAGAGGCTGATCGAGGTCGAGAACGTAATCACATTGGCCTCTGCGACGGCTACGGCGTTGTCTCACTCTGTAATAGGAGTGCTGAATGACAATCATACTCCAGGGCTCATCATATCGGGAACGGGACTTGTAAACCATCTATTAGGGGACTGGGCGTTCAAGCCTACAGGAAGTGAGGCGGACTACATCCCACTTCCGCTGAGGTACCTGAGAGATGATATGGGAGCGAGGACGGTCGCCGCATTGATTGAGAACAGCGGTTATGGCGAGGGCGGAGAGCATTATCTGAAGATTGTCGCGCCTGATATGGGAATGGAAATCGTAACCACGCAGCATTTCGATCCGGCTGCTATGGATATGGCTTCGCAACTGGCAAACATCAGGGCATCCGGAGCTGAATCCATATTAATTTGGGGCAGCGGTCCCGCCGGCGCGCTGGCCATCAAGCAGGCACGAGAGATGGGAATTATGGTACCGATAGCTACCACGCCCGCACAGTCCCGTCTGGACTACTATGAGGCCTTTCGGGAGTTCTATGAGATGGAACCAACACCCGCGTGTCTGGATAATAAGCCTGCCATCTGGCAACAGTTGCCCGATAGCGATCCGGACAAGGCAATGTGCCGGGAATTCGAGGAAACATTCTTTGCCGAATATGGCCGCATCCCTGGGATTTATGAAGCCATCGGTTACTCGTTCATATTGTTCATTGCTGACGGGCTTGAGCGTGCAGTTCCCGACCTCAGCGACATGAAGATAGCTCGCAACCAATTGAGGGATGCGTATGAACAGACAGAGAATCTTAGTCTAATAATCGGAACATACACGATGTCACCGGACGACCATTACGGCCGAGTGGTTCCGAAGGAGGTGCTGGTTACATTCAGGGATGGTGAGAAAGTTCTTGTGAGAACGCACGACGACTAGATTTGCGGGACTGTCCTCTTTGCCCGACAGTATTGGAGGGACACACTGTTTATCTGCATATGCTGAAGGGCGGAAGTGCGTGACGCATCCAATACGTGGGCTGGCGAGCGTTGAACCACACGTGGAAGAGAATTAAGTAGGCTGTCGCAGGAATTCACGAAGGCAGGCGAGTCACCACTGCACCTGGCTCACTCGTGTTCGGTGCTCGATGTCCTCACTCTCTTCCCGTCAGCATTCCATCCACTGTTCGGTAGGTATCTATCAGTTCGATGAGTACCCCGTGGGCTGATCGCGGCATTATCCAGAAGTGCCTGACATCGGTCGTATCGTCTTCTTCGGGATGCTCCGGGAACAGGCGGTCGCTGACGGAGATGCCATCCGATTTGAGGTACTTGTAGGTATCTTCCAGGTGCGAAGAGGCGAAGGCGATGTGATGAACTCCCTCGCCATTCTTCTCAAGTCTCTTGTAGAGCGGCGATTGCTTGTCAGGCGGTTGCAGCAGTTGAATGTCGCAGCCATCTCCTGGCGTCCCGAAGAACGCAGTGATGTACTTCTCGTTCTCCGTCCAGCGCTCCTGCTTGACCACGTTTTGTTCGACCAGCCCGGGAGATATCCTGCTGAGTATCTTCCTGTAGTCTTCGATTGCCCGGTCGATATCGGCCACCAGGATACAGATGTGCGCCACCGTCTTTGCCATCGGCCACCTCCAGGGTGTGCGGAGTCTTGAGACAGGACCGTTATACCACACCCGGAGTGGTGGGAACACGTATCTCTGCGATATAGAAGCTACTGCGGCGCAGAGGGGCGCAGACGGAATCGGGTTAGGAGCGGCCTCAGACGTGCTGGCGAGTCAGCAAAAGTGTCCCCGGATTCAGGAGTGTGGATCAGTCGATCATCTCCACCTGTGTGGCGCCATGGCCGCCTCGAGCGCCGTCAGCTGTTGAACAACGTGCGACCAGAGGATGTCTGCCAAGGTAGTTTCTCAACTCTGAACGCAGGATGCCCGTTCCCTTGCCGTGAATGACCCACACTCGGGGCAAGCCGCCTCTAAACGACTTGTGAAGGAATACATCCACAAGAGGAACGGCTTCATCAACCGTCAGTCCATGCAGATCAATCTCGTCGGGCAATGCTTTCATGCAGTCACCGTTTGCCAGAGTGCATCGCGCATCTGGAACCTGTCTCGTGATCAAACTCCGCGTTAAGCGATTCAGGAGTTCTTCTGATTGACCGGGGTTGTGGAGACACAACACTTATCTCTCCCATATCAAAGCTATCGCACCAGCGACACACGAGGGGAACGGCCTGCTGTGCGCTGAGTTCACACGTGCGGACGAAGTCATTGTAGTGTCCCTGGAATCTGGAACGCGTCTTAGACGGCATCAGTCCCATGGGTCCACCTCGATGATCGATTTGATGCGTCCGCTGGCGGTCAATTCGAATGCCTTGTGGCAATCGTCGAGGCTGAACCGATGGGTGATCATGTCGTTCAACAGGCCGTCGAATCGCGAGTTCACTTCGCCGAGGTCACCCAGCGCCTTCTCGAAGTGAGTGCGGTTGGAGTTGACGCTGCCGACTACCACCTGGTTGTAGCGCACTACCTGCCGCACCAGTTCCCCCGCATCAAGCTGCATGGCCAGCTCTCCTCGCGGAATGCCGGTCATGACGTATATACTGCTGCGTGACATGTGCGGGATCAGGCGCACGGCCGTCTCGGCGGCGCCGGACGCTTCGAGAATGAGATTGAGTCCCGCTGCCTGCGTGTCACACGCTGCAATAATGTCTTCGGCCGCCTTCCCGCGTGCGTCGATATAGTGGGCTCCCAGCTTGCGGACGAGGCGGGCCCTCGCGCTGTCGTCGGGCAGGATGTCGGCGACAAATGTGCGGGCTGTGGACAGGCGGATGAGCGCGGCACCCAGCAATCCCAGAGGCCCCGCCCCCACCACGAGCGCAGTTTTGCAGCCACCCCACTCGCGCGATTGGAAGCTATGCTCGGGATGCGGGCAGGTCCAGGGCAGGCGCGACTGAATGATCCGGATCTGGTCGATTGCTTTCTCGACGATGCTCAGGGGCTCGGTGAAGACCGCCAGTCTCGTCAGTTCGGGAGGTATCCTGACGGCGTACTGTTCCTGGTCCACAACGTACTCCGTAAGAAATCCGTCGAGCTGGTGGATACCGCGCTCCGTGAACAGCCCGGTCATGCACATGTCACTCTGATTGTGGAGACATGGGTGACAGATGCCGCAGCCGCGTCGCACCGTAAGTGCCACGGCGTCGCCTGGGGAAAGTGACGTTACTTCGGCCCCCACCTGCTGAACCACTCCGACCACTTCATGGCCGAGCACCATGCGGTCGGCATCCTCCATGATATCGGGCGTTCCCCGACTGACGATGCCGTGGTCGGTGCCGTCCAGCCCGACCTCCTTCACTCTGATCAGCACCTCTTCGGGTTGCCGCATATTCGGTGGGGGCTGGTCGAAGTGCTGAAGGCCCTGCTGTCCTCGAATCATTCCCGCTGCGTGCATATTCAGTACCGTTACCTCCTTGCCACATATTCAGGACGGGCTGGCCTAGCCTCCGGCCTTCCTGGTGCCGTGTCCACCGAACTGGTTCCGGAGTGCCGCCAACAACCTGTGGCCGAATCGGCTCTCATCGCGCGAGGCAAATCTTGCCTGGAGAGATTGAGTGATGACCGGGGCCGCCACCGCCAGATCTATCGCCTCGTGCGCGCACCATCTGCCCTCACCCGAGTCCTCGACATACGGCTGCACGGTCTGCAGGGTTTCGTCGTCCTCCAGTGCCGCAGCGGTAAGGTCGAGCAGCCAGGAGCGAATCACGCTGCCGTGCCGCCAGAGTTCAGCTATCGCTGAGATGTCGAGCCCGAACTCGGTCTTCGCGTCCAGCAACTCGAAACCCTCCGCATACGCCTGCATGAGGCCGTATTCGATGCCGTTGTGCACCATCTTCACGAAATGGCCGGCGCCACTGGGGCCCACATGGGCGTAGCCCCGATCGGGCGCAGGCGCGAGCGCCTGCAAGGCTGGCTCGAGACGGTGAAAGACATCGAGGTCGCCACCGACCATAAGGCAGTAGCCTTCCTGGAGACCCCAGACTCCGCCGCTCGTGCCTGAGTCCAGGAGATTCAGTCCTCGCTGCTTAAGTTCTGCAGCGCGGCGCATGGTGTCCTTGTAGTTCGAGTTTCCTCCATCAACTAGCACGTCGCCGGGTGCGAGCAGGTCTGTCAGCGAAGCGATGACAGACTCAGTGGGCTTTCCGGAGGGGACCATTAGCCATATGGCACGCGGGGGTGTGAGCCGGTCGACCAGGTCAGTCAGCGAGAAAGCTCCAATGGCGCCCCAGCCTGATGCGGCGTTCACGGCGTCCGTTGAGGGATCATGAGCGACGACCCGGTGTCCCGCAGCGATCAGTCGGCGTGTCATGTTTCCGCCCATTCTACCCAGTCCCACAAGTCCCAGTTCCATGGACACCCCCCTGATGCGCTCTTTGGAGCAGACGCGCCTCGTACTGTCTATCAGATCACATCGTGCACCGGCTACAGCTTCGTCGCGGCGATAAGAGCGTAGCCTATCACACCCTCGTTAATGAGTGTCGCGACTCGCTGCAGGACCTCTCGTGTGCCTTTCGGATCGATCTCTCCGAATTCCAGCTTGCCAAGCCCATCACCATTTCGATGCCGAGCAGTTTGCGGCGAATGTCTTCGACCAGCGCCCGGCCGGCTTCCCGGTGGTCCTCCACGGTGAAATGCGAGAATCCTGCGTCACCGAGTAGCGATACGTAGTCCTGGGTGGATACGGCGCCTGCAATGCAGGAAACCCATCCCAGCAGCGACTGGATGTCGTCAGGCAAGGAGCCATCCAGGGTGACGTCCGTTATGCCAAGTCTCCCACCCGAACGGATTACACGTGCCATCTCGTGTGCGGCCGTCGTCTTGTTTGGAAAGGTGCACAGGCTGCATTCCGAAATGACTGCGTCAAAGCTGCCGTCCTCGAAGGGCAATAGCTCGGCGTCGCCCTGTCCGAAATGTGTCGGGTGGGTCACGCCTTGCGACGCGGCGTGTTTTTCCGCCTGAGAGAGAGTCTCAGCCGAGTAGTCCAGCCCGGTCACATGGCAGCCGAACTGTTTCGCCATATACACCGCGGAACTGCCAGGTCCGCAGGCGATGTCCAGAACTCGATCGTCTTTTCCGAGCGCCAGGACATCTCCCAAATGATGAGTGAGCTGAAGCCCTCCCGGGTGCAGGACGTCTCCCAGCAGCAGCCGGACGATATTGCTCTGGTAAAAACCGGCGCAGCAGGCCTTTATCTCACCTTCGCTATCGGTCACGCAATGCCTCCTGTTCCCGTCTTACCTCCTCGCGATAGCCGAGGATATTGTACGCGCAGAAGGGCACGGCTCTGCCATCAGGAAGCAGCTGATGGATGCAGCACTTCATCAGGCGTTCGAGGTCGAAGTTGTATTCATCCATAAAGCCGTGGACCTGGATCATGAAGAAACGCTCGTGCAGGTTCCTGATGTCCAGCGCCGAGAGGTCGATGCCGCACGCGGCGCAGGACAGGGCGCTTGCCGCCTTCTCTACTCCCATGACCGCTGCCATGCCGGAGAGCGCTTCGAGCACCGGACGCAATTCGTTGGAGATGTCGACGACTGTGCGGTTGACCGCCAAGTCGAGATATTCGTCAACATCCACAACGCGTGATATGGGAGTGACCTCACCTTCGTGGACGTAGGCGTAGGCGCAGGCCGAGCAGTCAGGGTGTGGACAGGGCACAGGACGGAAGTCGCTGACTTTGAAGAGACCTCCTGATTGCTCCTCCAACCGGTGCAGCACATCGGTGACGGTCGTACGGCGCAGCGGGTCGACTTCTCCGGCATGCCGACCGGCGTATGACAGCGGCTGATAGCAGAGGCCGAGTACCGCAGGGTGTTCCAGTCCGAAGCGCAGGATGTCGCCTAACTCTCCATCGTTCACGTCCCTGGCGACCGTCGTGACCAGATTGGCGTACAACCCTGCTTCAGCCAGGTTGTCCAGCGCCCTTCTCTTGATGTCGATGAGGTTGGAGCCGCGCAGAGTCCTGTAGGTGGAATCGTGCAGGCCATCGAACTGCAGGTAGATAGTCGGGCCATGCTCGGCCAGGCGACGCACAAAATCAGGCTCCTGCGCAAGCCGGACGCCGTTGGTATTCACCATCACATGGGGGATGCCGCGCGATCTGGCGGCTGCCACGATCTGCAGTATCTGCGGGTGAATGGTGGGCTCACCCCCGCTAAGCTGTACAACCTCCGGGTTCCCCTCAGCCGCTACAAACCGGTCGAGCATGGCCTCCACCTGCTCCAGTCTCAGGTCGTAGCCTTCGCCGGAGTCGGCGAAACATGTGGGGCAGGTCAGATTGCAGCGTGTTGTGATCTCAATGAGTCCCAGGCACGTGTGCTGCTGGTGTTCCGGACAGAGCCCGCAGTCGTCAGGACACCCCTGCTTCACAGGTGTCGCGGTGGTGAGAGGCAACGCACCCGGCTTGTTGTAAGCGACAGACCTCACATGCCAGTCCGCATCGGACGAGATCAACGCTTCGTGCCAGCCGTGCTCCAAACAGTATTTGCGCAGATAGACCGCGCCGTTTCGAATCAACACCTGGGCATCCACGATCTTCCTGCACTCGGGGCACATGCTGCGGGTGATGCCGTGGAAGACATGCGGCCTGGTAGCCTTCTCAGCGTCTTTCATGCGCGGTCCTTCCGTCGTGACACTCTGGCTACGCGGCGGACTAGCTTGCCCGAGAGTCCGCTCAAGGCTTTGTCGACGCTTATGGCGGCGCTGGCCTGCATCGAGGCGATGGAGTAGGTGGGATAGGTGTGAATGGACCGGGCCAGTCCGTCTACTTTGAAACCTTCACGCATGGCGATCACCCACTCATTGATCATCTCGCCTGCCTGGGCAGCAACTATGGTCACCCCGAGTATTTTGCCCTTCCTATCGTACACAATCTTCAGGAATCCGGAAGCCTCAGACTCGTTGAGAGCCCGGTCGACCTTCGCCATCGGCCACCGGAGCGTTCGCACGTCGCCGCCGTATCTCTTGCGCGCCTGAGGCTCGGTCAATCCAACCTGCGACATTTCCGGGTCGGTGAATATGCACCACGGCACGAACTCGCTAACGCCACTTGTCTTCACCGGAAGCAGAGCGTTCCGCACCGCCATGAAACCCTGCCAGCCAGCGTAATGGGAGAACTGCAGCCCTCCGGTGCAGTCGCCGGCGGCGTACACATCCGGGTGGCTTGTGCGCAGATACCTGTTCACCGGGATGCCTTTCGCACTGTACCGTACTCCCGCTTTCTCGAGGTCAAGTCCATCGACGTTGGGACGCCGACCGGCGGCTACAAGCAGCACGTCGCCGACCACCTCCTCCGTTCCGGCCACAAGGTGTATACCGTGGTTGTCCTGCCAGACACGTTCGACGGTAGTGCCCAGCCGCAGGTTCACACCATCATTGGTAAGTGCGGCAGCGATTACGGTGGCGGCATCCGGGTCTTCTGTGAGCGTTTGATTCGCTTCGAGCAGAGTGACTCGCGAACCCAGACGGCGGAATGCCTGCGAAAGCTCACGGCCTATCGGACCGGCGCCGACGATCATCAGGTGCTCAGGCAACGTCTCCGTCTCCCACATGTTCAGGTACGTGAGGTAGTTCACGCTCTCCAGTCCGGGAATCGGAGGCACGAATGGGTGAGCACCGGTTCCCAGGATGGTCCTGCGGGCCGTGATGGTCTCTCCTCCGATGCTGATCGTGTGCGCATCCACAAAGCGAGGCTCTCCCAGGAATACCTCCATCCCTTTGCTGCGCAATGATTCGGGTGAGGTTGGCTGGTAGATATCGTCTACTACCTTCTGGATATGACTCAGGACTGCTTCATAACGCAGCCGGGGCTCAACCGGATCCAAGCCGAAGCGATCGGCGCTGCGCATCTGGTACATCAGCCTGGCGGCCTTGATCAGCGTCTTGCTTGGGACGCAGCCGGTCCAGGTGCAGTCTCCGCCAATGCGGTCCTTCTCGATCACCGCGACGCGAGCTCCCAGCGCGACCGCGAAAGGACCGGCCGTAAGACCGGCGGCTCCCATCCCGACTATCGCCAGGTCATAGATCTTGCCCATATTTCACCCCCTCCTGACTAGCTCTCTTTCCGCGATCTCTCCGAGAACTCGAGACCGGCGATTATCACTCCCAGGTGGCTTAGTGACTGGGGTATGTTTCCAAGCGATTCCCCGGTCCACGCATCGATCATCTCCGAGTACAGTCCTACGTGGTTCCGATAGCTTAGTAACCGCTCGTATAAGGCCTCCGCTTCGTCGACCCTGTTCAGCCTGATGAGATTCCTGACAAGCCAGTACGTACACCAGATGAACACCCCTTCGGAGCCGGCAAGTCCATCGTCAGTCTCTTCGGTCCGGTAGCGTCTTAGAAGTCCATTCACGCTCAGATCGCTCACGACGTGTTCAATCGTAGCCTGCATGCGGTTGTCATCAGTCGGCAGAAAGTGGAGCAGTGGCATGAGAAGGAGCGACGAGTCCAGTGCGGTCGTGTCGTAGTGCTGAGTAAATGATTGGCGCTGCTCGTCCCACCCTTTCGCGAGGATCTCCTCTCGGATCTCGGTGGCGGTTTGTCGCCAGCGCTCCAGGTGCTGTTCGGCATAACCCATTTCAGTGGCGATACGGATGCCGCGGTCGAGCGCGACCCAGCACATCATCTTAGAGTGAACGAAATGGAAAGGCTTCCCTCGCACCTCCCATATACCATTGTCGGGGGTTCGCCAGAGGCTGTCGGCAGCATCCACGTAGTCTTCCAGGAGATTCCATGTGCTCTGAGAGATATAGCCCCCGATGCGGGCGTAGTTGTAGGCTGCCTCAAGTACCTCGCCAAACACGTCAAGCTGTCGCTGCTGGTATGCGCCGTTACCGATGCGCACGGGGTGGGAATCGCGGTACCCCTTCAGGTGATCCAGAATCTGCTCATCCAGTTCATCGTCCGGTTCGATGCCGAACAGGATCTGTCCGGCGGGCCCGCGCTCTGCGCACACCGCCAGAAGCCATCTCATGTATCCTATGGCTTCATCCCTGTGTCCGAGACGGGTGAACGCATCGAGAGTCACAGAGGCGTCCCTCAGCCAGCTGAAGCGGTAGTCCCAGTTGCGCTCGCCACCAATCTCTTCGGGCAGCGACGTAGTGGCCGCAGCGATCATGGACGCGGTCGGATGATAGACGAGGAGATGCAGCGTCAGGTATGAACGCACGATGGCATCGCGCCATTTCACATCGCACGTGCATCCGGCGGCGAGTTGCTGCCAGTAGGCGCGGGTCTTCTCGAATCTGCCCGACGGATCGTAGGTAGAGGGGGGCATGGGTGCATGGGTGCCATGGCGCACCACGAACTCGGCCGACTGCCCGTGCTCCAACGTGAACCGACTCATTGCTACAGGGCCGTCAAGATGAAATGCCTGTCTCGAAGACAGCGCTATCCCATCCTTCTCGTTTCCAGCAGCGACACCGTGTTTGGCGATACTGAGGCGCGTATCACCGCGGCTGTAGTTGAGCCGTGGCTGAAACAGCGCCTCAACAACCACGCTGCCTTCTTCGCATCGCAGGATCCGGTGTATCTGCAGCGGAGTTGACAGTCCTCCATTCGCCCGCTGGTAGCAGGGCATGAAGTCGGTGAGTGTTGCAGTGCCGGTGCTGGTGATGAAGGTGGTCTGCAGTATGTTGGTGTCGTGAAGGTACTGCTGGTGAGACTCGAACCCCGCCTCGGGGCTGATACGAAAAGACCCTCCCTTATCATCATCCAGAATCGCGGCGAAGACGCTGGGAGAGCTGAAACGCGGGAAACAGCACCAGTCTATCGAACCGTCTCGTGATACCAGTGCGGCGGTCATCATGTTGCCGATAATGCCGTAGTCGTTGATCGGTTTGTAGGTCATCGTACCCCCTCCGCAGTGAGTGGTGAGATCCTGCGTGGCGTTCGCCGGGTATGCTTGAGAACAAGGCCCTCGGGCGCACCGTCGCCGTCGACAAGGCTCTGTGGCAGGCAGTTCATGAGGCACAGCTCTGAACCTGCGACGGATAGATCAGGTTCATCCACCAGATGAACTCCGCCTGAAAGAAGAGACTTGTGCACTTCCTTCCCACCATACCGACGGCCGCCTGTGGAGAGAGTCAAGTCCTACCTGCTCGGCCAGGCCATCTATGAACGTATCACGACTGGTCATCAGCATTTGTGCACTCAACAATTATCACAGAACCTAACACAGGGGAAATCTGGATAAGGCACTCCCTGGGCGGGCAGACCATCTTTTGGGCTCCCGTCCAAGTATGTGTGAGCTATTAGCCCGTTCTTCTCGGTTGTCAGAGGTGTCGTATCGCATCGGCCCAAAGGATAACGCTTGAGTGGCGTTTCCTGCTGCAGATTGCACCCATGCTGGTCGACGTTGAGTGGAATTCCAGGAAGCCGGAATCCGCGAGGATAAATCCTGGCAGAAGCGACGTCTGTGTGATGACAAAGAGATCGCTCTCGTCCTCCACTGAGTTTCAGATACACAGCCAGAACCAGAGCGCGTATTCCGGAGACACAAGAACCCTCACATCGGACGCAACGTGAATATGTGCTCCCTCGAATCCGGAGAATTCCGTCGGGCCTACCTCATACACAAAGCCACAGCGCAGGAATGCCTCTGCGTCATCGATGCGCTCGACGAAATAGTTGTCAACTGGATCGGCGCGTCCGATGGAACTATACCAGGTGAGCTCAACATTCGACAGCTGCCCCTGTTCTCCAAGACTGAGGAGAATGTCGAGTGCCGTTATCACGCCTTCCTGCAGCACGTCGGAACGCACGCCGTACGGTGTCACATGGACGTCATGAAAGACCTTCGTTTCCGTAGAATCTTGAATCACTACCTCAGGTACGATCACCCGTCCGCCGTTCTCAGCAAGTCGTTGTACGTCATTCTCAAATGTGCCGTGGATGCGTGACATGAGGCTCTCGGTCATCGGTTGCACTCGGAGGGTGGTGCCATCCTTCCATGGATACAGGTCCATGCGCAGAACGCTGTTCTCCAACCATCCCGCCGAGTAGTGTGCCACATACCACCAGTGAGGCTGACCGTTGAGCGATTCGATGACGTGTGTTGCGAGACTGTCATCAAACCGGTATTTCAGGTCGATGTGTCCCAGTTCGTGAATGTGCACCAATGCGTCGAAGAAGGAGAAATGACCGTCCACAAAGACGTCGGGTCTGAGTGTTCGTACGTTTACGGGATCGAAGGAGAACCTGTCAACACCTATTACATTCACTGTGCCAGTCTCGGTCGGAATGCGTCCTTCGGCGGTCTCGTCAGGCACCCACGAACCGTCGTCGTCGGGAAAGATCAGCCTTTCAGCGACGGGCATGTCGGGGGCTGGAGGAGGCTCGAATAGTTCAGCACACCCAACCGGGGCGAAGACGAGTGCGCCTATCGCTATTGCGAGTGCACCCAGACCAGCAGGAATTCTCATGCCGGCCATGGTCCTTTAATTCCCGTTATGTTGTCAAGCCAGAGTCTATGTGCAGGCTCTGGTGTTCATGGCGCATCACTTATGGAGGACAGGTCGCTGTCGGTCAGCCAGGAGGAAAGACAAAGCATGGTTCGTGCTGTCACGTGGCATGTGGCTGTCTGACAGCGATGATGCCCTGCCTGATCCGGGGACACCATACTTCTTTCGCAGGATTGCCGGATGTCGGCGGTAAACTGGCTCTTGCAGGCGTCCTGCATCGTCTGGTTTGACCTGCAGAATCGATGTGCATCTCCCTGTGAGGTTCTGAGTCGACCCACGCTGCTGCACATGGCCAATGCGCAACCGGTTCGTCAAGTGGGTCCGAAGAACAGCAGTACCGCGACGTTCACGCACATGCTGCTGCGAGTGGACGTGAGTCAGACTGGACGCCAACCCGCAATGACGATTTG
>SKVJ01000055.1 GCA_007129495.1 Dehalococcoidia bacterium | reverse complement strand
TAAGGAGCCATGCGAAGTGACGAGAGGATGAACATCGATGAAAGACGGAAGTACCTGAAGCTGATGGCAGGGCGGTACATGGAGGCAGGGCGTTTGGAACGAGGAAGGCTGTTGACTGAGAATGAGCGAGGCGACGGAGCTGATGGCATTATCACTCCGTCAGGTGCGGCTGCGCAGTTCGTACCGGACGGAGGGAGCCGGGGGCCTGGCGCACGGCAACGGTGGGCGGCAGTCCCACAATGCGCTGGGCGGGCCGACCGCAGAGCGAGTAGTGGCCTTGACACGGCAGGTATACCATGGGGTGAACCAGCAGCACCTGACGGAACTGCTCGAGGAGGAACAGCAGATCCACCTGTCGCGGTCGACGGTACGCAGGATACTGCTTTGTGCGGGGATAAGAAGCCCGCAGCGACGCCGGGCGCCGAAGCATCGCCGCAGGCGGAAGAGGAAGCCGCGAGAAGGGATGCTGCTGCAGATAGACGGCAGCCCACATGCCTGGCTCGGGGAACGAGGTTTACGGCTGTGCCTGGTGGGTGCCATCGATGACGCCACGAATCAAGTACCCTACGCGGTCTTTCGTCGCCAGGAAGACCTCCAGGGGTACTTCACCATGCTGCGGCACATAGTAAGAACGAAGGGGATCCCACTGACGCTGTACCACAACAGGCACACCCTCTTCGTATCGCCGAGAAGAGAAGAGAGGAGGACTCCATTCACGCCCAACTGGAGGCTAAACGGTCTCTGACCCAGATGGGCCGAGCCCTCGATGAGCTTGGCATCGTCTCTATCCCTGCCGACTCGCCCCAGGTCAAGGGGCGCATCGAACGCCTCTGGCGCACGTTTCAGGACAGGCTGGTCACCGAACTGCGCCTGGCGGATGCGCGAGACCTCGATGCAGCGAACCGGGTGTTGCGACGCTTCCTGCCTCGCTACAACTCCAAATTCGTGCTGCCGGCCGCTGAGTCCGAAAGCGCGTACCGCACTCCCGACCCTGACCTCAACCTCTCCACCATCCTCTGCCTCAAACACATGCGCACCGCGGGAAGCGACAACTTGGTGCGCTTCAAGGGACGCCATCTCCAGATGCTCCCATCTGACGGCAGGAGAAGCTACGTCAGGGCTCGCGTCGAGGTCCATGAGCGCATGAACGGCTGTCCTGCCACCTACCATCACGGGACGCATCTCACCATCACCTCTGCACCTTCGAAGGCTCCCGCTCTCAGAGCATCCGGCACGAAACCACCACAACTCGACCCGACACTCGGAAACCGCCGACCGTTCTTTCACCATCGGGGCGTCTTGAACCGGCACGGGATCATCCATGACGGAGACCCTTCAAGCCACAAAGAACAGGGAGGGAAGTATCGATGGACACCAACACCCCCAAGACTTGTGGCTATGTTCTTCGGGCAATCTGAAGCTGTTTCAACGTGATTCAGCCTGAAAGATCCGCTGAAGAGGAGAATATGCGAGCCCAAATGTCACACCGAAGCGCTCTTCGTGATGTGCTCAAGCCTCTCTGAGCACAAAAACTCTACCCTGGCTAATTACGCATCGGGAACAAGCTACGCAGACTAGCTTCTTTCGCCCAAATTCGTGATCATGGATCCTCAAACACAATCACGCAACTGCAATCGAGAGTCCGTTGCGCGCTCCCGCAAATTGGAAGGGAATGAACTTGCCCCGTACTTAGGGGCGAGGGAGGAATCTTTGCCAGTTGGACCCCTCTGCGTCCGAACTTGCCCCGTACTTAGGGGCGAGGGTATAGGCCGGCTGCGTTGCAGATCTTAGGGATGATTTCCTCTCGGTGCAAAGTCATGATATGGACACCGGCCACTTCTTCCATTTGCTTTAATTGCTCTATTGTCTCCACGGCAATCCGTATCCCTTCTTCCGCCACTTCCTCTCTCTTACGAATCTTTCTAAGGCGTTCAATAATTGTATCAGGAATATCCATATTGGGGACCTTTGTTTGCATATACCTTGCCGCTGCCGCGGATGTTACAGGAGTAATCCCAGCAATGATTCTTACCTCTTTGTGTAATCCTCTTTCTCGAACCAGGTCCGTCCATTTACTGAATGCCTCAATGTTGTATATAGGCTGGGTCTGGACAAAATCTGCTCCAGCAGTAACCTTGTCCTTTAAGCGATCTACTGCAGACTCCAATGGCTGAACAAAAGGGTTTACTGCTGCCCCGATGAGAAGCCTGGGCTCTGTCCCCACTATGAGTTCCCCATTGTCGAACTTCTTTTCATCTCGTAGTTTCTTGACCATCCTGATAAGCTGCAGAGAATCAACGTCGAAGACAGGTGTTGCCCAGGGATGGTTGCCAAAAGAAACAGGGTCTCCCGATAGACAAAGTATATTGTTCACACCGAAACCAGAGAGTGCCAAGATATCCGTCTGAAGTGCAATTCGGTTCCGATCCCGACAAGCCATATGGGCTATGGAGTCGAGGCCCTCCTCCATGCCTACAAGACAGACTGCCCAGCTTGCCATCCCCACCACTGCTGCCTGTCCATCAGGGACATTGAAGGCATCGACATAACCTTTGATGAGACGGGCTCTTTCCCTGATCGTCTCGAAGTCTGTGTTCTGTGGAGGACTGATTTCGGCAGTGACGGCAAACTGCCCGACATCCAATACCCTCTCTAGATTGCTTCTCGTCTTCATTTCTGAACTTCTCCGCAGAATTCTATGACAGTATGACAAACCTGCCATACTTCGGGCAACATTGGAGAATTGATCGATCTTCAGCTTGCAATAGTGTCTGGAAGTGTCTACAATGTGGCTCGGCCAATGAAACCAACAGCTGAACTAAACTCCATCAAGGAAGCATTAATATCTTCAGAGGTATTCAATGACTTGACTGAGGAAGAGTTGAGTCAGCTGCTCCCGCTCTGTACGGAAGGGTTCTACAAAGCCGGGACACCACTCATGCGCGAAGGCGAGCCATCTCGTAGTCTTGTGGTTATCAAATCGGGCAGGGTATCTTTGGAGTCAAGGCTTGGTATAGGCCGCAGCTCAACTGAAACGGCCACAGTTGACGTGTTGTCAAGTGGAAGGTGTTTTGGCTGGTCATCACTGCTTCCGCCTCGGGTCTATGTTTTTTCGGGCCGGTGCGTGGATGACACCGAGCTTATTACCTTGGATGGGGAGAGGCTCGAAGCCCTGATGGAGGAAGCTCCTCGCATTGGTCACAAAGTGGCAAACAACCTTATGAAAGTACTTTCTTGTAGGCTACGGCATACTAAACGAACGGCCGAGCGTACTCTATCTGTCATTTTCCATGATTTGAAGGCTCCCTTGTCTGCAGCAGAAAGCTACAATCGGCTCTTGCTTAATGGATTTGTTGGGGAACTGACTGCGGAACAACAGAATATAGTGCAAAAGAGTAGCAGGAGACTCTCTGACCTGCTTAATTTGGCAAGCAATTTGCTTGACTTTTCCCGTGTTGATCTCGGAGATGTCAGGACGGAAGAAGTCAGTCTAACGCAAGTGATAAGAGATTGCGTTGAGATTATGCGTCCTTTGGCTAACGAAAAGGGACTGCAACTGGTTGTTGAGGCCCCCGAAGAACTTCCTACAGTGCTTGGAACTGCCGGTCGCCTTAAACAGGTAGTGACGAACTTGTTATCCAACGCTATCAAGTATACAGATAGCGGTGGAGTAACGGTTAGAGCAAGAGAGGACAACGATTGTTTGCAGGTTGATGTAATAGACACCGGAGTCGGAATCTCTGCCGATGTGCTATCGAGGATATTTGATGGTTTCTATGATGGTTTGGATATCGAGAGGAGGGGAGCTGGCCTGGGACTCTCTATATGCAGGAAGATAATCGATAGCCATGGTGGTAGAATATGGGCAACAAGTCCCTGTCCTGAGACACACAGGGGAAGCAGTTTCACTTTCATTTTGCCCAAGAGTGGAGAATGAGCGGAGTCAGGGATATGGCGAAGATTTTGATAGCAGACGATGATCCGGATATGCGACTGGCAATTGCTAGTGTGCTCGCCTCTCGTTCTTACCAGATAGTTGAGGCTGGTGACGGACATGAGGCGTTGAGAAAGCTTGAAGAAGAGAAGCCGGACCTATTGCTTCTGGACCTCTTGATGCCAGGGATGGATGGCTTTGCTGTGGTTAAGGAACTGAGACACACTGAAGAGAAGCGATATCCTGATGTCCCTATCCTCATCATAACTTCCATAAGAGAGGAAGCCGGTCAGCGGCGCTATGAACTCGAACTAGGCCGCAAACTTGGAGTGGATGCTTACATAGAAAAGCCTATCGAGCCCTTTGTTCTTCTCCGGCGCGTACAGGAGATTCTGTCTAAAGGAGGAAAGGGTGTCGAAACAGACTAAGATCTTGGTCATTGATGATGACCCTGATGTGCACACATGGGTGCAGAAAATCCTCGAGTCTAAGCCTTATGAGGTAGTATCTGCGTATGACGGCTACGAAGGTTTACGGAAGGTTGTGGAGGAACGGCCTGACTTAATTATCCTGGACGTGATAATGCCAGGCAAGCACGGAATGGATGTTTGTCGCGAGCTTAAGACCGACGAAAAATACCATTTCTTCTCCAATATCCCTGTGCTGATGCTTACAGTCTACCCTGAAGATAGAGAGACAATGCACCTCTCCATGCAGGCGGGAATGATGATGGAGGCAGAGGATTACCTTCAGAAGCCAGTCGACCCTGAGGAATTGGTAAAAAGGGTGGAAGACTTGCTTAAAGAGTAGCAGCTAACACAATGGAAAGGTTTATACCATTCGAACAGTGAATTCTCAGAACAGAGTTGTTTTAGTTGTTGGGTCAGGCATAGCAGGGGTAGCTTCAGCGTTAGAGTTGGCTAACGCTGGAGTGAGTGTGTATTTGATAGAGAAGGAGGCTGTGGTCGGTGGGCACAGCGCTTCCTTGTGCTGTAAGGCAACGGATGTTTGTTCCAAGTGTTCTTCTTGTGTAGTTCCCGGCAAGGTTAAGGAGACTTTAATCCATCCTCAAATAAGGCTCCTGACTAATTCCAGTGTAAGTCGCCTTAATGGCGAGGTTGGCAATTTTCGCGTCGAGATAACTCAAGAGCCTCGATATGTCGATCCGCAGAGATGCACGGCCTGCGGTCTTTGCACTGAGATCTGCCCTACCAGCCCCAAAGCGATCTATGCACTTCCTGCGGACGTGACGCCTTCTTCGTACATTCTCGATGAACGACTTTGTCTGCGCTTTAAAGAGGAGGATTGTCATCTGTGTCGGGAGAGTTGTCCCACTAAGGCTATACAATTCCAGCTTAAACCAAAACAGCAAGTGTTGAGCGTCGATGCTATCATTATCGCCAGTGGTTTTGATGTTCTCAATGCCAGAGCGAAGGGCTCGTTGGGTTACGGCAGATATCCCAATGTGTTGACCGGCCTCGATTTGGAAAAGGCCTTCAATCGTGAAGGCTGTGTTGGACTTCCCACAAATGGTAAGCAGCCCCAAAGAGTTGCCTTCATTCAATGTATAGGCTCCAGAGACGAAGGTCACGGCTATTGTTCACACGTGTGCTGTAAATACGCTACGAAACTTGCCGGGCTTGTTAAGTATCAGAGTCCTGATAGCCAGGTGACTATCTATTACATCGACATGCAGACCGCCGGAAAAGGCTTTGCTCAATTCTATGAAGAATACAAAGAAAGCATACGTTTTGTCCGAGGAGTACCAGTCGAAGTCTTACGAACTGCATCCGGCGAGCTTGAAGTAAGGTTTGAGGATATCCCTCGAGGACAGGTGTGTCGGGATACTTTTGATCTTGTAGTCCTTTCCGTGGGGATTTCTCCTAAACGACAGTCCTGGGAATTGGCCAGGACATTTGGTTTAAATCTAACTGACGACGGATTCTTTGAAATAAAGAACTCACTCAGTTCCAATGAAACCAATGTTGAGGGTGTGTTTCTAGCCGGGACTTGCCAGGGCCCCAAGGACATACCCGATTCCGTCGCCCATGGACTAGCGGCAGGGTCGAAGGCAATACAATTGCTGGCCGAGTTTGAGAGCCGACGGCCGGGTAATCAAAGTGAACGCTAAATGGAAACAGCAATAGGCGTTTTCCTCTGCAATTGTGGCGGTGGCCTGAAGAACATTGATTTCTGTGCCGCCGCAAAGAGAGTTGCGGACATCCCCTGCGTCACCCATGTCAGCTTGATTTCCACCCTTTGTTCTGAGGAAGGAAAGGAAGAGATGCTTTCCTGCATCAGGGAGAAGGACATAGATAGAGTGGTTATTGGTGCATGTTCTCCTGAATTCAAGCACCATATTTTTCGGCGAGTATTAGAAGAGGCCGAAATGAACGGTCACCTTCTTTCTATGGCAAACATAAGGGAGCAATGCTCGTGGGCTCATGACGGGGATGTTACCGGGAAGGCTGTAGAGCTTATTAGGATGGCGGTGAACAGAGCTCGGTTACTCGAGGCGGTGGAGAAGCAAGAGCTGCCTGTAAACAAGGACGTTTTGGTGGTCGGTGGCGGATTTTCTGCAATGGGATCGGCTCTCCAGCTTTCTCGAGTTGGCTTGCGGGCAACTCTACTATTGGAAGAGGAGGCGGCTTCAGGAGTTAGGATCAGGGAACAGGAAGCGTTGTGGGGGCTTGACACGAGCTCAATGATAAGCGCGGTAGAGGAAGATGAAAATATCGAGGTCATCACCTCTGCGCGGATCACGGCCACTGAAGGAGAGATAGGAGATTTCGCTGTAACGATCACGGCAGAAGGGCAGACAATTTCTCGCAAGTATGGGGCGATAGTTATTGCTACCGGGTATCAAACGGAGCCTGCTCTTGCCTCCGGGGCGAAGTTGCGAGCCGAAACTGAAGCAATCTCTGACGTTAACATTGTGTCACAAGCACAACTGTGCCAAATGCTTCGGGACCCGACTCTCGAATCAAGGCCAACAACTATAGGTTTTCTGTTTGACTTCTGCGAAGAACATTCGCGTTTCCCCACAGTGGCCACTCTGAATAATGCTTTGACAGTAAAGGAGAAGTGGAAGAGCGACATTTATGTATTTTGCAGAAATGTCAAAGTGGATGGCGAAGGAATGGAACGACTTTATCGGGAGGCGAGAGATCGCGGAGTGGTGTTCCTGAAACTCGAGGCTCCCCCGAGGATTACAGCGGAAAATGGGCGGGTGGAAATCGAGGCTAGAGATATTCTTCTCGGACAAGATGTAATGCTGGCGTGCGATCTTCTGGTGGGTGAAGATCTTATCCTTCCTGCCAAAGGAACCGACAATTTGAGTTCCCTGCTGCATATCAGAAGGGACTCCCGGGGATTCTACCAGGATGAGAATGTACACCTCTATCCCGTTGCCGCAGAGAAGAAGGGGATATTTTTTGTCGGGGGCTGTCGCGGTGACTCAGACCCCGGTCGTGACTTAACCGACATTTCAAGCAGTGTCATAGGCGTATATACACTCTTATCTTCAGGAAGAATAGTAATAGAGAAGAATAAAGTGTGGGCAGATCCCCAGAAGTGTGTGGCATGCCTTACTTGTATTCGTGTCTGTCCGCACGGTGCTATCCAATTAGTTCGAGAGGACAGCAAGAAACAGGTAGCCTTGGTTTCCGATCTTGCGTGCGATATGTGTGGCATTTGTGCCGCTTTATGTCCAGCTAAGGCAATGAAGTTTCAAGGTTATAGAGATGACCAGGTGCTGGCTCAGATTGAAGCCATAGGAGAATCATGAGCCGGCGCGTCGTAGCTTTCTGTTGCGAGCATTCTGCCTATCCTGCCGCCGATCTGGCAGGGAGATTGAGACTTCACTATCCGGACGACCTGCGGCTGATCCGGGTTTCTTGTGCGGGTCAATTGGATGTAATTCATATCCTGAAAGCCTTTGAGAAGGGCGCCGCAGCGGTGCTGGTGTTAGGATGTGAAGATGGTGCTTGTCATCATATCACCGGTAACACAAGAGCAAAGAAAAGGGTGAGATACTGCGCTATGCTGTTGAAAGAGATTGGGATGGATGAAAGACGGGTTGCCATGTTTAATCTCAGCCCCAATGCGCCACAAAAATTTGTCAGAGCAATGAACGAGATAACCGACACACAGCAAATTTCCGGGAGGCAAGATGATAATTGCTGAGCGAAAACCTATGGAAGAGATCCAGAAGGCAATGGCGCCCTACAGGAAGGTGCTTGTGGCGGGCTGTGGAACCTGTGTCACCGTTTGCTGGGTTGGTGGGGAGAAGGAGGCGGAGATACTTGCCTCACAACTCAGGCTCGCTCGAAGCCGAGAGGGCAATGAGATTGTAGCTCTTAACGCTACAGTGGAAAGACAATGTGAAAGGGAGATGGCAACGGAGCTTAAGCGTGAGGTTGCAGAAGTTGATGCAATTCTCTCATTGGCCTGTGGGGCAGGGGCGCAAACGATCGCTGCCCTGTTTGAAGACAAGCCGGTATTCCCGGCAGTTAACACCGCCTTTATCGGGATGCCAGAAGAGGAAGGTCTTTGGGTAGAAATGTGTGGCGCCTGTGGTGATTGTTTTCTGGATCGAACTGGAGGCATTTGCCCAATGGTGCGCTGTGGCAAAGGGCTCCTCAATGGCCCCTGCGGCGGTACGAGAAGAGGTGGAAAGTGTGAGATAGACCCAGATAACGATTGTGCTTGGGTTCTCGTTTATCGTAGGCTGGAAAGGCAAGGCAGGCTCGATCTGATGCGAGAATACTACACGCCTAAGAATTTCCGGGCGATTAAGAGGCCCGGCAGAATCCAGGCGACAAGAGCCTAAGAGGGTGAACGATGGCGACACCGTTTAGACAACTTCTCAAGACAAAAGACTTCGTTGTAACAAGTGAGGTGGGGCCACAGAAAGGCGCCAATGTGTCAAAGGCGTTAGAGCATATTGAGCTTCTCAAGGATAAGATGGATGGTCTCAATGTCACCGATAATCAAAGCTCGGTGATGCGCTATCCCTCATTGGGCATGTGTCTCTTGATTAAAGAACACGGTGGTGAGCCGGTGCTTCAGGTAACCTGTCGCGATAGGAATCGTCTGGCAATTCAAGCAGATCTCCTCTTCGCTCACTCCAGAGGAATAGGCAATGTTCTGTGTCTTACTGGTGACTCTATTGATGTTGGCGACCATAAGGAAGCAAAGCAAGTGTTCGACCTCGATTCGGTGCAACTCATTCACCTTGTTCAGACTTTGAACTCCGGCAAGGACATGGAAGGAAATGAGCTTAATGGAGGCACCGACTTCTGTATTGGAACAACAGCCTCTCCTTCATCCGATCCCATTGAACCACAGCTTATCAAGGTCGAGAAGAAGCTCAAGGCAGGAGTAAGCTTCATTCAAACGCAAGCCGTTTATGAACTTGATGACTTGAAGCGATTCAGCGAATTTGTCCGAAATGTAGATGACAGAGTAAGAATCCTTGCTGGTATTGTGCCTGTTACCGGAGTGAAGATGGCTGCGTACATGAATGAGAACGTCCCGGGTATTTCTATCCCTCAACGCCTAATTGCCGAGCTGGCGGATGCCCCGAAAGGAACAGGACCTTCCAAAGGAATGGAGATTGCTGGCCGGATGATAAGGCAAATACACGAAGAGAAGGTCTGTGATGGGGTGCATATCATGTTTATTGGGCGAGAGGAAAGAGTTCCAGAAATACTGGAAGCTGGTGGACTACTATGAGATTTCCTCCCAGGGGACGTTCAGGAGGTGAGAGTGACCATCAGTTTGAATGAGTTGGACACCAAATTCAAGGACGATGTTGCCAATGAGCCAGGCGGGGAACATATTAAGCTTTGCTTTGCGTGCGGACTATGTACGGCAAGCTGCCCCGTTTCTGATATAGAGCAGAGATTCAATCCGCGCCGGATAATCCGTATGGTGCTTCTGGGCATGAGGAAAGAGGTCCTTTCTTCAGATACGGTCTGGTTCTGTATCCAGTGCTATAGCTGCCAGGCTCACTGTCCTCAGGATGTAGATTTTTCCGATGTAATGAAGGCTTTGCGAGATATGGCAGTACGGGAAGGCTATGTAGCCCCGTCTCTTGTTCAGAAGGTAAGAGAAATCGATGTTTTCTGCCAAAGATTACGACAGAATATGGTGAGCAGAGTCATTGACTTGCCGACTCAAGGAGGGGAAGTAGAGCCTTCGGCGCTTGCCAGGGAAGCATTGCAGAGACTGTAATATAAAGGTGCTGTGTTGGAGAAGCAAAAGGGAAACGGCAAAACAGGATCAGTTCTTGTCATAGGTGGAGGCATAGGAGGGATCCAGGCATCTCTCGATCTTGCCGAGTCCGGATATTACGTATACCTTGTCGAGAAGTCTCCCTCTATTGGCGGGGTAATGGCTCAACTCGACAAGACCTTTCCCACCAATGATTGCTCTATGTGTATTCTATCACCCAAGATGGTGGAATGCGGCAGGCATCTTAATGTTGAACTCTTAAGTTATTCCGAAGTACTAGATATCAATGGCGGCCCGGGAAACTTCACCGTTTCCGTAAGGAAGAAGGCAAAATTCGTGGATGGGACGAAGTGCACCGGTTGTGGCTTGTGTGTGGAGGGATGCCCCGTCATTATGAAGAGCGAATACGACCAGGGATTGGTCGAGCGAAAGGCAATTTATAGTCCTTTTCTTCAATCAGTGCCTAACACATATGTTATTGATAGGAGAGAAGATAGACCTTGCAAGGCAGCTTGCAAGGACGCCTGCCCGATTCATACGAACATCCAAGGCTATGCTGCCTTAATTGCTGCTGGAAGAGTCAGGGAAGCCTACGAGCTCATAAGACGGACAAACCCCCTTCCTATTGTGTGCGGCCGGGTATGTTATGCCCCCTGCGAAGGAGCCTGTAACCGGGGGCAGATCGATGAACCCGTGGCAATCCGGGAATTGAAGAGATTTGTTACCGACCAAATTGACATCGACGCTGTTGAAGTGCCTGAGATCATTAGGAATGGTAAGAAGATCGCCATTATTGGCAGCGGTCCCGCAGGTCTTGCCGCAGCACACGATCTTGCCCTTGAGGGTTATGAGCCGACTATATTCGAGGCTTTGTCAGAACCGGGAGGAATGCTCCGAGTTGGAATTCCCGAGTATCGTTTACCAAAGGATGTTCTTGAGAAAGAGATAGGGTATATCAAGAGATTAGGGGTAGAGATAAAGACTAATACCAGGATCGGAGGGGAACTTCCGCTTGAAGACCTTCGAAAGTCTTATGAAGCTGTCTTCATTGCCACAGGTGCTCACGAGGGCACAAAGCTCAATATCCCGGGAGAGGATTCACCTGCAGTAATTAACGCTATCGACTTCCTACGCGATATTAATATGGGTTGCGAGCCTAATAATATCGGACAGAAGGTAGTAATAATTGGCGGAGGAAATACTGCCATTGATGCTGCTCGAGTGGCGAGGCGTTTAGGATGTGAAGTAAAGGTCATGTATCGACGTTCGCGGGCTGAAATGCCAGCTACCCCTGCTGAAGTTCGGGGTGCAGAAGACGAGGGAATCGAGATTATATTCTTGACCAACCCTATAAGGATCGCAACTGAAGATGGCACAGTGTCACAGATGGAATGCACCAAGATGGAGCTTGGCGAGCCTGATGCGAGTGGTCGTCGCCGTCCTGTCCCGATTGAAGGTTCGGAGTTTTTTCTCGAGGTTCATACCATTATTACTGCCTTAGGGCAAGCGTCGATTCTTGATTTTGCTAAGGAGCTGGGCATAGAGATTTCTCGCGAAGGAACAGTCTTGGCCGATGAAGCTCTAGCCAGCAATGTCGAAGGGATTTTTGCGAGCGGCGATGTTGTCACCGGTCCCAGCACCGTTGTCGAGGCTATAGCGGCGGGAAAAAAGGCGGCTCTCTCAATAGGTGAATATCTAAGGGGCGAGCCTTTATCTTCAAAGGACAATAAGAGGCAGCCGGCAGAGCTGAGCGCAGAAGAACTTGCCACGCTCAGGCTATGTTCCCCTTCCAAGGATAGGGTAATCGCGAAGGAATTGGAACCAGGGGAACGGATCAGGAGTTTCAGAGAAGTAGAGCAGGGCTATTCTAGTTCCGAAGCCAAAGATGAGGCTGAGAGATGCTTAGCTTCGCAGATAGAGGGTTGCTTTCAATGTCATGAATGTGAAGCGCGGTGTACTGCAGGAGCTATTGATTATGGAATGCATGATGAAGATGTAGCTCTGAATGTTGGGGCCGTTATTTTTGCGGCCGGATATGACCTCTTTGACCCCTCAGTTCAGTATGAACTGGGATATAGAAAGTACCCTAACGTGGTGGACAGCATTGAGTTTGAGCGTATATTGAGCGCCACCGGCCCTTACCAGGGAACCTTGCTCAGACCGTCGGATATGACACCGCCCCGAAGGATAGCCTTTATTCAGTGTGTTGGTTCCAGGGATCCAAGTCATGACAGGCCGTATTGCTCCTCTGTTTGCTGTACCTATGCTATTAAGGAAGCTATTATCGCCAAGGAACATAGCACACTTCCTCTGGACATAACGATTTTCTTCATGGATATCAGGACTCACGGCAAGGATTTTGATAAATACTATGAGCGTGCCAAAGAAGGGAGCGATATAGACTTCGTCAGGTCGAAGGTTTACAGCATTGAAGCGGCTGACAGCACCGGGGACCTGGTGGTCAAATTTGCTACTGAGGGCGGCGTAGTGATGACCGAGCAGTTCAGCATGGTGGTTCTTTCTGTTGGTTTCCAGTCGTCCCAAGAATTGGTTGAGCTCGCTAAGAAGGGTGGAATCCAGCTCAATCCTTATGGATTCTGCCAGACGAAACCATTCTCGCCAATGGAGACTTCCAAGCCTGGAATATTCGTCTGCGGAGCTTTGTCGGCACCGAAGGATATTCCCGAGACAGTGATGCAAGCAAGTGGGGCTGCCGGAGGGATCTCTGCCTTGCTTGCTCCTGCAAGAGGAACTTTGACCAGAACAAAGGAGTATCCGCCGGAGAGAGACGTCAGTGGAGAGGAACCGAGAATTGGGGTTTTTGTTTGTCACTGCGGAGTTAATATTGGCGGGTATGTTGATGTCCCCAGAATCGCTGAATTTGTTAAGACCTTGCCCAATGTTGCCTACGCCGAAAGAAACCTCTTTACGTGTTCCCAGGATACTCAGGAAAGAATAAAGAGAGCCATCGATGAATATAGACTGAATCGGGTTGTCGTCGCTTCTTGTACCCCAAGGACTCATGAGCCTATGTTCCGAGAAACCGTTAAGGAGGCTGGGCTGAATCCGTATCTCTTTGAAATGGCGAATATTCGCGACCAATGTTCCTGGGTGCACATGCATGAGCACGACAAGGCGACCGAAAAGGCAGAAGTTTTGGTGAAGATGGCGGTAGCAAAGGCAAGTCTGATAGAACCACTAAAGCCCCTGGCTCTTCCGGTAAACCGTCGTGCACTGGTTATCGGGGCTGGGGTAGCAGGAATGACCAGTGCCTTGACCTTAGCGGAGCAGGGATTTGAGGTTGATCTTATCGAGAGAAGCAACGTGCTCGGTGGTGTAACAAGACGGATACACTCCAACCTTGACGGTGAGGATATTCAACAGTTTCTTAGCGAGCTTATTAATGGTGTGCGGGAACATCCCAACATAAGGGTATATACCGATACTTGGATTGTGGACGTTCGTGGTTACGTGGGCAACTTCACAACGGAGATAATGAGATACCGCGGCAGGATAATAGAGAGACTGGACCACGGTGTCACCATAATTGCCACCGGAGCCGAGGAGTTAAAGACCGATGAGTATCTGTACGAAAGAGACCCTAGGGTTCTTACTCAACTTGAACTTGAGGAAGAAACGATAAAGAAGACCCCCGATATCATTAACTGTGATAGCCTGGTAATGATTCAATGTGTAGGCTGCCGAGATGATAAGCGACCTTACTGCTCCAGGGTGTGCTGCAACAGGGCTATTAAGAATGCGTTGAAACTGAAAGAGACAAAACCTGAAATGAATATCTACATCCTATATCGAGATGTAAGGACATACGGATTTAATGAGAACTACTATGCTGAAGCAAGGGAGAAAGGAGTTATCTTCCTACGTTACGACTTGGATAATAAGCCTCGGGTGAGTCAGAAGAGAAAGGACAACCAGTTCTTGCTCACTGTTGAGGCCCATGACCCAGTGCTTGGTGAGGATGTGGTGATCGACGTCGACATTCTGGCTCTAAGTGTAGCGATGGTTCCGTCACCAGAAGCCAGTGAGATTGCCATGCTGTACAAAGTTCCGCTGAACGAAGACGGCTTCTTCTTGGAAGCACATGCGAAGCTTCGCCCTGTTGACTTTGCCACTGATGGGGTCTTTGTTTGCGGACTGGCCCACGCACCGAAATCCCTTGAGGAAAGTATTGCACAGGCGAAAGCTGCTGCATCGCGTGCCAGTATCGTGTTGGTCAAGGATGCCGTAGTTGGGGAAGGAATAGTTGCTTCAGTGGATGACAATATGTGTAGTGGTTGTGGCATATGTGAGGTCCTCTGCCCATATGGGGCGATAGCAGTGGATCGAGAAAAGAGGGTTTCTGCGGTCAACGAAGCACTCTGCAAGGGTTGTGGCACCTGTTGTGCTGCCTGCCCGTCGGGCGCTGTTCAACAGCGAGGATTCACGAGGGAGGAAATCTCAGCAATGCTTAGCGCCGCTTTAGCAGGAGTATAGAAATGGAGCAGTTCAGCCCCAAGATTGTCGGCTTCTGTTGCAATTGGTGTGCGTATGCTGGCGCTGATCTTGCCGGGATAAGCCGAATGCAGTATCCACCGAATTTGAGAATGATAAGGCTAATGTGTTCCGGAGCGGTAGCTCCCTTGCATATTCTGGAGGCATTTCAACTAGGGGCTGATGGCGTGTTTGTGGGGGGGTGCCACCCCAGAGATTGTCACTACCTGGAAGGAAACTATAAGACGTTGAGGAGGGTTTTGCTTCTAAGAAAGCTCTTACCACAGTTAGGGATCGAGCCAGAGCGGCTAAGGCTTGAATGGGTGTCAGCTGCCGAGGGGCAAAGATTTGCTCAAGTAGTCACTGATTTTGTGGACGAAATTAGGGCGTTAGGACCGATCCTCTCGGGCGAGACACCTATTAGCTAGCCGAGATTGCCATCGGGTTGGCGCAGCCGCCGTCCGAGAGGCTGGGTCAAGGCCGTGAAATGCTAATGTTCTCCAGGATGGGACGCAGACACTCTTCGGACTGTTTGTCTGGCTGACGTCTGCTAGCAGGAAGAAAGCCGGTACATCTGTGTCGGATTGGAGCAAGAATGCTGTGACCTTCCCCCGAAATCAGTGCCAGTATGAATTGGAGTCCTCTGATAGACTGACACGGAAGATGAGTCCTCGACTCTTCAGGTGGCGCTAGGGCAAGACGCGGATGAGTAGGCTGTAGCAGGGCCAGTGTCTTCAGTAGTACGACCTTGTTGGCCTGCATTCCCTGCGGATGTGGCCACATATCAATCCTGGTCCTCAAATGGCAGCCCCGGCAGAAATAGCCATCACGGCCTACCATGTGAACCAGGACAGTCACTTCGCGTAAACTCTGAACTGCCCAGCAAGCGTGGTCCACCTGAAAACACTGGCCCCAATTAGCCTACTTATCCGAATTCCCGAATTGCAGTCGAGAGTAGTGCCGTGAAGGAGCATAAGGCGATGAGAATAGACAGCAGCAAGTGTACTGCCTGCGGGACGTGTGTGCCTGTTTGTCCGATGGCAGCAATAGAATTGGAGGACATCGCGATTATTGATCAGTCCGAGTGTGTTGATTGTGGAGTGTGCTTTCGCTCGGATGCGTGTCCTGTCGACGCCATTGAACAAGAGACTCCGGACTGGCCGCGTTCTTTGCGTGCTGTGTTCTCAGATCCGACAATGTCGCATTCGCAAACCAATATTCCAGGGCGTGGAACTGAGGAAATGAAGACTAACGACGTTACGGGGGTTTTCCGCGCTGGCATAGTTGGCATAGGGCTGGAATTCGGCAGACCAGGTATTGGGACCCGTTTCCGCGATGTGGCCTTGGTGGCGAAGGCAATGGCTAGAGAAGGGGCACAGTTCAGACCTGAAAATCCCGTCACTTTTCTGATGACAGATACAGCGGCGGGCGAACTACGGGAAGACATCCTCGACGAGAAGGTGTTATCAGCGATCATCGAGTTCACTGTCCCTATCGGCAGCATGAAGTCGGTACTGCAAACGCTGCGGGAGGTGAGTTCAAGAGTAGATACGGTGTTCAGCGTGGAATGCATCAGTGTGGTTGAAGCTGATGGCTCCGTCCCGCTGGATCAGATTCTGACAGACCTCGGCATAGCCCACTATCCCAATGGGAAGACCAATCTCGGTCTTGGACGACTACCGGATCAGGGGGGCCGGCGATGACACACACACTACATCGGCTGGGAACTGAAGGGAACTTGAGTAATGATTTTCCCATGCTCTGCATGGCTGCACAAGGCCTCAACACCGAAGGAAGCAAGCGAAAGTTACGGGAATTCCTGCGGATAGGCTCCCGTCATAACCCGGTGAATATGGGCGAGATGAAGTACGGTAATATGTACAGTCACAGTGTGGAAGAAATCGTGGAGAACGCGTCCAGTATTGTTCACGTTCTGTTTGACAACGAAGCTCAGGTTGTTGCGTTCATGAAGGACTTGAAGCAGGCCGATCTAGGCCTCTCGGTGGTCATTAGCGGACTGTTCAGTGTGGTCAACAAGTGTGCCAAAGAGGCGGGACTCAAACCGCACACTGTCGAGTACTCTCTGGGCGTATGGGGTAATACGGAAAGACTCCCGGTGCCTGAGGTGCTAGAGGTTACTACCATGTGCGGTCACGGCCTGTTGTCCTCAAACCTAGTGAAGTCGCTGGTGAACGATATCAAGTCTGGCGCGAAGACTTCTGACGTCGCGGCTAAGGAACTAGCGCGATCTTGCTGTTGCGGCGTGTTCAACCCAACACGCGCGAGCCAATTGCTCTCGATTGCGGCCAAACGGCAAAGCTAGCTTGTTGGCAATTAGCGAAATGGGACACTTTCTTCATTGAACACTTCCGGCATGAGCAGGTGGCGCCAATCAGCTCCCTGGGTCGCTAGTTGTAGTATCTGCGGCGGCTCATCGTTAGCGCTCCGAGCTTTCCTGTGCTCAAGGAGCTGTTTTCGCCCGCCGTGCGAGGCATCTGGCGACGTCACAATGCCAAGGGCTTTGTGGTAGCGGCGGTGGTTGTAGTAGTCGACGAAGCCCGTGATTGCCTCTTCCAACTGACTGGGAAGCTCATAGGGTAGCTGGTTCACCTCTCGCTTCAGGGACCGCTGGTAGCGCTCCACCTTTCCGTTCGTCTGCGGATGGTAGGGTGCTGCCAGGATATGGCCTATCCCTACCAGGTGCAGATACTCGCGGAAGGCCTTGGAGACATAGCCGGACCCATTATCGGAGAGCAGTCTGGTGCGGTCCTCGACAGGCACATCGGTCATGTTGGTAGCGTCCACTGCTTCCTGGACCACATCGATAAGGGATTGAGCTGACATGTCTCTCTGCAGTTTCCAGGAAAGGATGTAGCGTGAGTAGTCGTCCATCACGGTCACCAGGTAGTAGTAGCCCCAGCCAACGACACGGAAGTAGGACACGTCGGTAGCCCACATCTGGTGTGGCCGCGTGGTCCTGGTATGGTATTCCTGAGCCGCCATGACCTTCGTCTCCTGGCGCTTCACCAGCCCTTCCCTTCTCAGAATCCGATACACCGTCGACTCCGATACGGCGAAGCCCTCATTGTCGGTAATCCAGGCCGAGAGTTGCCGGCTGCTCAAGTCAGGAGACTCCCGGGCTACCGTCAGTATTCTCGCTTCTTCCTCCGGAATGATCCGATTCCACGGCCTGCTCCGTCTCCTTGCATCACACTGCTGCTGCCGCCAGCGATAGTAGCTGCTCTTCGCTATTCCCAGCGCCTTGAGCGCCCGCCGCTTCCTGCCAGACTGGTTGTCCACCTGCGCCACGAGAGCAACCTTCTCCCCAGCACTCATACGCCGTAGACCAGGCGGCCCAGCGGAGGGATGGACGTTTTTTTCAGACGGTATACATCCAGCGACAGGTCTGCCACCAGTTGCTTCAGCTCCGTGTTCTCCCGCTTCAGTACCTCAATCTCATGGCGCGTGGCCTCCCTCACCGTATCCCTGGTCAGTCACTCCTTGCCCGCCTCCATGAAGTCCTTGGTCCACGCATAGTAGGCTCCCGGCTTGATGCCTTCGCGGCGACACAGCTCATTCACTGTGACTTCTCGACGGAATCCCTCCAGTATGATACGGACCTTCTCCTCCGGGGTGTACTTCCGCCGTGACAATATCCTCACCTGCTGCATGAAGGCCTTCGTCTGCTGACTTCTGGCCTCGGCAGCATCAGCCTTGTTCTCCTCGTTCTGGGACACAACTCGCTCCTTTCGCTGTCGCCAGCCGTCACGGAGTGTACGGTTCTAACAGCCCCAATTGTGTCCCATTATCGCTGACGGTCTACACTCGGTAGCGTCCACCGCTTTTCTGGACCACATCGACAAAGGATTCGGCCGACATGCCTCTCTGCAGCTTCCAGACGAGAATGGAGCGGGGACGAGGGCGAGCGAGCTGTGCCGGAACTACGGCATCAGCGAAGCGACGCAGTACAACTGGAAGGCGCAGTATGCCGGCATAACCTCTGAGCTGTCTGCTGTACCACTGGAAGAGGCAGTACGGCCCGGAGAAACTCGACAATGGGCCGTGGCAGAGGCGGATTTGAATGACCGGATCGAGAAGCTGGAACGCC
>SKVJ01000059.1 GCA_007129495.1 Dehalococcoidia bacterium | reverse complement strand
TCCAGATGGCTATGCTTCGAGAAGTGTGGTCACTATGGGAGATGGGAATAGCGTCGCCAGAGAATATCGACCTTGCAGTTAAGGGAAGCTTTGGCTTCAGGCTGGCCAGCATCGGTCCGCTCATGACAAATGACCTCGGTGGTAATGACACGAATCTGCGTGTTGCTTCCTATCTGCTTCCACTCATCAACAGCAGCGCTGCACCACCAAAGGCTTTCCGTGATCTCGTAGAAGCTGGCGGCTATGGAAGCAAGTCCGGCTGGGGGTTCTTCAACCTTCCAGCAGAGGAATGGCAAGGCGTCATCGAGAAACGAGACCGGGAATTTCTGCAACGCCTCAAGTGTCTGTATCTCACTAATCAGGAGGCATCGGATTCATGAGAGTGATGATTACTGGGGGAACCGGCTTTCTGGGCACAGAGTTGGCCCGCCGTCTGCTTTCAACGGGCGACGAAGTCGTACTGTTCGACGTCGCGCCAAATCGTGATCGCGTGGCCGATATCTCCGGCGACGTCATCCTCGCGGCGGGAAACCTCGCCTACTCATCTGAAGTGTTCAACGCAGTGAAAGACAACAAGGTAGAACGTGTCTTCCACCTGGGATCAATGCTCAGTATTCCGTCGAACGCGAATCCCTGGGCAGCCTTTCAGGCGAACGTAGTGGGGACGATGAATGTCCTCGAGGCGGCCAGGCTTTTCGAAGTCGAACAGGTGATCTTCAGCAGTACTCTTGCGACTTATGGCATTGGGACAGAGAGACGGGTCGATGACTTCTCACTGCAAAGGCCAACCACGATGTACGGCAGCTGCAAGCTGTATGCGGAATGCCTTGGGAGATTCTATCGGAATCGCTTCGGCTTGGATTTCCGTGGACTTCGCTTCCCATCGATAGTAGGACCGGGAGCCAAGGTCAAGCATGTGTCCCAATACTACGCATGGATGATCGAGTATGCAGCACTTGGCAGACCGTTCGAGTGCTTCGTCTCCGAAGAGACCAAGGGGCCCGCGATGTACTTCAAAGACGCCGTTTACGCCCTTGATCTCGCATCCAAAGCCCCTTACGAGCGTATCCAAACGATCAACTACAACGTATCTGGAATAAGTCCTACGCCCTCAGCTAAAGAACTTGAGATCGCAGTAAGGGAAGCCGTGCCGGAAACCTGCGTCAGCTACGTTCCGGAAGAGCCGATCATGGATTTCTACAAGACGATGCGCATAGAGGTATTCGACGATACCTGCGCCAGAAGAGAATGGGATTGGCAGCCTCTGTACGCTGATCTTGCAACGGTCATTGAAGACTTCATGATAGAGCTTCGTGAACGTCCCACAAAGTACGGCCTGTGATGAGGTATCGCACCTGGATTTACGATGGGTTGATTGAAAACACGACGGGAGGAGAGCAGCATGGCTAAGACAATAGTTACCGCAGCGATTACCGGCGCCATCCACACCCCCACGATGAGCCAGTATCTGCCAATCACGCCCGAAGAGATAGCGGACCACGCGGTGGGCGCTTACGAGGCCGGAGCTGCCGTAGTACACATCCATCCACGGGACCCCGAGACGGGCAAGCCTACCTCTGACCTGAACATCTTCGGCGACATCATCAACCGTATTCGGAGCCACTGCAATGTGGTCATCTGTACCACCACCGGCGGTGGGCTTGGAATGTCTATCGAGGAACGTGTGGCAGTCGTCCCCACCCACAAGCCGGAACTTGCTTCATTCAACGCCGGGTCCATCAACTTCGGCCTCTTCGAAATCCCTGCACGCATGAAGATCACCGAGTGGAAACATGACTGGGAGTTGCCCTACCTCGAGATGACGAAGGATTTCGTGTTTCGGAACACGTTTCAGTCCCTGGAACAGTTGCCACAGACCTTCGAGCAACAGGGCACCAAGCCGGAGGCCGAAGTCTATGACTCAGGCATGATCAACAACCTGCGCTACCTGGTGGATCGCGGCTTTCTCAAGACGCCTGTGTACGTCCAGTTCGTGCTCGGCATCATGGGAGCTATGCCTGCCTCGATCGAGAACCTCCTGTTCCTGCTGCAAACAGCGCAGCGCACGTTCGGGGATGACTTCGTGTGGTCGGTCTGTGCGGCGGGTCGTTTCCAGATGCCGCTCTGCACCGCAGGACTCCTGCTTGGAGGCAACGTCCGTGTTGGTATGGAGGACAACCTGTGGCTCGAGAAGGGAGTGCCCGCGAAGACCAGCGCGGAACAGGTTGCAAAGATTCGACGCATTGCACAGGAGCTAGGCATCGAGACCTCGACTCCCGATGAAGCACGAGAAATACTCGGGTTGCGCAAAGGCTGAGTCCCCGGAGGCACGGCGAATCGTCACCGGGATAAACACTCGGCCGCAATAGTGACAGGAGGAACATCGGTTTGGCTAAGCTACTCTGGGAAGCTTCTCATGACGTGAAGCGGAACGCAAATATCACTGCATTCATGCAGTCGGTCAACGAACATTACGGCACCCGGATCTCCACCTACCAGGAGTTGTACGACTGGTCGATCGACCACATTCCGGACTTCTGGTCGCTCGTGTGGGACTACTCCGGGACCATTGCATCGAAGAAGTTCGACCAGGTCGTCGACGACCCGTACCGCATGCCGGGCACAAAGTGGTTCAGTGGCGCACGGATGAACTTCGCCGAGAACCTGCTTCGGCGCAACGACGACCACCTGGCGTTCCTCTTCAGGGGCGAGGATCGTGTAGTACGGAGAATGACGTACGCACAGCTGAGGGCGACCGTCGCAGGGCTGGCAACGTCGCTCCGTGCAGAGGGTGTCAGGCCGGGTGATCGCGTTGTCGGCTACATGCCCAACATGATAGAGACAGCAGCGGCGATGCTAGCGGCAACCGCAATCGGCGCCACGTGGTCCTCATGCGCCACCGACATCGGCCCTCAGGCGGCAGCCGACAGGCTCGGGCAGGTGCGCCCTAAGATAATGTTCACCGCAGACGCCTATCACTACAAGGGGAAGCGTTTTGATGTGGTTTCCCGGGCGGCCGAGCTCGCTCAAGCCATTCCCTCGCTTGAGAAGGTGGTGGTCGTACCCTACGAGATGGGGCAACACACCAACGTCGCTGCAATCCCTCACGCGGTGCACTGGGACGACTTCTCAACTCCCGATCCAACAGGCAGCATCGACTTCGAGCAGTTACCCGCCGACCATCCCGTCTACATCATGTTCTCGTCCGGCACCACGGGCAAGCCCAAGTGCATGGTCCAGGGAGCAGCCGGCGTCCTGCTGAACCATTTCACCGAGGTGGTTCTGCACGCAGACCTCAAATCTACTGACGTGATCACCTATATCACCACCTGCAGCTGGATGATGTGGAACTGGCTTCTGAGCTCGCTCATGACGGGCGCGACCATCGTGCTCTACGACGGCAACCCGATGCATCCCGATCCCAACGCCATGTGGCGCATCGTGGACGAGGAGCGCATCAGTATCTTCGGCACCAGCGCCACCTATTTGAACTTCATACGAAACAACGGTCTCGTGCCGGGTCGCGACCACGACCTGTCGTCACTCAGGGAGATCAACCAGACAGGTTCGCCTCTCTCGGCGGACGGATGGGAGTGGGTTTACGATGCAGTCAAGCGCGACCTGTTCTTCTGTTCCATTTCCGGGGGCACGGATTTCAACGGCGCGTTCGCCGGAGGCAACCTGCTCACACCGGTGTACGCCGGACAGATGCAGGGGTGGACACTGGGCAAGCGCTGCAAGGCATACGGGCCGGACGGTTCAGAAGTGGTCGACCAGCAGGGCGAGCTGGTCTGCGAGGCCGCGGTACCCTCCATGCCGCTGTACTTCTGGGACGATCCAGACAAAGAGCGGTACCGGGCAGCTTATTTCTCGGTGTACCCCGGCAAGTGGCGTCACGGGGACTTCATCCAAGTGCATAGCGACACAGGCGCCATCACTATCTACGGTCGCTCCGACTCGACGCTCAACCCAGCCGGCGTACGTATCGGCACCGCAGAGATTTACAACGAGGTCGAAAGAATCGAGGGAATCGCCGACAGCGTGGCAATCGGACACGAGTGGCAGGGCGATCAGCGTATCATCCTGTTCGTGAAACTCGCGCCCGGCTACGATTTTACGGATGAACTCAGGTCGACCATTCGCAGCACTCTTCTGCGTAATGCTTCGCCGCGCCACGTCCCCGCAAAGATCATCGCTGTGCCGGATATCCCCTACACGCTTAACATGAAGAAGGTGGAGAGTGCGGTCACCAATGTAATTCATGGAAAGCCGGTAACCAACCGAGACGCTCTGTCAAACCCGGAGTCTCTCGAGTATTTCAAGGATCTGGCGGAATTACAGGAATAAGGACTTGGTTCAGTACATAAGTGCGTGCGTCACCTCCTGCGCGCGCTTGCCATGAGGACTGGCACAGTCCAGTCCTCATGGGTACAATTACGAAACCGCGTAGAGAGGAGAAACCGCAGCGTGAAGGACACATGGAGTTCTCTATTCACACCTGACAGCGTCGCTATCATCGGCGCGTCAGCCTCCCCGGGAAGGCCGGGACACGAGATTATCAGGAATCTTCTGGCAAACGAATACGGAGGGCACATCCACCTGGTAAACCCTAAGGGTGGGGAAATCCTCGGCCTGCCGGTGGCATCCGGGGTCGATGAGTTGCCCGACGGTATCGACCAGGCAGTTGTCATCGTGTCGGCAGCAGCTACCACCGACGTACTACGCAACCTCGCGGCAAAAGGCGTCCACACGTTCGTACTGGCAGCCGGCGGCTATTCTGAAGTGGATGAGCACGGTGCGGAACTGCAGCGCGACCTCGAACGCACTATCAAAGAACTCGGAGTGCGCGCAATCGGCCCGAACACATCCGGTCATATCTCTACGCCACACAAGTTCACGTCAAGCTTCTTTCCCCTCGGCTGGATCCGTCCGGGCAACATCTCTTATATCGCCCAGACCGGGAATTTCGCGACTCATACACAGCGTTATATCACCAGCGGCGAGCACTATGGAGTCGCACGGGTTATCGGCCTCGGCAACAAGGTAGATATGGAAGAGTCAGAGGTACTGCAGTTTCTCGCCGATGACCAGGCCACGAAGGCAATCTTCATGTACCTCGAGAGCTTTCAGAAGCCCCACCACTTCATCGAGGTGGCTCGTGCTGCATCGGCAAAGAAACCCCTGTTTCTGCTGAAGGGCGGCAGTTCAAAGGAAGGCTCGCAGGCAGCCGTGGCACACACCGCGGCACTAGCTTCAGACGACCGCGTCGTGGCAGCAGCCATGCTGCAGGCAGGCGTCACGCAGATCTACGATTATTCCCATCTGTTCCAGGTGGCCAAGGCAGTATCGTTCATGCCACTACCACGAGGTAACCGGATAAGCTTCATGGCTCCCTCAGGCGCGATGCTGGTGGTACTCACCGATCTTTGCAGACAACGCTGGGATCTGGCTGTGCCCGACCTTGAGGAGGTGAACAGGCAGCGGCTGCAGGCTATCGGCCCTGACTGGCTGAGGATGCGCAACCCCGTGGATATCTGGGGGCCGGCCATGGTGCACGGTATAGAGAAGAGCCATCGCGACTCCATAGAAGCGGTTATGGATGACCCCAATATCGATGCCTGCGTGGTGGTGCTGGTTGTCGTCGACGAATTCGGACGCACCAACCTCGATTTCCTGGTCGAGATGGCGCGGAAATATCCGGACAAACCGCTCTACGTGACGTTCTCGGGCATTAAGGAGCGCATGGAGGAGGCCAAGGCGTACCTGGAGCCGCGCGGCGTTCCGACCTATTTGTTCATCGAACAGCCGTTCGAGGTGCTGTCCATACTCAATCGTGCCAGGGAATCCATGGCCAGGGCTCAGCAGTGGCAGCAGGCAGGCTGACCCTGATCACAAGGAGAGGTCCTATGCAGTTTCTCGGTTACGAACGCTCGAATGAACGGGCGGGCATACGTAACTATGTGTGCATCCTCCCGGTTACCTGCTGCGCAAACGAGCTCGCCTGCGCTATCGCGGACGGAGCAGGAGGTTCGGTACCACTGCTTCACAACTACGGCTGCCTGCGCCTCAAACCTGACAACGAGCGCGCACAACGCACCCTTATAGGGCTTGGCTCAAATCCGAATGTCGCCACCACCCTCCTGCTGGATATGGGTTGCGGCATGCTGGAGCCCGAGGTAATTGCGCAGCAGATTGCCGCCGCAGGCACACATGTCGAGTTGATATCGGTAAAGGCAACGGGCGGATATCGGAAGGCAATCGAGAAAGGCCAGGCGGTGACGCGTTCGATGCTGTCGGGTGCAGCCCTGCAGCAACGAATCTCGCTGCCCTTGAGTCACCTCACACTGGGGGTGAAATGCGGCGGTTCCGCCACCATCTCTTCTGCAGCAGGGCATCCTGTTACAGGTCACGTGGTCGATACGATCATTGACCAAGGCGGCACCGTCGTCTTCAGCGAGACGGCGGAGGTTATCGGTGCTGAGCACCTGCTCGCACGGCGCGCCGCGAACGAGGAGGTCAGGAGAAAACTGTTTCAGGCAGTTAGCCGCTTCGAGCGCATGATAGTTGACTATGGGGTAGACATCCGGGGAGCACAACCTACTCCCGGCAACATCCTCAGCGGGCTCACCACGCTCGAGGAGAAATCCTTGGGCGCACTGGCGAAAACAGGCACACGGCCTTTAGACGGCGTGCTCGAGTACGCCGAGCGGCCGGACAAACCGGGTCTCTATCTCATGGACTCCCCTGCCTGGCCTAGTCACATGTTCCTCGGTATGGCGGCATCCGGAGCGCAGGTGTTCGTGTTTTCTCTGGGCGGCGGTGTCTGTGGCATCTTCCCCAGCCAACCGGGCGCATTCCGGACTCCGATTGTGCCGACAATCAAAGTGACGGGAGATCCCAACTTGAAGAACGAAACCGACTTCGTCGACTTCCACGCGGGGGCCGTCCTGGACGGCACGGAATCCACAGAATCCGCATCAGAGCGCTTCCTTCGCACGTTTATCGACATAGCTTCCGGCAAGCCGACAACGCAAGAGTACTCCATCTACCGTGAAGTGTTGGACATGTATGCCAGTGGTCCGATGATGTAATGGTGGGGGCAACGAAGCGGCGCACAAAGTGCCCTCCGGAGGCTGCGCCGGATCCCTGAGTTGTGGGAGACGAGATTCCGTCAAGCCTCGATGACTAAGCGTGCATCCACGGCCAGCACACCATCCTCATAAGCGAACACGGGGTTCAAATCCAGTTCCTTTATCTGAGGATTGCAGTCCACAAATTCCGACACCCTGACGATAAGGTTCTCCAATGCATCCAGGTCGCATGGCTTGCTGCCCCGAAATCCCTGAAGCATCGGGAATCCCTTGATCTCGCGGATCATCTCAGACGCGTCGAACTTTGTCACCGGTACGATACGGAAGGAGACGTCTTTCAACAATTCCACCATGACTCCACCGAGGCCGAACATCAGGACGGGACCAAATTGCGGGTCCTTGCTCATACCCACGATCACTTCGACGCCGGGACGGGCCATGCGCTGTACGGATACGCCATCGATTTTCGCCCCGGGGTATGCAGCCCTGACTGACTTCATCATGGCAGAGTAGGCTTTCTCCACTTGGGAGTTGTTCTGTAACCCGAGCTGTACCCCACCCGCATCGCTCTTGTGGACCACATCTTCCGACATCAGCTTGAGGGCGACCGGATAACCCATTTCCCGACTGATGGCAACGGCCTCCTTCATATTCCGGGCCAGAAGGGTCTCAACGACAGGAATGCCGGCAGCGTTCAACATCTCCTTCGATTCAACCTCGGTCAGCACTCTCGATACAGTCACTCGTTTGCTCTGCGACATGGCGCCCGTACTCCTTACATCTGCGTACCCGCAGAAATCGGTTCGTTATTCTACATCATGCGGCCTGTCAGCGAGAAGTCAAGTGACGTACTGCACTCCAACTCGTCCGCACCGAAGCATATGACGCAAGCTATTGCACCGGCAACCTCCTTTACCTACAATGGACCTCAACACACGACCATAGACGCCATAGGTGCTGCCACCAAGCGTTCGCTGACTTGCAGGACACAGTCAGGCGGGCGGCATTTCCGCAGCATCCCGCGTCAACAGAATGAGGGAGGATTAGAATGAGCCGTGACGTCCTCAACAGCCTGAGGCAAGCGATCCTTGATTACGACCCCGATGCAGCGTCGGAATGGGCGACCAAGGCCATAGATGCCGGGCTTGCACCCAACGACATACTTGCCACAATGACCGATGCGATTCGGCAGATCGGAGAGGGTTTCAACAAGGGTGATCTGTTCCTGCCGGACCTCGTGGGTGGCGCCGATGCAATGAGCGCCGCCACGCCCATCATCGAGGAGGAGGTGCAACGCCTCGGCACCCACACCGACAAGACCGGGACAGTGGTGATCGGCACCGTGTTCGGCGATATCCACACTATCGGAAAGACAATGGTCGCCACGCTGCTGCAGGCCGAGGGGTTCACCGTTCATGACATCGGAATCAACGTAACCGCCGATCAATTCCTCGATGGTGTCCGCAAGTACAAGCCGGACATTCTGGCGATGTCTGCGCTGATGACGATGACGGCACCGGAACAGCGCAGGGTTATTGAGCGACTCAAGGATGAGGGTCTGCGTGATTCTGTCAGGATAATGGTCGGCGGCGGGGCACTCACACAGGAGTTCGCCGACAGCATCGGTGCCGACGGCTACGATCCGACCGCTCCTGGAGCGGCCAAGCTCGCCCGCAAACTGATGGGGAGGTAACGTAGAATGGATTTCACAAGAGGATTCATGCGCCGCTTCCCGGCACTCAAAGTACTCACGGACGAGGAAGTCGAGGAGATCCATCGGGGTACACTACAGGTGCTGTGGACCACGGGGGTCCACATCGAGCATGAAAGGGCTCTCAAGCTGTTTGAACAGCACGGATGCAGGGTCGACCACGGCGCCATGCGCGTCCGCATCCCTCCCGGCCTCGTCGAGGAATGTTTGCGCAAGGCGCCAAGCAGCTTTCCCGCGCCGGCTCGCGACCCAAGCCGGACGCTCGTGATCGGAGGCAATAACCTCTGCCTCGCCGTCGCTCCCGGCCACAAAACCGTCGACTCAACGACGTGGGAGCCACGCGAAGCAACGCGCAAGGAGAACTACGACGCTGTGCGCGTGCTGGATGCACTCCCGACAGTCCATTTCTTCTCACCTTACACACCCTACTTCGGTTTCGAAGGCGTCCCCTCCTGCATGGCGATGCCGGAAAGTCTGGCAGCACGTATCCGCAACTCGACGAAATTCCAGTGTGTCGGATTTTCAAATGACTCTGAGATGTTCGCCATCGAGATGGCCGAGGCGGTCGGCATCGAGATTCTGGGTACCTGTGCATGGGCGCCACCCCTGGCGCTTTATCGCGATGCCGTTGAGTCCACATTCAGAATAGTCGAGGCAGGCTTCTGCCTCAGAGTGGTGGGCGGCCAGGTCATGGGAGGCACCGCGCCCGCATCAATCGCTGGCGCCCTCATCACCAACAACGCTGAGGTCATCGCCGGTCTGGTGCTCGCCCAACTCATTCGGCCGGGCACGCGCGTCCTCGTCAAGGACTTCACTGCCCCAATGAATATGAACTCAGGTGCACCGGCCTTCGGTGGCATCGAAATTACATTGCACAATGCCGCGTGTAACCAGATGTTCCAGTGGTATGGCGTCCCTCTGGACAACACCACGGCCTATCCGAACGCGAAGATTCCCGACTTCCAATCGGCCTGCGAGAAAGCGCTGCGTGTAATGAACGCAGGCATCTCCGGAGGCAACACGCTCCTGTTTCATGGCAGTGTCCACGGCGAACTCACGCACCACCCCCTTCAGGCGATACTGGACGATGACCTGGCTGGCATGGTAGGCCGATTCATGGAGGGCGTAACCGTCTCAACCGAGTCGCTCGCCGTCGATGTTATCGAAAAGGTGGGACCGGTACCGGGACACTTCATGAGTGCGCCACATACCCGGAAGTGGTGGAAACTCGAGCAGTACATTCCTCAGACCGCGGATCGGCTCACTTATCCCGAATGGATGACCAGCGGCAAGCGCACCTGTATTGATTACGCCCGCGCCCGTATGGAAGATACACTCTCGAGCCACAAACCTACGCCGCTCACCTCATCGCAGGAGGATGCTATCGAGCGTGTGCTGGAAGAAGCACGAACGCATTACCATAAGATTGGACTCATTACCGATGACGAAATGAGATATTACCGTGAGACGATGAAGTCGCCGAATTACCCATTCGAATAGAAGCGAGGCCGTAGTCTGGATGGCGTCTGCGGGATGACCACACTCGTGCGTGACATCACACGGGCAGACTCGATCAAAAGGAGGAATTCGGAGGTATGGATTTCGATTTCAATGAGGCGGAGCGGGACGTTATTCAAACGGCGAGTGATTTCGCTGCGAAGAAGGTCAAGAGCAGAGCACGGGAGATCGACGAGAAGAACCTGTTTCCTTCAGACCTCGCAACAGAGATGGGTCGGCTCGGCCTGTTCGGACTTCATATGCCGGAGGAGTATGGAGGCACTGCACTTGGCTACAAAGCCTATGCGCTTGCGATTGAACGGATATGTGCCGTGTCGATGACCGTGGGCGCCATCATCGCCATCAATTCTCTGACCCAGGAGGCCATTCTGCGCTTCGGTACAGACGAACAGAAACGCCAGCACCTGCCACGGCTGATATCGGGCGAGTCCCTCAGTACCTTCGCTTTTACCGAAGGGCAGACCGGCAGCGACCCGCGCGCCATCACAACCACTGCAGTTCCTGAGGGTGACACGTATATCTTATCGGGAGAAAAGACATTCGCGTCGCTCGCGCCCTCCGCATCGGTGGCGATCATCTTCGCCAAGGATGACACCGGCAAGGTGAGTGCGTTTCTCGTGGACCCGAAAGCTGCGGGCTTCATGATCGAGAAGGAACTTGAGACAATGGGTATTCGTGGCGAGGACGTATGCCCGATACGACTCAATAATGTACGCGTGCCACGTGCAAACCTGGTCGGTGAGCCGGGAAAGGGCTACAATGTGCTTCTCACCGCCATTAATGTCGGCCAGATAGGTATCGCAGCCGAGGCGGTCGGAGTGGCCAGCGGCGCACTGGGGATGTCACTGGACTACGCACGCACCCGTATGGTACGCGAGCGGCCGATGACCGATTTGCCTACCATCCAGTCGCTGTTAGGCGAAATGTCTGCCCGCACCGAAGCAGCACGATGGATCACCTACCGGACAGCCGACTTGAAGGACAAGGGACATCTAAGAGGAAGAGACTCTGCCACTGCCAAGCTGTTCGCATCTCAGGCGGCCACTGACGTAGTCGATATGGCCATGCAGATCCATGGCTCCTACGGCTATACGAAAGAACTCGAGATTGAGCGTCTCTATCGTGACGCCAAGGTCACCCAGATCTATGAGGTGGTTTCCGAAGTACAGCGGCTGATAATCGGCGGCAGCCTGGCGCGGGAGGCTTGATCAGCGTCGCAGTGTCCGCTGATGTCACCTCACGGATGACTCCAATCGTCAACCAGGGTCGGGCCACGGCTCTCAGGGATGCCGCCATACGTGCTGTTGACTGTGCGATGCGGTATGCCCATGGGCTATAATCGACTCGGCCGTCGCATAACACGCATCCTCAATTATCGCCATGCCGCAAGACTCAGGGTACGATAACGCCGCAAGCCTCGAAATGGTCCACGTGGACTTCGAGCCGATCGGACGCCGCGGTCCCTGTAAGCGCGGTCTTCATCTTCTGGAATGCGCACATCACCTTGGAGTGGGGCTCTCTGCGGTCTGCGGTGGACATGGTACCTGCGGCCGTTGCAAGGTGACGCCTGTTATCGGCCAACTGACCGCCCCAACCGACGTCGAGTACTCGACCTTATCCAACCGCGAGATTGAAATCGGTATCAGGCTCGCATGCCAGGCCATTCCCGTGACTGATTGCGTGATACACGTCCCTGCTGAATCGCTCACCGCAACGCAACGCATCCAACTCGAAGGCCTGCAGATCGTCGCTGGGTCGGATCCCCCTGTCATCGGCCGTGAAGTCACGGTAACGCCCCCCGGACTGCAAGACGTACGAGGTGACACGGACCGTGTTCTCGCCAGGCTGAGCGAGACTGCGAACAACACCTGTGACTCCCTGGACCTGGAGGCGGCCCGTGACATTCCCCAAGTCCTGAGATCTCAGGATTGGACGATCGCGGTTACTCTACGTGGCCGGGAACTGATCGCCACCGGTCCATGGCCGAGCCCGACACTCGGCCTCGCTGTCGATCTCGGCACGACGAAGATTGCGTGTTATCTGCTCGATCTGACTACCGGAAATACGCTGGCGGCACGTGGCGTCATAAACCCGCAGATACGTTACGGAGAGGATGTGGTCACTCGCCTGACCCACGCCATGGCCGCAAGCCAGGGAGCGAAGGATCTGGCTGCCGCGAGTGTCACTGCGATCAACGATATGGCCATTGAGCTCGCGGGAGAAGTCGGCATCGATCCGGCACGTATTCTGGAAGCAGTTATCGTGGGCAATACCGCGATGCACCATCTGCTGCTCGGGCTTCCGATCGGGCAGCTATCACGGGCTCCATATGTTCCGGCAGTAACGGATGCCATGGACATCAAAGCGCGCGATATCGGCCTCCGTATCGGAAAGGGCGCGTACATCCATTTGCCACCCAACATCGCCGGATTCGTAGGATCAGATCACGTAGCTACTCTACTTGCAACAAGCGCTGCTGCAGCAACCGGCCCGGTCCTTGTCATAGATATCGGTACCAATACGGAGGTATGTCTCGCGGCGGACGGTCACCTCACAAGCGTATCGTGCGCCTCGGGACCGGCATTCGAAGGCGGACATATACGATACGGTATGCGCGCATCACCCGGCGCCATCGAGCACCTGGAGCTCCATGGCGACGAGGTACGGTTTCAGGTCATTGATGATATTGAGCCGGCTGGCATCTGCGGCTCCGGAATTCTTGATGCACTCGCGGAAATGACAGCCCACGGTATCGTAGACACTACCGGAAAGCTCTCGAGAAAGCATGCATCCGTGAGTGAAACTGAACGCTCGCTCGAATTCGTGCTTGTCCCCGCATCCCAAAGGGACGGAAGGCAGGCACTGAGTGTGACTCAGGGAGATATCCGGCAGGTCCAACTGGCCAAGGCAGCCATCGCAACCGGTATCCAGGCGCTACTCGAGCACACTGGGATGGATTCCTCCCAACTGGATTCAGTCATCATCGCAGGAGCGTTCGGGAGTTACATCGATATCAGAAGTGCGATAGTTATTGGCATGCTGCCATCACTTCCTCTGAATCGCTTCCGGCAGACTGGCAACGCGGCAGGAGCCGGCGCCAAACTGGCACTTGCCTCCATGTCCAGCCGAGCGAAAGCTCGAGAGCTTTCCCGGCGGGCAGCATACCTGGAATTAGGAGCCGCTCCCGGATTCGCCAACAGCTTCGTAGCGAACACGAAACTCACAGTCTTTCAATCAGGTGGAGGTTAAGAAGATGGAAACACGAATTGCCAGCACAACACGCGAGGTTATCATCAGCGACAACGGACCGACAGTGCTTATCGGTGAACGCATCAATCCCAGCGGAAAGAAGAAGCTGCAGGATGAACTGCTGGCGGGCAAGCTGGACCTGGTAAGACACGAAGCGATTCAGCAGGTCCAGGAGGGTGCGGACATACTGGACGTGAACGTTGGGGCCACTGGCGTTGACGAGGTGACATTGCTGCCTGCGGCGGTCGAAGCCATCATGGAAGTGACGGATGTTCCGTTATGTCTTGACAGCGGAAATCCCCGTGCCCTTGAGGCCGCGCTCAAAGTCTATCGAGGGCGACCGCTCGTGAATTCGGTAACTGCCGAACACTCGTCGCTGAGCGACATCCTTGCCCTGGTAAAGGAACATGACTGCGCCGTCATCGGGTTGACTATGGACGAGAAGGGCATTCCCCGCGACGCAGCACGCAGGGTGGAGTTGGCGCACTACATCATCGATACCGCCACTCAGATGGGTATCAGCCGCCACGACATCATCATTGACTGTCTCAACATGCCAGCCGCCGCAAATGCGGAAGCGTCGACCGCTCTTATTGAAGCTCTCATTGAGGTGCGGAGTCAGTTAGGGGTCAACATGACTCTGGGTATCAGCAACATCTCGTTCGGATTGCCCGACCGCCCTCTATTGAATGGCGTATTCATGTCAATTGCAGTCCACCTTGGCGTGAACTGTCCGGTTGTCGACGTCGCAAAAGTGCGGCCCTATGTGCTTGCAGCCGATGCACTGCTGGGCAAAGACCAGCACATGAGACGATTCATCCACGACTACCGCGGGCGTCAGAAGCAGGCGTCACATGGCTAGGCCTTCGCGCGTACAAGTAATCCTGGCCAATGCGTGTCGCAGTCAGCCGAAGACCCGCTATCAGTCCAGGCTGCGTCGGTAGAGGTACCAGCACAGCGCGCCCTCGAGGAACCCCAGGACCGGGAGCCTTCCTCCGTCCAGCCGGACCTTGGTGCATCCGATCTCGCAGACTGACGCGACTACCTCCGCAGGAGTCCTGCAGGACATGGTTATGCAGCGCCTCGTCGGCCGATGTCGTCTGAGATGTGGACAGGAGGTCTATGCACTGACAGCAGATGCCGTCAAGGAGGACTACCCGTGTTTGCGAACACGGACTATGTCCGTATAGAATGAACACGATAGCGGCAGTACGTGTCCACACGTTCTCGTAGAACGTATGAACTGCAGTGGCCGCACAACTCATCGTGGCGGGCGTGAAACCGTGAGCGTCTATTCGGTTGCTGCGACAATCGTGCGCGTCCGCGCCCGATGGAAGGCGTACTTTCTGCAGAGCGGGCTAGCATGCGGGACCACCTTGCTGCTGCTCCTGCTGCTGAGCGTTGAGAACGCAGTGGTGATCGCGGCCATGGGCGCGAGCGCATTCATAGTGTTCTGTCGACCATTGGACGTCACTGCAAGGCCCAAGAATGTGATCGGGGGACACCTGGTCGGTTTCGCCACAGGCTCGTTGTGTGCTCTGCTGCCACAAACAGCCCCGTTCGTCGCGCTGTCATGGTGCGCCCTTGCGGTGGGACTATCTATTCTGTTGATGCTAATGCTTTATCTGCACCATCCGCCTGCAGCCGCAACCGCGCTTGGCGTGGCCATGCGCGGTTACTCGGACGAGTTGCTCGTTAGTGTCCTCACAATGGTTTTTGTGCTGGCTATAGTACACTATGCAATCAAGCCGCATCTGAATAACCTTTACTGAAACCAATGAGAATCCTCGCCATTGAGACATCCTGCGACGAAACCGCCGCTGCGGTCGTCGAAAACGGCACTGACATACTCTCGAACGTCATCGCCTCACAGATAGACATACACACGCGTTACGGGGGTATTGTGCCGGAGGTCGCCTCGCGGCAGCACGTGCTCTCAATCGTGCCGGTGTACGAAGAGGCGCTCAGCAGGGCGGAACTGCGCCTCGGAGACATAGACCGCATCGCCGTAACCCACGGACCGGGGCTGGCAGGTTCGCTTCTCGTGGGTGTCAATTTCGCAAAGGCACTTGCTACGGCGAGCGGTCGCCCAATTTACGGCATCAACCACATGGAGTCGCACCTGTATGCGAACTGGCTCGCCTACCCGACGATGAGAGAGGACGCCTCACGGTTTCCGGCACTCTGTCTCATCGTATCCGGAGGGCACACCGAGATGCATCTGATGAAGGGCCACGGCAAGTATCAGCTGCTTGGCCGAACGCGAGACGATGCTGCCGGGGAAGCTTTTGACAAGGCCGCACGCCTATTGGAACTCGGTTATCCGGGTGGCCCTGCAATCCAGAACGCAGCCTCCAATGCAACCGGCCGCTACCCGTTGCCACGGGCATGGCTGCCGGGCACTCACGATTTCAGTTTCAGCGGCCTGAAGACGGCGCTCTACCACCTGACGCACAAAGAAAAGCTGCTCGGCCATCCGGATAGAGTGGCCAACGCAGCCTTCAGTTTTCAAGATGCGGTGGTCGATGTGCTTGTAACAAAAGCGTGCAGGGCAGCCGACGAACTCGGCGTAACCTGTATTATGTTGAGCGGCGGAGTTGCCGCAAACGCAGTCCTGCGAGAGCGCCTTACAAGGGAGTCTCCTGTGAAATCCTTCATCCCCCCATTGTCGCTCTGCACTGACAATGCGGCGATGGTGGCGTCCTGCGCCTATTTCACCGCTGACCAGCGAAGCCCTTCCGAACCTGATCTTGATGTCGACCCGTCCCTCTCTCTCAAGTGAAACGGCGGTCACACCACCTTCGCTTCGGCAAGAGCGGATACTGTACATTCGACGCGGTCCATGGCCTTCACGATATTCTGCATCGATGTCGTGTAAGCGAAGCGGAGATATCCTTCCCCCTGCTTTCCAAACGCCGACCCGGCCAGGGCAGCAACTCCCGCCTCTTCCAGCAGAATTCTCGCAAGTTCGATATCACTGATGCCGACTCCGGATACGTCAGCAAACGCATAGAATGCGCCAGCGGGGGTGTGGCAGTTGATGCCTGGCATGCGATTCAAGCGCTCGACCAGGACATCCCTCCGGTCGCGGAACTCGGCAACCATCGACGTGACACAGTCCTGAGGACCACGGAGTGCCTCCACGGCAGCATACTGGACGAACGTATTCGTACAGGAGACGCTGTTGGCAGTGATCCGCACAAACGGTTCCACGAGAGTTGGAGGAAGGATGGCGTACCCCAGGCGCCAGCCGGTCATACAATACGTCTTGGAGAACCCACTCATGACGATAGAGCGTTCGCGCAGTCGCGGGAACTCGATAACACTTCGCGGACGCGACTCGTAGAAGATGTCCTCGTAGGTTTCATCAGAGAGCACGAACAGGTCATGCTCGCAGGCAATGGCCTCTATCTCTCTCAGATCGTTCTCGGTGAGTACACTGCCCGTGGGATTGTGAGGCGAGTTGAGGGTAATCAGCCTGGTCCGGGGAGTGATTGCTGCCCTCAATTCGCCGATATCAAGCCGAAACCCGGAACCGCCACGCAGCGGCACGGGCACTGCCGTTGCCCCCGCGAAGCGGATCACAGCGGGAAAAGCGGCGAAGGCGGGATCACAGTAGATACCTTCGTCACCATCCTGCAGCGTAGCAAGCGCACCATAGAACAGTACCGGCCGGAGTCCGGGGGTCACCACCACACTGTTGGCATCCACACCGACACCCCGCACGGCGGTAATGCGCTCGGCGATCGCCTCGCGCAGTTCACAAATGCCCTGTGAATCACAGTAGTGTGTCTCGCCACGGTCGACCGCAACCTTGAGCGCATTACGGATGTGCAAGGGAGTCTGGAAGTCGGGTTCGCCGATCTCCAGGTGCACCACATCAGCACCTTGAGCTTCAAGCTCACGCGCCTTCAGGAACGTTTGAATAGCCGGTTCTGAGGGCAATCCCTCGGTGCGGTATGTGATCTGGCGCATGTCACCTCCGAAACTGCAGACCCGAATTGCGTTACAGCAAGGGCTATCCACCTGGTCCGTCGCACGTCAGGCTGGTTCATCCCTCCTGTCATCACTTCTCACCTCCCCTGCTCGCACAAGCGCATTCTTCGCCAGGGGCGGGGTGATCAGTTCGTTAATGATAACAGACGCGAGCGTGGCGTTATTCATCATGCTCGCGAGGTCGGGGAAGTTCGGTGCCACCGCCAGAATCAGGCCAACGGCTACACCCGCCTGAGGCAACAACGCCATTCCGAGATTCGCCCCTACTGCTGCATGCGCGCCTCCAACAGCCGCACCGAGACGGTCCCCCGTGTACTTGCCAACGCCTCGCGTCACAACCAGCACGACCGCTAACGGACCCGCCGCCGCCAGCACTCCCGGTTGAAAATGCATCCCTGTCGGCACGAATAACATCGTGAACTGTACCGACTGCACCCCCTCAACGGACTGATGAACTGACCGGTACCACATCGATTACCGACGATAAACCCAAGCGTCATACCCGAGATCACCCCTGACACTCCGATCGCTTCGGCAGCACCATAGCACAGGACCGCTGCGCCGAGGACCAGCACCAACACAAGCTCTCTCGAGCGTACAAAACGAGCAAGCAGCAGCATAAGAACTGCACTGAGCGCGCCAAGTCCCACGGCGGCAAACAGATGCAGCAGCGGGCTCACACCAGTGAAGACTGGAGACACGATCGAGACTGCACCCACAAGGACACTGGATACCACGAGCGCAACCGAGAATAGAATCACCGCGAGAGCATCGTCGAGTGCAACAACCGCAAGAATGACGCTGGTGAGAGGTCCTTTCGACTTGTACTCCCTGATGATGGCCAGAACCGCAGCTGGAGCCGTGGTAGTTGAAGCCGCCCCAAGAAGCAACGCAAGGGGAAGATAGAATTCCCTGAATGTATGCCCCGGAACGAACAGCCCGAGAACGAGAGTGAGAATCACAGAGACTACGAGAAAAACCCCAAACGCCTAAAACGGCGTGATCCAGGAGATGCTACGTCCCATCGACTTAAGATCACCAGTGTGCAGACTCGACCCGATCAGGTATGCGATGACCGCCAGCGCAATCCCCGTAATGGGCACGACCGACACAAGAAGGTTCCGGGTCACCAGTTCGGACACTGCGGCACCGGCCATGACCCCGACCACAAAATGGCCGATGATACTGGGAAAGTCAAGTCGACGGGAGATA
>SKVJ01000032.1 GCA_007129495.1 Dehalococcoidia bacterium | reverse complement strand
TTCGTTGCTGCGCATGCGGTGGTGATGCGAGAGGGAGAAGAGCTCGTTGCCAACGGAGGATTCGAATCACCGATCGTTGATGGGAGTTGGCAAGTCTTTCCCGAAGACACGGGGGGACTTGAGTGGAAAGTTAAGCCCGCAGAAGGAGATGATTGGGGCGTTGACTACGACAAGCAGGGCCTCGAACTACAGACTTACCGGTTGTGGACACCCTATGAAGGAGACCAGTATGCTGAACTCGCCGCATGGGTTCCAGTCAAGATCAGCCAGGATCTAGAGGCTTGCCCAAGTGGACTGTACACGTTGCGCTATGCCTGGTCTCCAAGGCCGGGTGTCGCTGTGAATGAGATGAACGTCTGGTGGGATGGGGAAGACCTTGCTTTCCATGAAGCGTCTGGTGCTGATAACACCGATACAGTCTGGACGCTTGAGACCCATGCTCTTCTAACCGGTCCGTCTAGCGGCACAGTTGGCGTGGCATTCGCCGAGACGCAAGACGGGCAGGATACATTGGGCATGTTCCTCGACGGCGTCAGTGTCGTTTGCATTGAGAAGGAGACTGCCTGGGCTGACGGCACCCGTTTCGTTCAGCGGGGCAATTGGGCGACGTGGTTCACTTATACGGTTGAGGAATTCAGTCCAGACTGGCTGGATGGTTTGGTTCTCTGGCTGGACGCGAATGCGATTGAGGACCTGGATGATGGTGAGGCGGTGGCCCAATGGGATGACCTGTCAGGCAACTACAACCATGCTGGGCAGACAGATGAAGCGCGCCAACCAACCTATGTTGTTAGTGGCTTGGACGGGATGCCTGTAGTGCAGTTCGATGGCATTGATGACTGGATGTACGCATCGCTTGACAGCATCGAGTTTGCTGCGACCACGCTATTCGCGGTTACTCGAGTGAACTCCCTTGCAGCGTCTAGTCCTGACACTGGTGGGCGTGTCTACATCGTAGCCTTTGCAGTGTCGGGCAGCGGGTGGCATACAACTGAGTTCAAGTCCACGAACGGTAATTGGCGGGGGCGCACATGGGACGGAACCGGCAAATGGGTCCAGGGCTCGGCTGTTGTCGACAACGACTGGAAGCTACTCTCACTTACGTCAGAGAACGATGATGTCATAGACTTCTGGGAAGAGGGAGACTGGAAAGGCTCCACGCCGGTCGGCACAATGTTGACGGGCCAAGACATTCTGGCAATCGGCGCCAATGGTGTTCCAAGCGGCTTTCTGAATGGTGACATCGCCGAAATCCTGATTTATGACCAAGCCCTCTCGGATGGAGAACGGGAAGCTGTGGAGCAGTACCTCAGCTCGAAGTGGGGTCTTTAATTAGACTCTGAGCGAATTCTTTGCTCAAGTGTGGCTGGTGTCCTCAAGCCACATGGCAAACCAGGGCAGGGGAGTCCCGTACGGGACTCCCCTGCCCTATTCCGGTTGAGGACTTCCCGGGACACCTTCCTTATTTCCTGATGCGCGTGCTGCAGGGCCATTATCTACCGTGGCACGAAATTGCGCGGAGGTCGCACTTAGCTCACTCTCAGGTGCAGAGCCGGTTTGCAGAGAACTATCAGTAGCATCTTCTCCGCTGTGACAGTCTTGAAACTGCCGTGCAGCTGCGGCGTCTTCGAAACGACACACCCGGCCCTTCCCCCGCTGCGCTTCCGCATCGTCCTTCATTCTTCCTCCTCTCATGCCCTATCGGTAACATCATTTGTGACGCAACACCACCCTCCCGGTAATCAGAATTGTGGGGCAATTCGCGGCTGGAAGAATCGGACGCCAGGTAGTATGATGGAACGCGACATTTCGCCACGACTGCTCCGGCCATACCGTGGAGCAGGTGTCGCGCGCGAGCACTAAGGAGTAAGCATGGAAACTGTGACCCTCGGCCAAACCAGCCTGCAGATATCTCGCATAGGATTCGGAGCGATCCCGATACAGCGCCTGGGAGATGACGACGCCATCGCGGTCATCCGCCGCTGCCTTGAACTGGGCATAACCTTCCTGGACACTGCGAACCAGTACACGACCAGCGAGGGCCGCATCGGCAGGGCGCTTGATGGATGGAACGGCCCCGTGGTGCTGGCGACCAAGACTCAGAGCCGCACCGCTGAGGGTGTTGCCGAACATCTCGCACAGAGCCTGCGCATGATGCGGGTAGACTCGATCGATCTGTACCAGTTGCACAACGTGAGTACGTTTGCGGATTACGAGAAGGTGATGCAGCCCGGCGGTGCGTACGAAACCGTCATGAAGGCGGTGCAGGATGGTCGGGTGAAACACGTGGGCATTACTTCGCACCAGATCGATGTGGCCAAGGAGTCGGTCAAGTCCGGGCGGTTCGAAACGGTGATGTACCCGTTGAACTTCATAGTGCACGAGCCCGGCGAGGAGCTTCTCGCGCTCTCCGACCAGCACGGCGTGGGCTTCATCGCGATGAAGCCGTTCGCAGGTGGAATGATCGATAACGCCTCCCTCGCGATGAAGTACCTGCTGCAGTACCCGAGTGTAATCCCCATACCCGGTGTAGAGCACATTCCGGAGATCGAGGAGATCATCCGCATCGTGGAGTCGCCGCACGAGCTCACCGCAGAGGAGAGCGCCGAGATCGAGCGGCTGAGAAAGGAGACGAGCAACCGTTTCTGCAGGCGCTGCGACTACTGTCAGCCATGTACCGCGGAGATCCCGATCTCAGTCGTGCTGGCATTCCCAACAATGGTTCGACGAATGCCAAAGGAGAATGTGGTCACAGGTTGGATCGCGAATGCTTTGGAGAAGGCCGCGATATGCACCTCCTGCGGCGCGTGCGAGGAGCGCTGCCCGTACCAGCTTCCCATCAGGGAGATGCTGTCGGAGAACGTCGATAATTACCGACGACTCAAAGAAGAGTGGCGTGCTTCGCAACCGGCCTGATGCATCCTCGCGATGAATTCACCGATGACACACCGGATATCGGACGCAGAGGCACATGTTGGATGACCGCGCTGCCCGTCCCCGTTTCTTCTACGGCTATGTAATCGCTATCCTGGCATTTCTAATCCAGGCCGTCTTCTGGGGCACGTACCGCAGCTTCGGCCTCTTTTTCAACCCGCTTGTCGCCGAGTTCGGATGGTCCCGTGAGATGGTGGCAGGCGCCGCATCCATGGGATGGCTGATCGTCGGCCTGATGAACCTCCCATCGGGCGCTATGGTTGATCGCTTCGGTCCGCGGCTGGTTCTCGTCATCGGAGGTTTCTGTTTTGGTCTCGGCTACATCCTGATGTCCGGTGTCCAGGGCCTCTGGCAGATCTACGTCTTCTACGTGGTCATGGCGATAGGCATGAGCGTGGCCGACGTGGTACCTCTCTCGACCATCGCCCGGTGGTTCGTGAAGAATCGCGGGACCATCACCGGCGTTGCGAAGATAGGGACCGGAATCGGCATGATGACGATGCCCCTGCTGGCGAGTCACTTCATCGAGGGCTTCGGCTGGAGAACCGCATACCTCGTGCTGGGCGGTCTGGCAATGGTCGCACTCATCACGATGGCGCAGTTCCTCAAGAGAGACCCGTCGAAGATGGGGCTTCGCGCCCGGGGTGCGCCCCCGCCGGGAGCTACACCATCGAACCGGGAGGAGGGGACTCCCTTCCGCCAGACCATCCGGCTGCGGCCGTTCTGGACCCTGTTCGCCATGTACATACTCATCATCGGCTGCGCCGAGACGGTGATGATCCACACTGTACCCCATGCCGTGGATCTGGGAGTCTCATCCACGAGCGCAGCCGGCATCCTGTCGATCATCGGGGCAGGCAGCATCGCGGCGCGGGTGATCGTCGGGGTCGTCCTCGACAAACTGGGCTCCCGGCGCGCACTTCAACTCTGTTTCGTCCCGCTCATCAGTTCCTTCATACTGCTGCAGTTCGCGGATTCGCTGTGGATGCTCTATGCCTTCGCTGCGCTGTACGGCCTGAGCCACGGGGGCTTCTTCACTCTGATCGCCCCGGTGGTGGCACAGCTATTCGGCACCGTGGCACACGGAGCCATATTTGGAACTATCATGGCGGGAGGAGGCATTGCAGGCGCCCTCGGTCCGATACTGACAGGCCGCGCATACGATATTATGGGAAGCTACCAGCTGCCGTTTCAGATCATCGTGGCAGTGGCGGTAGTAGCCTTCCTGCTCATCTCCTCACTGACCCGGACTCCCTACGAGAATGAGACAGCGGAAAGGATCGCCTCAGAGGGACTCTCAGGCAGCACCTGACAAGCGCCGATACGGCAAGACCTCTGGATTCACCAGATTGGGTGGCACGTTTCCGGAGAGCGCTGCAATCATGTTGTCGGCGGTCATGGCAGCCATTCGATCACGCGTCAGCCTTGAGTTCGCGCCGAGGTGGGGAATAAGGATGACGTTCGACAGTTCTGTGAGCCCATCAGCAAGCCGGGGCTCATTCTCATACACGTCCAGTGCTGCTCCTGCTATCCGCCTGTTCTGCAGCGCAGCAACGAGAGCCTGTTCATCGACTATCGGACCGCGAGCCGTATTGACAAGGTAAGCGCTCGGCTTCATCAGTGAGAGTGCCCGCTCATCGATGAGATGGTGAGTGCCAGGATTCAGAGGCACATGGATAGTGACGAAGTCTGAATCCTTCAGCAAAGCCTCGAATGACACATACTCTGCGCCGAAGCGTTGTTCCACGTCCAGCGCGGCACGATTCACGTCCGAGTACAGCACGCGCATGTCGAATCCCGCTGCACGTTTCGCTATGGCCTGACCGATACGTCCAAGACCGATGATCCCAAGCGTGGTGCCCGTTATATCAGCGCTCACGAACATCTCGGGGCGCCACTCTTTCCACTCTCCGGAACGCACGAAGCGGTCCACGTTGCACACGTCCCGCGCAATGCCCATAAGGATGGCCCACGTGAGATCCGCGGTCGCATCAGTCACCACTCCCGGCGTGTTGGTAACCATCACACTATTAGCTGTCGCACTATCGACATCGATGTTGTTGTAGCCCACCGCATAATTCGAGACAACCTTCAGAACGTGTGCCCTGCTCAGCAGTTCAGCATCAACACGTTCGTTCAGCATACTGACAAGTCCATCGACATCAGCCACAGCCTCCAGGAGAGCCTCGCGAGGCATGTAACCTTCGCCCTGGTGGACAAGCACCTCGAATTGCCGGCTGAGACGCTCGATCAGCCCTGTACCGGGGATGTTTCTGTACGTCAGAAGTACTTTCATATGCGCTACAACTCCCTTTTATAACTGCCGACTGTAACAGACAGATAATCGCGATGCCAATCGTTCCTTTTGGCAAGCTGTTGCACGCCCGGAATCCACTGCCTACGGAATGTATAATGCAAGTGAGAATCCGAACAGAGAAGTCAGGATCCATGAGCAACACGCTACAGGATAACGGCAGCCGCCCCAAGCCAGAGCCGATAGGGAAGATCGAGCTGCGGCTGATGAACAGTCGCGCAAGAGAATGGCTTCTCAAGTACTGGGATTTTCCACTGTTCCAGCACATGGCGGGGCGCCATGGCATCTCACTCGACGGGAGGCGCATCCTGGATGCCGGTTGTGGCTCCGGATACAGCCTCACGCTCATCAACGAGAGATTCCGCCCTGGAGAGCTGACCGCTTTTGACATCGTTCCGTCACAAGTCGAGATAGCCAAGTCCCGCGACGTGCCCGCTACAGTCTTCGTGGCCGATATCACCGCACTCGAGCTACCCTGTGACACCTTTGATGCCGTCTTCGTGAGTGGGGTGCTGCATCACTGTCCCGGCTGGCGCGCCGGCCTTGCGGAGGTAGCACGAGTTCTTAAGGAAGGGGGACTGCTGTTCATTGAGGAACCGGGCACCGTACACCTCAAATTCGAACGCGTGCTCACCGGGCATTCATCCAGCCTGGAAGCCGGGTTCTCTGTGCCCGCACTGCAGCGTGAGATGGAGAGGAATGGATTGTCGGTTCTGGATAGTCATCGCCTCTATTTCGGTCTGTTCCGCAGCTTTCTGTGCGTGAAGGGTGCCACCCTGCAGGCCCGGCAGTACCACAAGGCCCGCCACCTGTTTCGGGCTCCGAAGTCCGGCGCGCTCGCTTCCGGACAGGAGTCATCCGCCTGATCACTGCGCGTAAGCCTCACAGCAATGGCCTCTCTTCGTTTCTTCGCAAGGGGTTCAGACACTGCCATGGTTGCTCAGGTTTCACTATGAAGGATCCATGGCAACCTGGTTCCGGCCTGCATGTGGCAGATGAACAATACTCGTGCTGCGATAATTGCTAAGCGACACAGCGCTGCTGCTCTTTGCGGACCACACTCACCATCTCCGCCCGCGCCACCAGTTGCGGCTCATCCAGGTAATCAGCGGATGACTCATAGGGATCGCCAGTCACCCGGATATAACGATGCGCTTCGAGCCCAACGGTACGCGATGAACTCCCGGCACGAATGATCCATCCTGTTATCTCCAGAAAGTCTCCGGCTTTCACAGGCGCTTTCAATTCGACACTATTGTACGCAGCCAGCAGACCCTCATCGCCGTCGAACCTCACCAGGACTTCAGTGCCCACATCTCCGAACAGCCCGAGTACGTATGCACCATTCACCAGCCCGCCAGCGTAATGTACATCTTTCTCACTGACCCTGATCCGCAATGTTGCCTTCTCGCCGACCTGGATTGCTCTCTTCATTCCGTTCCAATTCTCCTTGTCGTCCGGGACTGTGCTCCTATCTGCTTAGAGCAAGTGACGGCCATTCTACCATGCAATGAAGCCCGGGAACTCTGTATCTGTCCTTGACGGAGGTCCACTCAAGCGGTAACCTGCCCCTTCGTGCCGCGCACGCAATGAACCTGGAGTTGATGACGCACATGTGCAAAGCGCACAAGAAACACCCGAGAATCGAAGCTCTGACAGACGGACCGCTCCGGGTTACCGGAACCGATCAAATGACAGGCCCCGACGGTGCCGCGCTGCAGACTGCGGAAACCATGGTACTATGCCGCTGCGGCCATTCGTCCCGCAAACCCTACTGTGACGGCACTCATACACGCATTGGATTTCGAAGTCATAAGATTGAGGGCAGGGTTCCCGACAGAGTACGCAACTGGCGGGGGAAAGACATCACCATCCATGACAACAGAGGCGTTTGCTCGCATGCGGAACATTGCGTGCAAGACTTGCCTGCTGTGTTTAACCGGTCTGCCCGCCCGTGGATACATCCTGACGGTGCTTCTGCTGACGATATAGTCCGCACTATCAGGAAATGCCCTTCGGGCGCCCTGTCCTATACGCGTGACGGAGTACCGCACAAGGATCCCGTCCGCGAGCCTGCCATTCATATCGAACAGGGAGGTCCATATCAGGTGACTGGCGGCCCTGAACTGGTAGACCCTGACGGCAGTCGACCCGAGTCGAGTGAACACTACACACTGTGCCGCTGTGGTGCGTCCAGGAACAAGCCCTTCTGCGACGGTACTCACTGGGAAGTGGACTTCGATGCCGGAAAGGACAACGAGTGAATTGACATGCTTTCATCGACCGGATGCCAGTGTTCACTGCAGAGGTCCTGAGTTCTGCGCCGTCGTTGAGAAGATCAATCATATGGACGGACACAACGATTGGACATCGCAGCGCCGCAGACTGTAATATGTGGCACCAGTACAGTTGACACGTATGGCTTCAGAGACCGCTCTTCCCACTCGAATCGAACGCCTTAGCGAACTCGCCCACAATATGTGGTGGAGTTGGCATCGCTCTTCGCGTGCAGTCTTCACATCTCTGGATTACCCCCTCTGGTCTCTTTCGGGACATAATCCTGTGATGATCCTGCAGGACATACTCCCGTCGCGGCTGCGTCAGGCTGCACAAGATCCAGCTTTTCTGGCACTGTATGACAGGGCCATTGCGGAACTCGACAGTGACGTAATGCGAAATAGCCACTGGTTTGCGCGTACTCATCCTGACCATAGCCATCGCACTATCGCGTACTTCTCAGCTGAGTTCGCCCTGCATAACTCGCTTCCTATCTACGCGGGCGGCCTGGGCATACTCGCAGGAGACCTCCTCAAGGAGGCTTCCGATCTGGGCGTACCGCTCGTCGGCGTCGGACTGATGTATCCTCAAGGATACTTCCGGCAGCAGATAGGCCCCGATGGATGGCAACAGGAGGTGTACCGACAACTGGACTTCACTGCAACGCCGCTCGTACCAGTCCAGGTTCTACCCGGGGGACGTTGCTCCCCGCTCGCCTCGATCAGCCTTGGCAACCGAACGATCAACCTCTGCGCATACCTCGTCAGGGTCGGCCGTGTCGAACTCTACCTCGTCTCCACAGATGTGGAGGAGAATTCGCCGGAGGATAGAGATCTCACGTCGCGGCTTTACACGGCGGACCGGGACAGACGACTGCAGCAGGAGATGGTGCTGGGAATCGGAGGAGTGAAAATACTCGATGCTCTCGGTATCAAACCACAGGTATGGCACGGGAACGAAGGTCATACAGCATTCATGATGATGGAACGGATCCGGCGTGAGTCCGAACAGGGCCACACCTTCGAGGAGGCATTGGAGCGCGTCCGGAATTCCACAGTGTTCACTACACATACCCCCGTGCCAGCGGGACATGATGTGTTTTCTTTCGAACTTATGGATGAGCACATGCGAGGTTACTGGCAATTGCCGGGGGCCGACCGACAGGCTTTTCTGACACTGGGACAGCAGGCCCCTTCGTCGCATCATTTCAACATGACTGCATTCGCGCTGCGCACTTCATCGAAAAGCAGCGCCGTCAGTAAGATGCACAGGACTGTGACTCAGAAGATGTGGCACTCATTGTGGCCGGATCTGGCCGAAGAGGATGTGCCCATCGCTCACGTCACCAACGGAGTCCACCTGCCTACCTGGCTGGCGGCTGAGATAGCAGAGTTGTATGACCGTCACCTGGGAAAGGATTGGATGGCTGGTTCGGACAAGCCATCCACGTTCGAGAAGATCCGCAACATACCTGACGAAGAACTCTGGGCGGCGCGGCGCGAGGTGAAGCAAAAGCTCATCACCGCAATGACGCTCAGAGCACAGGACTGCTGGGCGAACGGCCGCTGCAGCGGGCAGCAGGCAGTTGCAATGGGCGCGTTGTTCGAGCCAAGTGCGCTCACTATCGGATTTGTCCGTCGCTTCACCGAGTACAAGCGTCCCACGCTTCTGTTCCATGATATCGAGCGACTCAAGAAGCTGGTACGAGACCCCTGGAGTCCGGTACAAATCGTCTTCGCGGGAAAGTCCCATCCTGCCGATGAGGCCTCGAAGCACCTGCTGCAATCCACCTTCAGCGCATCACTGGATCATGGCTTCTTCGGACGGATATCCTTCGTAGAGGATTACGACATGCACATGGCCCGGCTGCTGGTCCGGGGAGTAGATGTGTGGCTGAATACACCACGAAGGCCGCGCGAGGCCTCGGGAACGAGCGGAATGAAGGCGTGCATGAATGGGGTCTTGCATCTGAGCGTCCCGGACGGATGGTGGCCGGAAGGATACAACGGAACCAACGGCTGGACTATCGGCGACGAATCCCTGGCATCTTCCCCGGCCCAAGAAGACGAGAGAGATGCCGCGGCACTGTATGATCTACTCGAGCAGGAGATCATTCCACTTTACTACAAGCGCAACCGCAAAGGAGTTCCCCACGATTGGCTGCAACATGTCAGAAGTGCCATGAAGTCAATCTCGCCACAGTTTTCGGCACGGCGCATGGTGAAGGATTACGTAGAACACATGTACATACCGTTGCTGAACCAGGGACAGCCCAGACGCTGAACCATCTCCTCAACCATCCTCCCCGATAGGGTTGCATCACGACAGTCGGATATCGAGCAGCCGATGTTGCGTTGCGACCTCTGCCACCGGATGACCATGGTACGGATGATGGTCAGTGTATCGCGGACTGTCTCGAGAACGATTCCCCTCACAGAGTCAGCGCGACAGAGGGATTGAGGTCCATCGGGCAAAGGCAGGCCGACCACAGCTTACAGCCCCATCATCCGACGAGAGCATTGGACTAGACGAAGTGAATCATCGTCAGCCCCAGGATGACCCCCAGGGTTATGCCCCCGATTGCCACGTGAGCACTGGTGAGTCGATATACATCCGGAATGAGTTCATCGCAGACGATATAGAGCATAGCTCCGGCGGCAAACCCGAAGGAGAGACCCAGCATTGCAGTCGAGACGGAACCCAGCAGAGCCCCCACCAAAGCTCCTACGCCCATAGGAAGACCGGCGAGGATGGTAATAAGGACAATCCGGCGGCGACGAGAGCCTCCCGCCTTCAACGGAACGGCCACAGCAAGTCCTTCAGGGATATTGTGCAAGGCGATAAGTATCGCAAGGGTGATGCCGAGCGACGTTGAGGCGGCAAATCCCGCACCAATAGCCAAACCCTCGGGGAAATTATGCAGGGCAATCCCGGTAGCAATAAGCATGCCTTTCTTTACATAGGCATGCTGGTGTACTTCCTTTGAGACGAAGTGTTGATGCGGAAAATACCTGTCCAGCAGGAGAAAGGCCAGGATACCAAAGGCGAGCCCCAGCACGGGATAGATGAATCCGGTTTCAAGCCCCTCCTCCAATAGCTCCAGAAACACGATAGCCAGCATGACTCCGGCGGCAAGCCCGAGCATCAAGCCAAGTGTCCTTGACGATGGCTTGCGCAGGAACAAGGCCAGCAAGCCCCCGAAACCGGTTCCCGCAGCCCCCGCGCCAAATCCGATGAGCGTTATCTCCTGCCAGTACATGCTCGACCAAGCCTCCACATACCGTACTCCACGTTGTCTGCGGCACACGACCTCGTTTCAGACGCCAACCGCACGTGCAATATGCATTAAGGTCAGCATACTGACATATTGGGCGGGAGAGCGCAACGAGATATGGCTAAGACATCAGGCGTTCATCGCTTTGATACGAATCTACACCTACAACGACGATCGACGGAACACACCTTCATTGACACTCCAGTTGCACGGTGTTAGAGTGCCGTGCTCTCTCGAACAGACCGAATTCCATTAGAAAGGGTGTGCAACAGTGACGAATCGAGTTGCGATTACCAGAGTATCTGCCGGAGACACCGAGGCTGCCGTTCGCGAAGCAGTGAGACTCGCCGGCGGATTCAACGAGATCATACACAGCAACAGCAAGGTCCTCATCAAGCCGAATCAATGCAAACCGATGCCGCGACACAGTGGATTCATGACGGACGGGGATGTGGTCGAGGCGGTTACGAAGCTGGTGCTGGAACTCAATCCAGCGTCCGTGGTCATTGGCGACGGTGCTATCGCCGGATGGGATTTCGGAGGCTTCAGCACTCAGGAAGCATTCGACTCGTCCGGTGTGACGGAAGTAGCTCGTAGGCTCGGTGTTGAGCTGCGCAACCTGAACACCGACCCGTCAGAAGAAGTTCGAGTGCCCAACGCCCTGGTGATGGACACGGTCAGGATCGCCAGGACAGCCCTTACGAGCGATGTAATCATAAGCGTACCTGTGCTTAAGACGTCGTCCCGCACTCACGCGTCCCTCTCCTTCAAGAACATGAAGGGCGTGATGCCGGGCGCGGAGAAACGGAAGAGCCATCATCTGGGCCTGGATATGGCGATTGTAGACCTCTGTACCGCGGTCAGACCACATTACGCCATCATCGATGCGACGGTGGGAGCGCAAGGATTGGGGCAGTATCCGGAGGATTCTATTGAGATGGGTCTGATCGTTGCTGGCAGCGACGCGCTGTATGTGGACATCGTTGGCGCCTCCCTGATGGGGATCGACCCTTCTCAGGTGATGCACTTCCACTACATGGGTGAACGTGAAGGGAAACGCGCTGCACTGGATGCCGTAGATATGGTCGGCGAGCGGCTCGGAGATCACAGGCGGGTTTTTGCGACTGGCTTCGACGCATTCCGGGCCAACTATCCCGAGGTGAATTTCGTTGAAGATGAGTCTGCGTGCACCGGTTGCACCAACGAGCTGGTGAGCGCTATCTCCTTCATGAAGAAGGCAGGATACGGCGAGCACATGACCGGCCTCACCGTGGTCATCGGTACTGTTACAGAAACAGAAGCGAAGGATAAGGATAAGGTAGTCGCGCTTGGCAAGTGCGCCGCCCGGCTGCCGGGAGCTGCCGCCTACATTCCTGGGTGTCCGCCCAAGGAGGCCGAGATGGTCCGTGGTATCGCCAAAGCGTGCAGAGCGGATGCCGAATCTGTCATCGCGATGATGGCGGAGGAGCGAAAGAAGGTATGGGACGCCTCGAGCTCCGTCCTGGAACGATAGGGCAGGCACCGATGAACCACGAAAGCCGCCGATAGCACTCCATCGGTGATGAAGCCACATTCCCCGAAATCACGGACGCGTGTCTATCAAGAACCTGCGCTGGAGTCTGCGGCAACAAACCCGACACCTTGTATAAGGCAGACTGTGCCCCGACTCCAATCGAGAACTCCGTCCTGACAAGATATAGTCGTACACAGGTCACTCGATTGCCTGCCGACAGGTCCAGTCAGGACTCTACCAGCGGTTGCGCGAGAATGGCTTTACGCGCTCCACTGACTCCTGTCAAGCAGTCCGCGAACCTCATTGTTCCATATGAATTGCGCGCATCCGTGTTCGCAATACCGCGTAACGGGTGCTTGGGACGGCCTCAGGCTGGTTGGTTGACGGATGGCACTAAGCGGGTGACATTCCATGCTGAACGCTCGCACCCCACTGCATGGCGAAGCTCTTCGCCGGACAGTCACGAGTGGCAGGTATCACAGGTGATTCGGGGGCGGAATCCATCCGCCTTGACAGCGACCGTCTGCCATGGGTAGTCTGAGTGCTGCCAACACGAGACCACCGGAAGGGGGACAGGCGGGGATACCACATGCACGAGAAACAGCCTACTCGCGTCGTCATAGAGGAGATCAGGCCGAGTGTCGATTACGGACGATTTCCCATTAAACGGGTCGTTGGAGAGAACGTTACCGTAGAGGCCGACGTATTCGCAGACGGCCACGAACATATTGCCGTGGCACTACTCTACAGGTCCCGGTCCACCGACCAATGGAGCACCGCGCGCATGGTGCACCTCGGCAACGACAGATGGCGCGCATCGTTCACCGTAACCCAGACCGGGGAGTACCTGTACACGATCTCATCGTGGGTTGATGAATTCGAGACCTGGCAATCCGATCTCGTCAAGAGGCTGGATGCAAAGCAGGATGTATCTATCGATCTTATGATCGGTGCTGAGTTGCTCGAACGCGCGGCGGAAAGAGCGGTAGAGCCTGATTCGGAAGCACTTCGCCGCCTCGCCTCACAGATCCGCGAGCCACGCACTCAGGCAGAGGCCGGTATGGTGGCGACCAGTCCCGAGGTGCTCGACCTGACCGAACGGTACCCGGATACCACCCGGGCAACCACATACGCACCTCCGCTTCGGGTCACCGTCGATCGCCGCAAAGCGGGCTTCAGTGCATGGTACGAGATGTTTCCGCGTTCCTGCTCACCTGAGCCGGGAAGGCACGGCACTTTCAAAGACTGCGAGCACTGGCTGCCGTATATCGCCGACATGGGCTTTGATGTCCTGTATCTCCCGCCTGTTCATCCCATAGGGATAACTGCACGTAAAGGCCGCAACAATGCGGTAAACAGTGAACCGGGCGATCCGGGCACGCCATGGGCTATCGGCTCCGGCGACGGCGGCCATAAGTCGGTACATCCCTCTCTGGGCACTATCGAGGATTTCAGGTCGCTTGTAGCCAAGGCTCGCGACCACGGACTCGAGGTCGCTCTCGACATCGCGTTCCAGTGCTCTCCCGATCACCCGTACGTCAAGGACCATCCGGAGTGGTTCCGCTGGCGACCTGACGGAACCATCCAGTATGCAGAAAATCCGCCGAAAAAGTATCAGGACATCTACCCTCTCGAGTTCGAGAATAAGGACTGGATGCACCTGTGGGAGGAACTCCGCAGCGTGCTGAAGTTCTGGATCGATCAGGGTGTGATGCTCTTCCGAATCGATAATCCCCATACAAAACCATTCGCGTTCTGGGAGTGGGTCATCACGACGTTGAAATCGGACTACCCGGATCTCATTTTCCTCTCCGAGGCCTTCACACGTCCCAAGGTAATGGCAAGACTGGCCAAGCTCGGCTTCACCCAGTCGTATACCTACTTCACATGGCGTCGATCGAAATGGGAACTCGTGGAGTACATTACGGAACTGACTCGTACGGAATTATCGGAGTTCTTCCGCCCGAACTTCTGGCCCAACACACCCGACATCCTCATGGACTACCTGCAGGAGGGAGGCCGGCCGGCATTCGCGGCACGCCTCGTGCTCGCAGCGACCTTGAGCGGCAACTACGGCATTTATGGCCCTGCCTACGAGCTATGTATCAACGCACCTCGGGAAAAGGGCAGTGAAGAATACCTCTACTCAGAGAAGTACGAGTTGAAACACTGGAATATAGACTCGCCCAACAACATCAGACCTCTCATTACCCGGGTGAATCAGATACGTCACAAGAGCAAGGCTCTGCAACAAACCAACAACATACGCGTCGAACACGTCGACAACGATCAACTGATGGCGTACCGCAAATGGGATGAGGCAACCTCCGAGCAGTTGCTCATTGTCGTCAACATGGATGCGAAACACACTCAGGCAGGTTGGGTCACGATCGATGTCGAAGACTTCAACATTGCTGCTGACATCAGCTACGAGGTCGAGGATCTACTCAATTACCGCACATACACATGGACGGGTCCCCGCAATTTCGTAGCCCTGGACCCGTCCGAGCAATCAGCTCATATCTTTCGCATAAGCACACTCACAGGCGCACTTGCTACCGACCGACATGCATGAGGAGGACATCTTGACCGCTGCAGGATCAGCCTATTTCTGGCATGACGAGGATCCCCTCTGGTACAGAGATGCCATCATCTATGAGTTGCATGTCAGGGCTTTTTATGACACCAACGCAGATGGTATCGGCGACTTCCCCGGTCTGACGGCGAAGCTTGACTATCTTCGCGACCTGGGAGTGACCGCCATATGGCTGCTTCCGTTCTACCCCTCGCCTTTGAAGGATGACGGCTACGATATCTCCGACTACACCAGGATCCACCCCTCCTATGGCACGCTCAAGGACTTCCGGGCCTTTGTTCGAGCAGCCAATGAGCGTGGATTGCGCGTAATCACAGAGTTGGTCGTAAACCACACGTCGGACCAGCACCCATGGTTTCAGCGTGCGCGGCGCGCGCAGCCCGGTACGAAACATCGGGATTACTACGTGTGGAGCGACACTTCTCAGAAGTACCGGGAGGCTCGCATAATCTTCAAGGACTTCGAGCGCTCCAACTGGACCCTTGATCCGGAAGCCGGTGCATACTACTGGCACCGATTCTACTCACACCAGCCCGATCTGAATTTCGACAGCCCCCACGTTCGGAGTGAAGTGATTCGGCTCATGTCTTTCTGGCTCAACATGGGTGTGTCAGGCCTCCGCCTCGATGCGGTTCCCTACCTTTACGAGAGGGAGGGGACCAGTTGCGAGAACCTTCCTGAGACACATGCTTTTCTCAAAGAGCTGCGGCGGGAAGTGGACAAGCGATTCAGGAATCGAATGCTGCTCGCTGAGGCCAACCAGTGGGCTGAAGACGCTGCCGCGTACTTCGGACAGGGCGACGAGTGTCATATGGCATATCATTTCCCGCTCATGCCACGCATGTTCATGGCTATCCGCATGGAGGACCGCTTCCCGATCGTCGACATCCTCGAACAGACACCCCACATTCCCGATACGTGCCAGTGGGCGATCTTCCTGCGGAATCACGATGAGTTGACACTTGAGATGGTTACAGACGAGGAACGCGACTTCATGTACCGCGTCTATGCGCATGACCGTCAGGCGCGGATCAATCTCGGTATCAGGCGCCGGCTGGCTCCCCTTCTCAATCACGACCGGAAGAAGATGGAACTCATGAAGGCGCTCTCCTTTTCTCTGCCGGGGACACCTATCGTGTACTACGGAGATGAGATCGGGATGGGCGATAATTTCTATCTTGGCGACCGAAATGGAGTCAGGACGCCGATGCAATGGAGTGCCGACCGGAATGCGGGATTCTCGACGGCGAATCCTCAGCGTCTTTACCTCCCGGTAACTATCGATCCGGAATACCACTACGAGACGATAAACGTTGAAGCACAGCAGAATAACCCCGATTCCTTCCTCTGGTGGGTGAAGCGTCTCATTGCCTTAAGGCGCCGACACCGCGCGTTCGGCCGCGGAACTATAGAGTTTCTCTATCCGGACAACCGAAAGGTTCTGGCTTTCCTTCGTCGTTACGAGGAAGAGACGCTGCTGGTAGTTGCCAATCTGTCGCGCCACGCGCAACATGCATATCTGAACCTCAGCGAGCTGAATGGACTCGTTCCCATCGAGTTGTTTGGGCGGACCGAATTTCCGGCCATAAGTGACTTGCCTTTCCCTGTATCCCTTGGACCACACGCGTTCTACTGGTTCTCGCTCGAATCCAGGGAGGCAAGGATTAATGCCTTCGCTCCCGCGACGGAGCCGGCCCTTGCTGCGCTGACCGTTCGAAGAGGACCGGAGGATCTGTTGAAACGTTCGTATCGTCCTCGCTTCGAGACCGCCCTGCTGCGCTACGCACGCAGGTCGCGCTGGTTTGGCGGCAAGGCTCGGAGAAGCAGGGCCGCCACGATACAAGAAGCCATTCCATTTCCTATAGGTAGGACACACGCGTATCTCATCGTGCTCAAGATTGAATACACGGAGGGTGAACCTGAGTCTTACCTGATCCCGGTGGCCTTCGCCACGGGCGAACAAGCCGGTCAGCTTCTGGCAGATGCAACTCACCCGGTAATAGCCACCATTGAACAGAGAGGGGTGTCCCAGGCACCCGCCACAGTGGCCTATGATGCGCTTACCTCCCCCGACTTCCGAACAGCACTGCTCGAAGGCATAGCACGTCGTCGAAGTTACCGGGGATCGAAGGGGGTGGCGGCATCATACCGGACCAGGGGTGTATTCACCCGTACGCGTGGACCCGTGCAGGACAAACTTGAGCCGCAGCTGTTGCGAGTCGAACAATCCAACAGCTCAATCGCGTACGGAGACAAGTTCATGCTGAAACTGTATCGGCATCTTGAAGAGGGAACTTCGCCCGAGTTGGAGTTAAGCCGTTTTCTCACCGAGCGTCAGCCATTCCCAAATGCGCCAAAGGTTGCGGGTGCGCTGGAATATCGAAGCAATTTGCAGGCTGAACCAGTCACATTCGCAATTCTGCACACCTTCGTCCGCAACGAGGGTGATGCCTGGAAGTACACCCTTGATTCACTGGGTCGCTTCTACGACCAGGTGCTTGCCACACCAGCCGTCAGCGCGCCCCTGCCCCAGACAGGATCCCTGCTGCAAATCAGCCGGGAGGAATTGCCGCCGATTCTCAGCGAGCTGATGGCACCATATCTTGAATCGGCCCGGATTCTCGGACAGCGCACCGCGGAGTTGCACCTGGTGCTGGCATCAGCTGTCGATGATGAATCCTTTGCTCCGGAACCATTCTCAGTGATGTACCAGCGGTCTTTGTACCATGGCTACCGCGCCTACGTCGTGCAGGTCATGAGTTCTTTGAAAGGAATCCTTCCAAGGCTTCCTGCAGAAGTGCGCGAAGGTGCCGAGGAGATGTTATCAAGGCGCGACGACATACTGTCGCGATTCCAGGCAGTGACCAGGCGCCGCATGTCCGCCATGCGCATCCGCTGCCACGGAGACTATCACCTGGGCCAGTTGCTGTACACGGGAAGTGACTTCGTTATTGTCGACTTCGAAGGTGAGCCGGCCCGCAGCCTGGGGGAGAGGAGGATCAAGCATTCCCCCCTGAAAGACGTGGCGGGGATGATACGCTCGTTTCACTATGCCGCACATACGGCGCTGCACGGACAGACAAGCGTAGTCGTCAGAAAGGAAGACGTGCCCAGACTGGAGGAATGGTCCCGAGCCTGGTACCTGTGGGTGTCGGCGACCTTCATGCACTCCTATTACGAACTCATGTCGGACACTCCAGTGCTCCCGGCACGAGCCGAGGATGTTGAGGTAATGCTGAATGGCTATCTGTTGCAGAAGGCGTTATACGAAGTTAAGTACGAGATGAACAACCGTCCTGACTGGCTGCATGTGCCCGTGAGAGGCATCATGCAGCTTCTCGAGTCCACTTCATGATGAATCGAACCGCGCGACTTCGAGCGCTGGCGCGTCTGCACGGCATTCAGACCGCATACTTCAACGTCCACGCAGACCGCGTATATGCAACGAATGATGCACTCGAAGCGCTCCTGACTTCCCTGAATGTTGCGGCACTAACCGAGCAGGAATGTGATGAATCTTTGCGCATCGGTATCGAGCGACGTCGCGCTACCCTCATCGAGCCCGTCATTATTGCGTGGGACGGAGTCATCGCCAGTATCGATGTCCGCTCCCATTCTACTGATCTATGTCTCCCCCGTTTGCAGGTCGCTACCGAACAGGGCGAACTGCTCCAATTGGAAACGGACGACTGCAAGGTAGAGGAACTGACAGATGCGGGCACTGCCCGAATAGGTTTCAGGCACTTGAGGATTCACATCAATCTGAGGATACTGCATGGTTACCATCACCTCGTTTGCACAACCGGTAACATGCAAACAGCGTCTCTGCTTATCAGTGCACCAAAGCGCTGCTTTGGTGGAGAGACTGATAACCCCCGTCAGTGGGGGTTATTCGCTCCACTCTACGCTCTGCGAAGCAGCTGCGACTGGGGAGCGGGCAGCTATACGGAACTTGAATCACTCTGTGAGTATACCGCCCGTATGGGAGGCCACCTGTCCGGGACTCTGCCGTTGCTGCCCTGTTTCTTCGACTCGGGCGACGAGCCAAGCCCATACCTTCCGATTACCCGTCTGTTCTGGAGCGAATTCTATATTGATGTCGCTCGCATTCCCTTTCTTTCCACCTGTCGGGAGGCCTTGGCGATACTGGACAGCCGTGAGTTCATTGCATCTAGACAGGCTCTCACGCAGAGCCCGCGGGTCAACTATCCCGAGGTACTGCATCTGAAGCGGGCAGTCCTGTCAACCCTTCACCGGCACGTCGCCGCAACCGATTCGCTGCAGAGGGAATTGAAAGAATTCCTGACAACACAGCCTCTTGCGTCTGACTACGCAGCGTTTCGAGCAACCGCGGACATGCTCCGAACCCCCCGGCCAGGGTGGCCGGAATGGGACCTCCCCGGAAATACCAACGATGACAGGAGACAGGACGAGGCCCGACACTATCACGAATTTGTGCAGTGGATGGCCGCGGTGCAGATGGACCGCTGTGTCGACCACGCAGCATCACAGGATGTCGGCCTTTACCTCGATCTTCCCGTGGGAGTCCATCCACAGGGCTACGACACATGGCACACTCCTGATTCCTTTGTCGCAGGCGTTGAGATCGGTGCACCACCCGATTCGGTATTCACAACCGGACAGAAGTGGGGGAGCCCGCCACTTCACCCGAAAGGGATCCGCGAGAACAAGTATGCCTACGTAAGAGCTTACCTTCAACACCACATGCGCAGTGCACGAGTGTTGAGGATAGATCACGTGATGGCAATGCACCGCATATATTCTGTTCCGGACGGCTTTAGCGCCGCGGAAGGGGCCTACATTCGATACCGGCCAGAGGAGATGTATGCAATAGTCAGCATCGAATCGCATCGACACAATACGATTATCATCGGTGAGGACCTGGGAACCGTACCACAGGTCGTTCGCCGCTCAATGATGTTCCACGGACTGAATCGCATGTTCGTGCTGTATTACGAGTTGGATGGCCTTGCCGGGGGATGTGTCCCTTCGATCTCTGCGAACTGCATGGCGAGCATCAACACTCACGACATGCCTACTTTTGCATCGATGTGGCAGGGACTGGATATTCAACAACAGGTGGATGTAGGGATTCTGAAGAGCTCCCAGGTTCGTTCGGCGATCAGTAGACGGACCAAGGCAAAACAGACCCTGCTCCGCACTCTCAAGCCCTTATGTCCGTCCATCGAAAACGCGCAGAAGCCTGAGGCTGTGCTACGATGCGTACTCGGGTGGCTCGGTACAAGCCGGGCGAAATACACAATGGTCAATATTGAGGATTTGTGGCTGGAGACTACGCAGCAGAATATCCCCAGTGTGGGAAGTGCGTATGCCAGTTGGAGGCACAAAGCTGCGAGAACGTTGGAGGCTGCCCAGGCTGACCCTACCGCCGGGATGATACTGGAAATGCTGCGAGAAGCCATGAAGCGTACGTCTCGCAGGCCGGGAGGTGAATGAATGTCCAATAAGATGATATACGGCCATAGCCGCCTGACAGACGAGGATATATACCTGTTCAACGAAGGAAATCACTTCCGCCTATATGACAAGCTCGGCGCACGGCCAATGAATGTGGAGGGCATAGACGGTGTGCACTTCGCGGTATGGGCGCCCAGTGCCACGGGAGTGTCACTGATCGGCGACTTCAACGGGTGGCGGCCAACTACTCACCCGCTCAAGCCAAGGGGGTCATCCGGAATATGGGAGGGCTTCTGCCCGGAACTGACCAAGGGAAACCTCTACAAGTTCCACATCCGGTCACCTCGTCACGCGCACGAAGTGGCAAAGACGGATCCTTTTGCTCTTCATTGCGAAACTCCACCCCGCACCGCGTCAGCTGTGTGGGATTTGGATTACGCCTGGAACGATGATCTGTGGATGAGTCGACGCGGCAACCGCCATAGATTAACGAGCCCGCTATCCATCTATGAGGTACACCTGGGGTCGTGGCGTCGTGTTCCCGCAGAGGACAACCGTCCTCTCAGCTACCGTGAACTGGCCCCATTGCTCGCAGATTATGTGAATGAAACCGGCTTCACACATGTAGAGTTCCTGCCTCTCATGGAACATCCCTTTTTCGGATCATGGGGATATCAGACAACGGGTTATTTTGCACCCTCGAGCCGATACGGTACTCCGCAAGACCTTATGTATCTTATCGACCATCTTCATCAACGTGATATCGGCGTCATTCTGGACTGGGTACCGTCGCATTTCCCGACAGATGAACACGGGCTCGCCTACTTCGATGGCACTCACCTTTTCGAGCACGCTGATCCTCGCCAAGGCTTCCATCCCGACTGGAGCAGCTACATCTTCAATTATGGACGAAACGAGGTGCGTAGCTTCCTGATCAGCAGCGCCCTCTTCTGGTTGGATAAGTACCATGCAGACGGGCTGCGTGTCGATGCGGTCGCATCCATGCTCTATCTGGACTACTCACGCAAGAGAGGCGAATGGGTACCGAATAGACTCGGGGGAAGAGAGAATCTCGAGGCCATCTCATTTCTCAAGAGGCTCAATCAGGAGGTCTATCTGAACTACCCTGACGTACAGACCATCGCGGAAGAGTCGACGGCGTGGCCTATGGTTTCCCGACCGACATACCTGGGAGGTCTCGGCTTCGGACTCAAGTGGGACATGGGCTGGATGCATGACACGCTTGCGTATATGAGCCGCGAGGCAGTTCACCGCAAGTATCATCATTGGCTACTCACGTTCCGGATGCTCTATGGTTTCAGCGAAAACTTCGTCCTTCCTCTGTCACACGACGAAGTGGTCCACGGCAAAGGCTCGCTCCTGGGCAAGATGCCGGGTGATGAATGGCAGAAATTCGCAAATCTCCGGGGGCTCTACGGCCACATGTATGGCATGTCCGGCAAGAAGTTGCTCTTCATGGGGGCTGAGGTGGCCCAGTGGAGCGAATGGGACCATGATTCAAGCCTCGACTGGCAACTGCTGTCCAGCGAACGACATGCGCAGATGCGCGAGTGGGTGACGCAACTCAATACCGTGTACAGAGCCACACCCGCGTTGCACGAACTGGATTGTGAACCTTCCGGGTTCGAGTGGATCAGCGCAGATGATGTCGAGCAAAGTGTCATTGCCTATTTGAGGAAGGGTGCAGACACCCGCGAAATCGTACTGGTGGTGTGCAACTTCACGCCTGTACCGAGGCAAGGCTATAGAGTTGGCGTCCCACGAGGCGGTACATGGGTGACACTGCTGAACAGCGATGACGCAGCATACGGGGGGAGCGGCATGTTCTCCTTCAGCTCTTTGGATGCATCAGGCGTGACATGGCACGGCCGGCCATTCTCTCTGGAGTTCACACTTCCGCCTCTGAGTGCGGTATTCATCCAGGCGCCATCCGATGATAGACGATGAAGACGGCACATGCGCCAGGCGCCTGGATGGTAGATGACGATACGTGTGTCTTCACCGTTTGGGCACCGTTCGCCCAAGAGGTCACGGTTAATCTCCTGCGGCCACACGGCGGGAACGTGACGCTGCTTCGAGACAGTCGAGGCTACCATAGTGCCACGATTGCCGGGGTTCCTGCCGGCACCAGGTACTTCTACTCCCTTGACGGCGGAACCGGCCTCCCTGATCCGGCCTCGCGCTATCAGCCAGAGGGAGTTCACGGTCCGTCAGAGGTCTGTAGCAGGGACTTCGCATGGACGGATGACGCATGGCGTGGCATCCCACAGCGCGACTACGTGCTGTACGAGCTTCATGTCGGCACTTTCACCGCGGAAGGAACGTTTGACGCCATTATTCCCAGGCTACAACAACTGCGCGACCTGGGGATTACGGCGATTGAGTTGATGCCGGTCTCCCAATTCCCGGGGGAACGCAATTGGGGCTATGACGGCAGCTATCCATACGCAGTTCAGAACAGCTATGGTGGTCCCAAGGCGCTGAAGCGCCTTATCAACGCATGTCATAAGGCCGGCATATGTGCCGTACTCGATGTGGTCTACAACCACTTCGGCCCTGAGGGGAACTACACCGGTCAGTACGGACCCTATTTCACGGACAAATATCATACGCCCTGGGGTAAGGCAATGAACTTCGATGGTCCCGGAAGCGACGAAGTGCGCTGGTATTTCATTCAGAATGCATTGTACTGGCTGGTGGAGTTTCATTTCGACGCCCTGCGCCTTGATGCGCTGCATGCCATTCTGGACACCTCAGCAAAACCATTCCTGGCAGAGCTTGTTGACTCTGTGCAGGAGGAACGCGCCAGGACGGGCAGGCATCTTCACCTCATCGGGGAGAGTGACCTCAATGATCCAAGGCTGCTACGAAGGCGCGAGCAGGGGGGAATAGCTCTGGATGCACAGTGGGATGATGACTTCCATCACGCGCTTCATGCGTTATTGACCGGGGAGCGTACGGGATACTACGCCGACTTCGGAAACATAGGCCATCTTGCGGAGGCATTCAAACACGGCTTCGTCTATTCCGGGCAGTACTCAACCTACCGCCAGAGGAGTCATGGCGACTCGTCTCGCGATATTCCCACTGAACGCTTCGTCGTCTTCTCACAGAATCATGACCAGGTGGGAAACCGGTTTCGAGGCGATCGCTTGAGCACCATGGTGTCGTTCGAATCTCTCAAGCTCGCGGCCGCCTGCGTTATCCTCTCCCCCTACCTCCCTCTCCTGTTCATGGGAGAGGAGTACGCCGAGACCGCCCCATTTCCCTACTTCGTCAGTCATTCGGATCCGGACCTCATCCAAGCCGTCAGGACGGGCCGAGCGGCCGAATTCAAATCATTCCTCTGGGAAGGAGACCCGCCGGATCCGCAGAGCAGAGATACTTTCCTGAGTGCCAAGCTCGGGTGGCAGAAGCAATCCGACGTCCGTCAGACAGTTCTGTGGCACTTCTACCGTGAGCTGATCTTTCTGCGGTCCACAATCGCGGGACTGAAGACGCCCACCCGAAACCATGAGTGGATTCAAGCTTTCGGAGAGAAATTCGTGCTGTTTGTGGCACACAGTCACAATGAAGGCAATGCAGCGCTTGTCCTCAACTTCCTCGAACACGATTCGGCCATCAATGTGCCGCTGAAGGTTGGCAGATGGCATACCCGCCTTGATTCTGCCGACTCCAGATGGCTGGGCGGCGGCAGTCGACTGCCGGAGACAATGGAGTCGACGGGCAGCATGGAAATCGTACTTGGTCCACGTTCAGCAATACTACTGCTAGAAAGATTGGAGCCCTGAACCATATGGAACGATATATCTGCATCCACGGGCACTTCTATCAGCCGCCAAGGGAGAATGCATGGCTCGAACAGATAGAGATACAGGATTCTGCTTATCCGTATCACGACTGGAATGAACGGATCGCAGCCGAATGCTATACAGCCAACGCAGAATCGAGAATCCTCGACGAAGAGTGTTTCATCACACGCATAGTCAACAACTACTCACACGTGAGTTTCAACTTCGGGCCGACGCTGCTGTCGTGGATGGAGCGCAACAGCCCGGCTACGTACGAGGCCGTGCTGCGAGCAGACCGCAGCAGTAGCGACCGGTTCTCGGGACACGGTTCCGCCGTCGCACAGGCCTACAGCCACATGATAATGCCTCTCGCCAATCGACGAGACAAGACAACCCAGGTGCGGTGGGGTATCGCCGACTTCGAGAGCCGTTTTGAACGGACACCGGAGGGAATGTGGTTGCCGGAGACGGCCGTGGATATCGAGAGTCTCGAAGTACTGGCAGGGCACAATATAAAGTTCACTATCCTCGCGCCCCGGCAGGCTGCCCGCGTAAGGCAGCTCAACTCACCTGAGTGGCTCGATGTTGGCGGAGAAGAAGTCGACACTACCATCCCGTATCTGCTGAATCTGCCCTCCGGCCAGAGTATTGCCATCTTCTTCTATGACGGTCCGATCGCAAAGTCTGTGGCCTTCGAGGGGATTCTCTGCAGCGGGGAGGCTTTCGCAGGACGCCTGCTGTCTGCTTTCCGCGATTCGGAATCGTCGCAACTTGTGCACATCGCGGTTGATGGCGAAACATTCGGCCACCACCACCGCTTTGGCGACATGGCACTGGCATACGCACTCCACTACATCGAGGCTAATGGACTGGCGCGCGTTACCAACTACGGTGAGTACCTCGCCACCCACCCTCCCACGCACGAAGTAGAGATATTCGAGAACAGTTCCTGGAGTTGTGCACATGGCATCGAACGCTGGCGCAGCGACTGCGGCTGCAACACCGGCCAACACCCGGGCTGGAATCAGGCATGGCGCGGCCCCCTGCGTGATGCGCTGGACTGGCTTCGCGACACTGCAGAGCCGGCCTATGAGCAAGAGTTACAGAAGTACGTAGCCGATCCGTGGCACGCTCGCGATGACTACGTCAGCCTCATAATGGACAGGTCGTCCGATAATATTGCCGCTTTCCTCCGACGCCACTCGACAAGGGAACTGGACGAAAACGAACGCAGAGTGGTGCTGAAACTGCTCGAGTTGCAGCGGCACGCGATGCTTATGTACACGAGTTGCGGCTGGTTCTTCGACGAGATCTCGGGTATCGAAACCGTGCAGGTAATGCAGTATGCCGGGCGAGTCGCACAGCTGGCACAAGAGCTTTTCGGCGATTCCATCGAGAAGGATTTCCTTATGCACCTCTCCGCCGCGAAGAGCAATCTGCGTGAGCATGGTGACGGCCGCCGAATATATGAGCGGTTCGTGCATCCGGCGATGGTAGACCTCTCTACCGTTGCAGCACATTTCGCCGTGAGCTCCATCTTCGAATCCTACGCCGGGGAGGTCAAGGTCTTCTGCTATCCCGTCGCGGTGGAGGACTTCCGAATACTGGAGATGGGCAGAGCCCGTCTTGCTCTTGGCAAAATATGGCTGAGTTCAGAAATTACCACCGAGTCGCAATTGTTCACATTCGGTGTCCTCTATTTCGGCGAGCACAATCTCAACGCGGGAATCAGGACATACCGGGACGAACAAGCGTACATGGAGATGCTCGACGAACTGACATCGGTGTTTGAGTCGGCCGATTTCACCGAGGTGATCAGGAGCATAGACCGGCATTTCGGCACCTCCACCTACTCGCTCAAATCGCTATTCAAGGATGAACAACGAAAGGTAATGGGGTACATCCTTGAGGGAACACTCGGGGAGATTGAGCAGGTATTCAGACAACTCTACGAGCACAACTACCCACCGATGCGCTTCCTCACGGAGATGGGAAACCCCCTGCCAAAGGCTTTTAAAGACGCCGCCGAGTTCATCCTCAATACAGATCTACGACGTGCCCTGGCTGCGGACGAACTGGATGCGGCCCGCATCGAAAACCTGGTCGCAAACGCGCATATCTGGGATTCAGAACTCGATCTGGAAGGTCATGGCTACCTGCTGCAACAAACGCTGATCCGTATGATGCGCTTGGTATTCGAAAATCCGGATGACCAGGAACTGCTGGAAAGACTCACCTCGGCGGTAGATCTGGGCAGCAGACTGCCTTTCCCACTGGACCTGGGACAGGTTCAGACACTCTACTATCGCATGCTGCCTACTGCCAGGGCGGAGCGCAATGCCCGTGCCGCGCAGGGAAGCGAGGCTGCAGTAAGCTGGATGGAGCGGTTCGACATACTCGGCCATCACCTCAAAGTGCGGACGGATTGACCATGGAGCGCACGGTTCCCTTCGCAACCTACCGGGTTCAGCTTACGGCTGATTTCGACTTCTACGCCGCTGCCGCCACACTGCCCTATCTCGCCGAACTGGGAGTATCCACTCTTTACTGCTCTCCGGTGCTGCAGGCAAGGACGGGAAGCTCCCACGGATACGACGTTACGGATCCGACCAGGGTGAGCGAGGAACTCGGAGGGATAGAGGGATGGAAGGCGTTGTGCGAAGCCGCGCGAGAACACGGCATGACGCTTCTGCTGGACATCGTGCCGAACCACATGGCGGCCACGGTAGAGAATCCGTGGTGGCGCGACGTGCTGGAACACGGCAGGGTCTCTCCATACGCCGACGTGTTCGACATCGACTGGATGCCCGCCGACGAGCGACCCAGAAACCGCGTGACACTGCCCATACTTCCACAGCCGCTTAACGAGGCGCTTGACAACGGATACCTCAGCGTTGGCCTCACCAGGAGCGGTCTGGTGTTGCAGTGCGGCGAGACTGCTCTGCCCCTGAACGTGTGGTCTTACCGGCTCGCGCTGGCAGCACTTGAGCAGATGCCTGAAGGAACAGTACCGGAGTGTCTGCTCCGTGCGGTACACGCCACTTCGGTGGTGTCGAGGGTCTCCGAGATGGATCTCGTGACAGACCGCCAGTTGCAATACGATCTCAGATGCATGTTGAAGGACGAACTCATGGCGCATCTGTTCCCCCCGAATGAGGCCACCGCGAAGGGGGGAGGCGTGCTCGCGGGCCTCGTACGACGCACACTGTCAGAGTTACCCCGGAAACAGCTGCGGCGCATCCTCAGTGAACAGTGCTACGCGCTGGAGTACTGGAAGACGGGACTGCTCAAGCTGAACTACCGGAGGTTCTTTGACGTAGCCGATCTCGTCGGCGTCCGGGTCGAGAACCCGGATGTATTCGATCTCACACACGACGAGTTGGGTCATCTGGCAGCCTCAGGAGTGGTATGCGGGTTCAGGGTGGACCACATAGACGGGTTGCGCTATCCGCAGAGGTACCTGAGGCGACTCACCGGAATCCGGGTTGCGAGCACGCATGCCGCTCAACCGCGGCGCCCCTACCTGCTCGTTGAGAAGATACTCTCAGGCAACGAGGCGCTGCAGCCAGAATGGCCAATCCACGGCACGACAGGATACGAGTTCCTGAACATGCTCAACGGCATCTTCATTGATCCCACCGGACTGTCCACCCTCGAGAGGAAGCATCAAGGCCTGACGAAGTCTCGCGTGCCACGCATCGATCTCGTGCACAGGAATAAGGAGAAGGTTTGCCGCACCCTCTTCAAGGGGGAGCTCCTGAGGCTGGCGCGTCTCATCGAACCGCTTGCCCCTGTGCCTCCCACAGCAACGCGTGAACGAATTGCGCTGATCATCGATTCGCTGGTTGCGATCACCGCGCGCCTCCCCGTGTACCGTACGTACCTGGGACGCCACCTGAGCATGCCGGATCGCGACATCACGTATGTGCGACGCGCGGCGATGACCGCTCAAAGCCACGCAGGCACACCGGAGCAGTACCTGTACCTGATCGTGGTCGACAGAGTCCTGTCCCTGGATCTCCCCTCTAGCATGCAGTCACCTCGTATCCTCAAGTACTGCGCCGAGGTGGCGCGACAGTGGCAGCAACTGAGCGGAGCGGTCATGGCGAAGGGATTCGAGGACACCACGCTGTATCAGGACACCGTCCTGCTGTCATTGAATGAGGTGGGTGCCGACCACGAGCGCTCGGCGATCTCGCTGGAGTCCTTCCACCGGGGGAACGCACGCCAGCTCGAGCACTGGCCGGACAGCATGAACTGCACGGCGACTCACGACACCAAGCGCGGAGAGGATGCCCGTGCACGCCTCAACGTCATCTCTGAGATGTCCGGGGATTGGAACTCCCTTTGCAGTCGCTGGCTGCACGCCATTCGCGAGCAACACCCCGTAGTTGACGCATCAACGGCACTGTTCCTACTGCAGACAATAGTCAGCACATGGCCGGAGAATCCCGAAGAAGTACCGCATTTCCGCGACAGGGTCATGAAATACTCCATCAAGGTGGCGCGCGAGGCGAAGAGGTACTCGAACTGGATCGAGCCAAACGAAGAGTATGAGAGGGCGCTGGGACGGCTCGTTGCTGAGACAATCGACGGCACGACGGGCTATGCGAACCTGTGCTCGGATATAGACCATTTCCGCAGGCTGCTCGCCTTCCATGGGGCGGTCAACTCAATCGCGCAGGTCGTCCTCAAGGCCACGTGCCCAGGCGTACCCGATTTCTACCAGGGGACCGAGCTGTGGGACCTGAGCATGGTGGATCCGGATAACAGGCGACCGGTTGACTACGCACTGCGTTCCCGCATGGTTCGCGAAACGGGAGATGTGCCAGGCAGAACACAAGCTATGCTGTGCAGCACTGTGGCCAAGTGGCCCGATCCCATGGCCAAGCTCCACGTCACACGAACGTTGCTGCAACTGCGGAAGGTTCATCGCGACGTATTCCAACGTGGGTCGTATGAACCGGTGTATGCGGACCGCACGTATCGCGACAATGTGTGTGCTTACATGCGAAGAGATCGCAGCACCTGGATCACGGTGCTGGTGCCCGTCCGGACCATTGCGCTTTCGGGCGCAGGGAAGCTCCCACTGGGAGAGGGGGTGTGGAGCGATAGTGTAGTTGCATTGCCACCCGTGGGTCCTACGACGTACACTGACGCGATCACAGGGCGTACCATCCCTGCAAAGGATGGGCTCCTGCGACTGTCCGAGGTGTTCGAGAGGTTTCCCGCTGCTGTTCTGTACGCCAACGTACGACGTTCATGAAGGAAATACCCCGACATGGATATGAAACCTGCATCCAGGTGTACAGAAGCTTCGGCATTACCTACCCTCCGCCGTTGCACACTTACGAAAGGCCCGTGGTGACGTATGATCCGTGGCAGCCGTCTTTTCACCATCACCCTGATCGGCTTCGTCGACACTCACCTGCTGATCCCCATCATCGCACTGTACGCCGCTTCCGTTGGCGCCACCGTTGGACAGATAGGACTGATAGTGGGCATCTACTCGGGAGTCAACACTGCAGCCAACGTAATTGGCGGCAGGATGGTAGATCGCTTCGGGCAGAAGTCTCCCCTGATCACGGGGTTGACAGGGGATGCCGTGGCCATGTTCGCGTACTCGATATGCCAGGCTCCGTGGCATCTCATGATCACCCGGGCGTTTCACGGGCTTGCCGGCGGACTGGTAGGTCCAGCCACCATGTCGGCGACCGCATCAACCTGCTCGGAGCACGGACGAGGCAGGGCGATGGGGAGCTACGGCGCCGCGATCGCGCTCGCCAGCCTCATCGGCTATGGCGGTGGAGGGGCACTGGCGTCCCGGTTCGGCTTCAACATGGTCTTCTACCTGGGAGGCGCCATGCTTCTTGCAGGAGTCCTGCTGGCGCTCTCACTCCCGAAGCGGTTTGCCCAAACTCCAGGCATAGCTTCCTCCGATCGACAGATGAGGAGCATCTGGTCGCTGCTGTTTGACCGCGACCTGCTGTTTCCGTATGGAGCAATACTGGCACAATACATCAGCTTCGGCTGCATCGTCGCGATTCTCCCGGTGCGAATGGCCGGTCTCGGACTTGGCGCGCTACACGTCGGAATGTTCCTTGCGACCGTCAGCGCGGTGTTCATGGTATGGCAACTCGCCGCAGGGCACCTCGCGGACCGATTCGGCAGGCTTAAACCCGCATCGGTGGGACTGGGAATAGTCGTGATTTGCCTGGTACTGCTGTCCCTACCTTCGCAGTTTGCGTCTCTGCTCGCAATCGCGACGCTCTTTGGCGTGGGCTTCGGAATGGTGTTCCCCTCAGTTTGTGCGATGATCGCCGATCACGCTCCGGTGGAGGATCACGGCCGCGCCATGGGACTGTTTCACGCGCTGTTGACTGCAGGAGTTGCAATTGGGGCGCCTATCGGCGGAGCCTTAAGCGGACTGTTGGGTATCGAGGCTACGCTGGTACTGACCGGGATACCGCCGGCGCTGGTGCTGGCGTATGGAGCCAGTCGACGGAGGTGCGTCCATCAGTTCTCCTGATTCCACGCTCAAGAGCCGATGCGGCCACTGGGTGAAGTTCCTGAGACTGTAGTCCTCACGCAGGCCTCATATACGCCGAGGGCACGATAGATACCAACAGAAAAAGGGGCACAGTAAACTGTGCCCCTTGGGAATGCGAGTGATGGTAGCGGGGGTTGGATTCGAACCAACGGCCTCCGGGTTATGAGCCCGACGAGCTTCCACTGCTCTACCCCGCGACGTGCGATTCCGCAGTCTGCGAATCAACTAATACGTTTTGTGTCCGACTTGACATAGGTCAAGGCCTCGGTCATTAGTACGGCTAAGCTGAACACATTACTGTGCTTACACATGCCGCCTATCAAACAGGTAGTCTTCCTGCGACCTTACCTGGTTAACCCAGTGGGAGATCTCATCTTGAGGTGGGCTTCGCACTTAGATGCTTTCAGCGCTTATCCCATCCAGACATAGCTACCCAGCACTGCTCCTGGCGGAACAACTGGCACACCAGAGGTCTGTCCCTCCCGGTCCTCTCGTACTAGGGAGAGCTCCTCTCAAATCTCCGACGCCCACGGCGGATAGAGACCGACCTGTCTCACGACGGTCTGAACCCAGCTCGCGTGCCGCTTTAATGGGCGAACAGCCCAACCCTTGGGACCTTATCCAGCCCCAGGATGCGACGAGCCGACATCGAGGTGCCAAACCTTGCCGTCGATGTGAACTCTTGGGCAAGATAAGCCTGTTATCCCTGGCGTAGCTTTTATCCGTTAAGCTACGGCCTTTCCACTCAGAACCGTAGGATCACTTTGCCCGACTTTCGTCCCTGCTCGACTTGTTGGTCTCGCAGTCAAGCTCCCTTATACCAATACGCTCTACGCACGATTTCCATCCGTGCTGAAGGAACCTTTGGACGCCTCCGTTACCTTTTAGGAGGCAACCGCCCCAGTCAAACTACCCACCAGACATTGTCCCCGCATCCGCGGGTTAGAGCCATAACTGCACAAGAGTGGTATTTCACCGATGGCTCCACCGAGGCTGACGCCCCAGCTTCACAGCCTCCCACCTATCCTACACATGCACAGTCAAAGCTCAGTGCCAAGCTATAGTAAAGCTGCCAGGGTCTTTTTGTCCGGCCGCGGGTAGAGGGCATCTTCACCCCCAATTCAATTTCACCGAGTCCCCCGTTGAGACAGCGCCCAAGTCGTTACACCTTTCGTGCGGGTCGGAACTTACCCGACAAGGGATTTCGCTACCTTAGGACCGTTATAGTTACGGCCGCCGTTCACTAGGGCTTCGGTTCAAAGCTTCAGGCTTGCGCCCTGACCTCTCCCCTTAACCTTCTAGCACCGGGCAGGTATCAGCCTCTATACATCAGCTTTTTCGCTTTAGCAGAGACCAGTGTCTTTGTTAAACAGTCGCTTGGGCCAATTTCGTGTCCCCGTCTCATAGAGACGGGCCCCCTTCTCCCGAAGTTACGGGGTTAGATTGCCGAGTTCCTTAACGAGGGTTCTCTCGAACACCTAGGGACCTTTATCCCCGCCTACCAGTGGCGGTTTGCGGTACGGGCGCCAGAAATTCTAGCAACGAGGTTTTTCTTGCCAGTGTGGAATCAACTGAGTCTTCTCCGGTTGCCCATCGAATTCCCCTTGTCCTCAGCTTAACGCCGGAGTGGATTTGCCTGCTCCGGCACGCCTAGAACCAGGGACACACCATGTCCAATAGGCATGCTCAATCTATCCTCCTGTGTCCCCCCTTTACCTTAAAACGAAGATCTGGCGGTGTAGGAATATTAACCTACTGTCCATCGCCTACCCCATTAGGGTTGAGCTTAGGGCCGACTAACCCTATGCCGATAAACGTTGCATAGGAAACCTTAGGCTTACGGTGGGCATGATTTTCACATGCCTTTACGCTACTCATGCCAGCATTCTCACTTGTCTACGCTCCACCACGGCTTACGCCATAGCTTCGCTGCGAAGACAACGCTCCCCTACCAATCACTTTACAGCAATTCCATAGCTTCGGTGACAGACTTGAGCCCCGCTACATTATCGGTGCGGTGTCACTCGACCAGTGGGCTGTTACGCACTCTTTAAAGGATGGCTGCTTCTAAGCCAACCTTCTGGTTGTTTGTGCAACGCCACCGCCTTTGCCACTTAGTCTGTCTTAGGGACCTTAGCTGATGGTCTGGGCTGTTTCCCTCTCGACTACGGAGCTTAGCCCCCGCAGTCTCACTCCCAGGATTACACCTACGGTATTCGCAGTTTGGTTGAGTTTGGTAACCTCACGGTCCCTAGCTCATCCAGAGCTCTACCCCCGTAGGCTACAACCTGAGGCTGCACCTAAATGCATTTCGGGGAGAACCAGCTATTTCCGGGTTCGTTTGGCATTTCACCTGCACTAACCACAGCTCATCCGAAAATTTTGCCTAATTTACCGGTTCGAGCCTCCACTCGGTTTTACTCGAGCTTCACTCTGGCCATGGTTAGATCACCCGGTTTCGGGTCTACTCCGTACGACTCGACGCCCTATTAGGACTCGCTTTCGCTTCGGCTCCGCAACGAACGTTGCTTAACCTTGCCACACAAAGTAACTCGCTGGCTCATTCTTCAATAGGCACGCCATCAGTCCGTCGTAACGAACCTCTGACTGCTTGTAAGCACAGGGTTTCAGGTTCTATTTCACTCCCCTCCCGGGGTACTTTTCACCTTTCCCTCACGGTACTGGTTCACTATCGGTCATCAGCAATATTTAGCCTTGGAGGGTGGTCCCCCCAGATTCCCACAAGATTTCTCGTGTCCCGTGGTACTCAAGAACACGAGCAGAGGTTTCTGTCCTTTCACCTACGGGACTCTCACCCTCTCTGGTGGTCCGTTCCAGGACCTTTGGTTAGGACGAAACTTTGTAACTCTGTGACGGATATCGGATCCATCGTCTCGCGTCTTACAACCCCGGCATAGCTTTTGACTATACCGGTTTGGGCTGTTCCCCTTTCGCTCGCCACTACTAAGGGAATCTCTTTTGATTTCTCTTCCTCGGGTTACTAAGATGTTTCAGTTCGCCCGGTTCGCCCCTGCGTTTGCAGGTGCTTGGGTTTTACCCAAGCGGGTTGCCCCATTCGGGAATCCCCGGCTAAGCTAGCTAGACAGCTAACCGAGGCTTATCGCAGTCATGCCGCGCCCTTCATCGCTCGCTGATGCCAAGGCATCCACCCTGTGCCCTTAATCCCTTGACCTATATCAAGCCGGACACAAAACGTATTCAGTTTTTAACGTGCGGACGTACAACTCGCAAAGAATAATCATACCTGAGGAGATTGTCGCCTGTCAAACACCACCCACTCCTGCCACTCCGTAGCTTCCACGCTTTGCGCCGCAGAAGACAACAGAGTATAGCAGATAGAACCCCGAAAAGGAATCAGCCGCATTCACTCATCCAAGATGTTACCGGCCCGATATCGTTCACTCATTTGGCAATGCTACCGGGCGGTGACGCGAAGTGCCGGCAGGAGGAACATGGATGACTGACGGAAGTATCTTAAGCTGTTAGGGCGGCGATACCTGAGAGCCTGAGGCTCATGGCGCCCTCAGCTTTCGGCCTCTTCATTCCTTCAAAAGCATGTTGTCGATAAGCCGCGTGGTGCCGATACGCACGGCAAGGATAGCAAGCGCTGGTCGCTCCAGAGTATCGAGTTCCTCAAAGGAGGTCGGGTCAACCACTGCTGCATAATCCAGTTCCGCCAGATGTTCCTCGTGCACTATATCGGCTATCGCACGCGTCACCATGGCCACATCCCGGCACCCATCACGATACAGCTGACATGCAGTGTTCAGCGCCCGGAAGAGTACTGCAGCTGCAGCTCTCTGCTGCGGGTTCAGATATGCGTTCCGGCTGCTCATCGCCAATCCATCAGGTTCCCTCACCGTCGTTATTGCTACGATGTCGGGCTTCATGTTGAGGTCACACACCATCTTCGTGATGATCGCTACCTGTTGCGCATCCTTCTGTCCGAAGTACGCGCGATCTGCACTCACGAGATTGAAGAGTTTGTTGCACACCGTGGCAACACCGCGGAAGTGCCCGGGGCGTGACACTCCTTCGAAAAGTTCCCCCAATTCTTCTACTTCCACCCAGGTGGAGAACGGGTCCGGGTACATCTCCGAAACGGGAGGGGCAAACACGATATCCACCCCCGCAGACCGCAACAGGTCAAGGTCTCGCCCAAAAGCCCGCGGATAGCGTTCGAAATCCTCTGAGGGACCGAACTGCGTGGGATTCACAAATATGGTGACTACAACAGTGGCTGTCTCCTGTCGTGCTCTGCGCACCAGAGCCATATGCCCTTCATGTAGATAACCCATCGTGGGCACAAGTCCGACAGGAGAATTCCAGACGGCCTGTCGTGCTTTCAACTCATGGATTTCGCGGATGACTTCCATTGTCGTATCAGGTCTCAACACACGCGATTTCGCGCATCTACGCGCACGACAGACGGGCTGTGCCGGCGCGCCTCCTCATCTCCCATAGTCCGGTACGCAACGATGATGATCAGGTCGTTTACCACCGCCATCCTGGCTGCCGCACCGTTGAGTCCAATAACACCGGAACCGGCCTCGCCTTCTATCACGTACGTGCTGAAACGTGCGCCATTATTCACATTGAATACCTCAACCCTCTCGTTCCGATACAGGTCAGTCTGCGCCATAAGGGTTTGGTCGATTGAGATACTGCCTTCATAGTCGAGATTCACGTCAGTCACCGTAGCCCGGTGAATCTTGCTGCTAAGCATCGTTCGCATATCAACTCTCCTTCAAGTCACGGACAGCGGGGACTCCTGCAACACTCACAGCCTGGAATACAGCTCGCTGCACCGCCTCAGTGACAGCCTCCACCGCACGGACACCGAGTGCATTCATATCGCATCTTCGGTCGCCTGAGGACAGAACGAACAGCGTATCTCCATCATACATAGAGCCACACGGATCGATGGTCCGTGCCAGTCCGGTATACGCCATCTGTGCCAGCCTATGTGTCTGGTCCTTTCGCAGGCGCACATTCGTAGCCACCACACCGATAACGGTATTCGACGAGGAAAATGGCCTCCGCACCCTGCTCTGCTTCAGAAGGTCCACTGTCCGCAGGAATCCACCGCTGGCAAGGTCACGCGGCCCAGCAATCGCCTGTCCGCAAGACGGATCAAGGACATCCCCCCACGCGTTGACCACAATAAGAGCCGCCACAGTGACACCGTTGCCGAGATCGCTACTCGCCATCCCTAAGCCGCCCTTGGTTGCATATTCCATCCCGAGACACTTGCCCACAGTCGCCCCTGTACCGGCTCCGATGCACCCTTCGCCGTCTTCCGATACTGTCGCAGCACAACACGCTTGATATGCGTTGTCGGCAGTCGGGCGAACATGCGCCTCGCCGATAGACAGGTCGAAGATAATCGCTGAAGGGACGATGGGTACCACGCCCGCGACAGTGTCAAATCCTGCTCCCACCTCCTCGAGATACCTCATGACACCTCCGGCGGCATCAAGACCGTAGGCACTTCCTCCGCTAAGGAGAATGCCATGCACCAGGTTGACCGAGTAGCCGGGCCTGAGCAACTCGATTTCTCTCCCGCCGGGAGAAGCGCCGCTCACATGAACACCAGGGACGGCCCCACCCTCGCACAGAACAACGGTACATCCTGTTGCTGCCTTGAGGTCGGTATAGTGTCCGATCTTCAGTCCAGGCACTTGAGTCAGAGATCCAGTCATAACCACACCTCAGCAAAAAGCCCTCTCGGCCCGCATCACCGAGAAGGCTTATTACAGTCCTCTATTCGCCGTCTCGGTCGACACTCGATCCAAGCGGGCTCAAACTACGTGAGTCCTTGTTGCATCCAGCTCGCCGCCCTTGCGGGTCAGCTGCCGCCGCTATGCTAGCACTGGAAATTGCGACTGGTCAATGCTTCTCGTGCGCCACACACCATGGTATGCAGTATTGCCAGGCATGACACCGCGTGCTCATACAACAGCGGTGCGCAGCGCTGCTTCCAGTTCCGGCACAATGCGATTGAGTTGATTGAAGAACCGGTCACTGACAACCTGGTCTGGAAGGGGAGTAAGCGAGACCCGTCCATTCTCGACAGCCCACAGGTCAGTACCCGGCGCCGCATCTTCGAGTTCCTCGTTACGGGTTATTACGTAGTACTCTCCGCTGGCGTCGTAATCCTTCTCTATCCTGTCGCAGTAATTCTTCCGGCTTATGCGGGTTACCTCAACGCCATGAATCTGATTCGGCGCGAGATTTGGTACGTTTACGTTGAGCAGCATCGGCCCTTCCAGTGCGCCACTTTCTATGTGAGAGGCGATAAGGGCAGCTGTTTGCGCGGCTGTGCGGTAGTCAATATCAACGTAGGCATACATCGATACGGCGATCGAAGGAATATTGTGGAGAAATCCCTGCATCGCTGCTCCGACTGTGCCGGATACATACACATCGTGTCCCAGGTTGGATCCGCGATTGACACCAGAAACTACGAGGTCGAATTCTCCCGGAAAGAGGCAGCTTATTGCGATTATTGCGCTGTCTGCAGGAGTTCCGGAGACGGCATAAGCCTGTGCTCCGTCAACTTTAGAAGGAACCTCCTGAACCCAGATGGGCTTACGCAGGCTTATTGATGTGCCTGCGCCACTTCTTTCTTCGCCGGGCGCAGCCACCACCAGATCGCCTACTTTCACCAGTTCTTCGGCGACCGCCCAGAGACCCGGCGAGCCGATTCCATCATCATTGGTCAATAGAATACGCATTTGCTATCGACAAGCGCAGACGACAGGCGTACATCAATCGTCAGGCGGGATGACTTCGCCATCCCGCGTCAAATCGAAGTTGTAGCCCAGAAAGTTCGGCTTGATCACAACAGAAAACCACGTACCGTCTATCTCGAACGGCTGCTGGCGATAGTTGAAGATAGTGATAGCCATCGCCTTGGCCGCGAAGTACGCGACCATCTGGTCATCAACCTTTATTTCCCCTATGGCGAGCCACGGTTTTCGCCGCACCTCTACCTTATGAGTCTTGTCTCCTACCTTAACCGTCCATGTCTTTGGCTTGGCCACCTTGCGCTTGCTCCTTTCCAGCATATTGTGCTGGCGCGAGGGAGAGGTGTCAAATACTCCACGAAAGGCAACTGCAGGGAACCCGCCCAGAAGGGATTTCAGAAAGGACAACCATCCTTATCAGAAGGGTGCCGCAACCACCTGCAGGCGGCCGTGGCACCAACCAGTACCACCGTTTGACATACGAAGAAGCTTGCTGGTACACTCCCTTCGCTTCGATCCTTTACCCGGCCCCATGGTGTAGTGGACTAACATGCCACCCTGTCACGGTGGAGATCGGGGGTTCGAATCCCCCTGGGGTCGCCACTTCTCCTCGTGTTTCCACGTCCCAGGTGAATGCGGCAGTTCTGCGCGCTGGCGTGTGCCCTCTATCCCGTGGAACAATTGCCGATACTTGATGACGTTCCGAAGGTCTCCGGTCCCCTCCACCGTCACAAAGCCTCATCGCAGTGGTAGAATGCGGAAGGACAGGGGTGCTTCTCGTGCCAGCTTATACGTACTACATAGACGATTCGGGACGATTTGAGCGGGACCTCCCAAGGGAGCGCATGTCCGACGTGCTGCACAGTGGCAAGGGACTGCTGTGGGTCGACATCTGCGAGACTACAGAAGAAGACGGAAAGCTGCTCGCAGAAGTCTTCCAGTTTCACAAGCTGGCAATCGAGGACTGCGTGGAAACGCAGATCCACCCACCGAAGATCGACGATTACGACGATCACGTCTTCATCATCGTTCACGGCATAAACCACGCCTCCGGGGTCAGTGATGTCGTGGAGACCGCCGAGTTGGCGCTGTTCGTCGGACGCAACTATGTCGTCACCAATCACAACTTTCCCCTCTACAGCGTGGATGAGGTCCGACACCAGGTGGAGACGAACGCACGCCCGATGCGGCGTGGCCCGGACTACCTTTGTTACTGGCTGATCGACGCCCTCGTCGACAACATCATGCCGACGCTTGACCGCATGAGTGAGATCGCCGAGGCCGTCGAGGAAGAGGCCCTCACGACATCACACCCGGAGGCGCTCCAGGCAATCCAACGGTTGAAGCGCTCGGTGCGACGCGTGCATCGCACCATCATGCCACAGAGAGAGTTGCTGAACCGGATAAGCCGGGGGGAGTTTTCGATAATCAGGGAGGAGTACCGCGTCTACTTCCGCGACATATACGACCACCTGGTGCGCATCGAGGACCTGAACCTGAACATTCGCGAGAGCGCAGAAGCCGCAATCACCATATACCTCTCGGCCGCGGCGAACCGCCAGAACGAGACAATGAAGGTGCTCTCCGTAGTGGGCGCCATCTTCCTGCCTCTTACGCTGCTCGCCGGGGTGTATGGCATGAACTTCGACCATATGCCGGAGTTGCACTGGCGATACTCGTACTTCGTGATCGTGGGTTTCATGCTCTCCGTCATAGTGGGAGCTCTCATCCTGTTCTGGCGGCGTGGATGGTTCAAGCCTCGACCGCTTCCGGCGCACCTCACCCGAGCGTTCTCTGTGGAGCGCGAGAAGCTTCGCGGGCATATGGCACAGAGCGCGAGGCGTCATAGGGAGGGCAAGGGCACAGATGTGCCGCTTGATTCAAGTCGCTAACAGGGCAAGAGGGCTTGACGAGACAATTGAGCAACCCTAGACTTGCAGCGTGGCGTTCGCGGTTACGGGCAGTATTGACCTCGTATCACTCTGGCAGTGGTTCAGTGCCCATAGCATCTGGATCCTCATGGGTTCGGCCCTCGCCCTGGCGATTCTCGTGTTTGGACGTCCACGACTCCAGACATGGATACAGGAGAGGGGCTACAGCACAAGGGTGCAGAGACTGCAGCGACTATGTGACGCAGTCATTGCGGTTCTTGACACGCTGATTCTCCTGATTATTGGCGCCGCGGCAGTGGCCCTGACGCTCGCCCGCGAGGGCCCCGAGGCCGTAATAACCCCCGAGTCGATCAAGGTCTGGTTCCTGTCGCACGGACTGATCATCCTCCTGATCGCAGCGATCGCATACCTGCTGTTCCGGCTCGTCAGGACAGTCATGCCTGGAGTCGTGGAGAGTTCGATGTCCTCTCGCGGGCGGGGCCGCAAAGCGAAGGAGGATCTCGCTCGAAGGGTACAGACACTGAGCGGCATGCTCACCACACTTGCCGCGATCATCATAGCCGTAATTGCGGTGTTCATGATCCTAGGGGAGATCGGCGTTGATGTGACCCCCCTGCTGGCAACTGCCGGTGTCGCTGGCATCGCCATAGGCTTCGGGGCACAGAGCCTGATCCGGGACATGATCGCCGGGCTGTTCATTCTGATGGAGGACCAGTACAACAAAGGCGACGTAGTCAAGGTTGCCGGCATCGCAGGTCTCGTAGAGGACGTAACGCTGAAGCGCACCGTGCTGCGAGATCTCGACGGCATCGTTCACAGCATTCCGAACGGAGAGATCAAGGCGGCAAGCAATTACACGAAGGTATACTCGCGTCTGCACCTCGACGTGCCCGTTGCCTATGGAGAGGACCTCGAACACGTGATCCGGGTCATCAATCGTGTCGGAGAGGAGATGGCGAAGGATCCTTTCTGGGGACCCAAGATACGCACCGCACCACAAAGCCTCGGTGTTAACAGATTCGGAGAATCAGGCATCGAGATCAAGGTGCTTGGCGATACGAAGCCGATGACACAGTGGGAACTCACACGGGAATTCCGCCTCCGCATCAAGAAGGCCTTCGACAAGGAGCATATCGAGATACCATGGCCACACGTGAAGCTGTATTATGGCCAATCTGAGGCTGTGTCCCAGACACCGTGTCCGGCATGCCAGTCTGCCAGTATTCCCGGCGGTAGATTCTGCGCCCAGTGCGGCTCACCACTGAAGCAGGATATAGCAGGGTTGCAGCAACCACCGAACGGTAGCTAGAAACAGGTCCATTCCATGACAGTGGCTGATGGTCCGGAAGGACCGTTGCGGGAGATATTTCCGTTGCCTGCTGGGTCGCAGTGTATCAGAGACGAACATTTCTGGTGTAGGTCGCGGACAAAAAGGCGGGCCAGTCTTTGAAGTTCTATGACGATTGAGATCGGGCTTATTCTTGTCGTGATGGGCATCGTTTCAGTGCTCCTTATCACTGAGAAGCTTCGCATCGACGTTGTTGCCATTCTCGCCATGCTCACCATTGCGTGGCTGGGGCTCTTGACTCCCGCCGAAGCATTTTCGGGTTTCGCCAGCAATGCGGTAATCGCAGTTATAGCCGTCATGATACTGAGCCAGGGGCTGGACCGCTCCGGCGTGACCAAGCTGATTACAAAACCAATACTGCGTATCTCCGGGCGCAGCGAAGCCCGGCTTATTGCTCTGATGTCGGCCACTGTCGGGTCACTTTCCGGGTTCATGCAGAATATCGGAGCGGCCGCACTGTTTCTGCCCAGCCTGCTCCGTCTGTCACGCACCGAGGGCGTATCGCTGTCCAGAACCCTCATGCCCGTCGGATTCGCCGCTATCCTGGGTGGTTGCCTCACCATGGTAGCGTCAGGCCCCCTCATAATCCTTAATGACCTGCTACGCCAGAGAGACCTTCAGTCGTACGGGTTCTTCGCCGTGACACCGATTGGAATTGCCCTGCTAGCCGTCGGTATCACATACTTCCTCCTGCTCGGAAGACGCCTCTTCCCGGACACAGAGACCGGAACTGCTTCCGGCACCCAGGAAGAACTGATCGAAGCCTGGCAATTGCCGACCACTATCTCCTATTTCACGATCCCGGACAGCAGCCCTTTAGTGGGAAGCACCCGTGAGAGGGCACGACTATGGGAGGACTACAACGTTCACCTGCTGGCATTGGAAGCGGACGGAGATGTACTGTATGCTCCCTGGCGGCATACGTCCTTTGTATCAGGCCAGCAATTGGCACTCCTGGGATCGCGAGAGAATGTGGTGCGCTTCGCCGAGGACCATGGATTGCGTGAACCTGGCCGCCAGAGTGATTTGAGTAGTTCTCTTGAGAGTGGTGACGAGGCGGGATTTGCAGAGTTGGTAGTCCGCCCGAGGGCCGGAATCAAAGGATTAACGCTGAGAAGAATAGCGCTGCGGAAGAACCTGGGAGTGGAACCCATCCTTCTCATGAGCAGACACCAGCAAGTGCGCAGTGACTTCTCAGATGTTCCGCTTGAACCTGGAGATACTCTGGTCGTGTTCGGCACGTGGGCCACACTCGCCTCTCTTCAGCAAGACCGTAATTTCGTGCTGGTCAGCCACATTGAAGGCCACACGACCCAGAGAAAGAAGCCCCTCGTTGCGGTGCTGTGCTTCTCACTGGGGATAGGTCTTGCCGTCTCCGGAGTGCAGATCTCTCTCGGACTGTTCACCGGAGCTCTTGCGATGATTCTCCTTGGAGTGTTGACCATCGATGAAGCGTACCGCGCCATAGACTGGAGAACGGTGTTTCTACTTGCAGGCCTCATACCGGTAGGAGTCGCGATGGAGACCTCCGGCGCGGCTGCGTACATAGCCGGTGGAGCAACGGAGCTCGCGATGGGCGGGCACCCGCTGCTGCTCTATTCCATCGTGGCTCTCATCGCCACTATCTTCTCACTATTGATGTCCAACGTTGCTGCCACCGTTGTGCTGGTGCCTCTCATTATTGCGATGGCGGCGATGGCTGAGCTTGACCCTCGACCACTCGCATTGCTGGTTGCTGTCTCCGCTTCGAATTCCTTTGTGCTCCCAACACACCAGGTCAACGCACTCTTCATGGGACCCGGAGGTTACCGAAACAGGGACTACTTGAAGGCAGGCGGCATAATGACCATCCTGTTTCTCGTGGTCGCAGTCATGCTCACCTATTTGTGTTACGGATAACGACTGATTACTATAGGGTGATAGAACACATATATCGAGGGGTGGTTCATATGCTGTTGCTTCCGTTCTATACACCAAAACTCTCTCACATCTCATATATGCTTGCCGGAAATCAGTCATGCGCAGTTATCGATCCGCGACGGGACGTTCAGATCTACCTTGATACGGCACACGCCCTGGGTCTGACAATTACGCACGTTCTGGAGACTCACCTCCATGCCGATTTTGTATCCGGACACATGGATCTGGCGGAGAAGACAGGCGCCACAATGTATGCCCCGAAACTCGGAAACTGCTCCTTCGACCACATAGCCTTGAGTGAAGGCGACGAAGTCGAGATCGAAGACATGGTGCTTCAGGTTGTTGAGACGCCGGGCCATACACCTGAGCATGTATCATTTGTTGTAATCGATCTATCTCGCGGACACCAGCCGGCCGGGGTCTTCTGCGGAGATACCCTGTTTGTTGGGGATGTTGGGCGTCCGGACCTGTTTCCGGGAAGATCTGAGGAACTCAGTCATAAGCTCCATGTCAGCCTGTACCAGAAGCTCCTGAATCTGCCGGACTTCTGCGAGGTCTATCCTCTCCACGCGGCTGGCTCTTTGTGCGGAAAATCTATAGCCGCCAAGCGTACCAGCACGATCGGCTATGAGCGACTCTTCAATGAGGCTCTGCAGATACCGGATGCCGACGAGTTCACCGCAGCGGTAGGCAAAGACATGCCGCCGGCTCCCGACCACTTCAGCCGCTGCACCGTCATCAACACGCGTGGCCCTTCTCTCGTTGATTCCCTTCCTTTTCCGCACGCGATGTCAGCGACGGAATTCAATGAAGCGTCACGTCACGAGAAGGCCATCGTGCTCGATGCGAGGCCGTACGAGTCATTTGGAGCCCAGCACATAGCGGGAGCGTACTCTATTGATCTCGCAACCAACTTCCCCACGTTTGCAGGATGGGTCCTCCCTCCGGAAAAGGACATCCTCATCGTGGCGAATTCCTTCGAGCAGGTTCGGGAGGTCGTCGACTGGCTGAGGAGAGTTGGCCTGGACAACACAACAGGATTCCTCGATGGAGCTATGCCAGCATGGGCTGCTGCGGGATTCCCGGCAAGGCATGTGCCACAACTCTCGGCGGTGGAATTCCATGATATGCTGACGCGGGATGCGCAACTTTCCGTCCTCGACGTGCGATCAGCTCAGGAATTCAACCAGGCGCACATCAAACGGGCCGTGAACATCCCTGTGGCTGAGTTGCGGACACGATTCGCGGAACTCGATCGTGAGCACCCTCTCATAGTAGTCTGCCCGGGGGGAAATCGGGCAACTCTCGGAATCAGCCTGCTGCTCCAGCGTGGATTCAGCCAGCTCATGAACCTGGCCGGGGGACTGACCGGGTACAATGCAGCGGGCTTCTCCTACGACATTTGATCGGTCGGACAGTATCAAGATCGAGCGTGCTATGGATTGGCTAACGATAGAACAATGGTCACCCTACATCTCAGGGGCCGGCATCGGTGTACTCAGTTGGTTCACATTTCTACTGTCCTCTAAGGAACTGGGGACTTCCACTGCATACCTAAGAACGGCGGGAATGATAGAGCGACTGTTTCGGGGTAGCAGGGTCTTTCAACGGGAGTTCTTCAGAGAGACGCCTCCTCGCATCGACTGGCAATGGATGCTGGTAGTCGGGATTGTCATCGGCGCATTCATCTCCTCGATGGCGTCAGGTCAGGCGCGGCTGGTGTGGGTGCCCGAACCGTGGCTGACGGCATTTGGCAGCGCAGTTGTTCCACGCATTGGCGTGTCCTTCGTGGGAGGCACGCTCCTCGGACTTGGTTCGAGGTGGGCCGGTGGATGCACGAGCGGCCATGGCATCAGCGGCACGATGCAACTCTCCGTCGCCAGTTGGGTGGCAGCTATCTGTTTCTTCGCAGGAGGCATCGCGGTCGCCACTTTGCTGTATGTAGTTATCGCAGGGTAGGTCACAACAATGCTGGAATCCATAAGGAATAATGCCGGTGGACAGAAAGGCCTTGCTCTGCTCTTCGGAATCATTTTTGGTATATTCCTGCAGAAGGCAGGAGTCACCCGATACGAAGTCATCATTGGACAGCTCCTGCTTGTGGACTTCACCGTTCTCAAAGTAATGATGTCAGCTGTAATCGTAGGCATGCTGGGCGTGCATTTCATGAGTGGAAGAGGATGGGTCAACCTCAGTATTCGTAGCGGCACATTCGGGGGGACTGTAGTGGGCGGGCTGATTTTTGGGGCTGGGTTCGCCCTTCTGGGGTACTGTCCGGGCATTGTGGCAGGCGCAGTGGGACAGGGTGCCATGGATGCCCTGGTCGGGGGCATCACAGGCCTTCTGTTCGGGTCATGGCTGTTCGTGCTTCTCTATCCCCGCCTGAAGCCCTTTATGGCAGAGGGTGCATTCGGCCGTATGACAATTCAGGACGTTGCGCACCTGGGAACCTGGCAGACCATCACAGTAGTGATCACGCTGCTGATAGTATTTCTATTCGGCCTGGAATGGCTTGGCTTATGACCGGGTATTACGTTGAGGAGAGCGGAAGAGGGTGATTCTTTCAGACGTGCTGCGGACCACTTCGGAAATTGTTGCCGTGGTCGGGGTCATCATCATACTCTGGGGAGCAACAGCAACAACGGTCAATACCATCAGGCAGGAGATAGCTTACTTCCGCAGAAGGCGATTGCCATTTGCGCGACTCAGACTGCGCCAGCAGTTCGGGTCATCGCTGTTGCTCGGCCTCGAGTTCCTGATTGCTGCTGACGTAATACGCACTGCCTTGCAGCCCACTGTTCAGGAGATCATGATTCTCGGCGGTATTGTTGCCATCCGTACAGTAATCGGCTATTTCCTGCACAAGGAGATGGCGGATGACCGCGGGATATTGCTGACCGCTCAGCAGCAGGAACACGGCACCGAAAGTGAGAAGTAGATCTCTCGAATCGGTACCTCGATCACCATCTGCATCCTTACTCCTTCCTGAGGCGGCACGATTCCGCCACAGCGGAAAGGAGGTGATATGTCTCTAATCCACTGGACGAGTACAGTACATTGCCGTGCCACACCGGCCAGTGGTACCATGCACCAGCCATTGCGCAACATGATAGACATGCTCCAGCAGCACGAGTCGGCGTACAGCTCAGGTCTCTGTTGAGGTACAGCAACGGGTACGTCTGATCTCATACTGGCGCATCATCCTTCAGGAGGAACACGTGGACTTCGAACTCACCGAGGAGCACAAGATGCTCCAATCTGTATTGCGCGACTTCGTCAACAACGAAGTGGTCCCCTATGCTGCAACCTGGGATGAGACGGGAGACTTTCCGGTAGAGGCCCTGAATAAGATGGTTGAACTGGGACTGTTCGGACTTCATCTTCCCGAGGAATACGGCGGCAGTGGCGACGACCTCAGCTTTGTCATTGCCTGCGAAGAGCTAGGCCGGGGGTCCGGCGGTCTCTCGAGCATCTACATCACTACAGTTAGCCTCGCCATCGGACCAATTGTCATGTTCGGAAACGAGAAGCAGAAGCGCGCGTACATTCCTCGGGTAGCGAATGAAGGAGCCACCGTCGCCTTCGCACTCACCGAGGCCATGGCGGGCAGCGACGTCGCCGCTCTCGACATGAAGTACAGTCGAGAGGGTGACTACTACGTGCTCAACGGCACTAAGATCTTCATAACAAACGGTGCCGAGGCTGACTTCCTGGTCACCTTTGCAACCAGGGACAAGACTATGGGGCACAAGGGTATCAGCGCGTTCATAGTCAACCGTGATACCCCGGGGTTTTCTGTTGGAAAGCTTGAGAAGAAGATGGGCCTCCATCCCGCTTCAGCTGCGGAACTCGTATTTGACAATTGCAAAGTTCCGGCGGAAGATCTCTTGGGAGAGGAAGGACAAGGCTTCAAGATCGCGCTGAAGGCGATCGATTCGTGCAGAGTATCCATCGCTGCGCAGAGTGTCGGGCTGGCACATGCCGCTTACGATGCGGCGGTAGCCTATGCGAAGGAACGCAAGCAGTTTGGCGTCGAGATCGCCCGCCACCAGGGTATACAGTTCATGATTGCCGATATGGCTGTCGATCTCGATGCCGCACGGCTGTTGACGTACCGCGCCGCCTGGCAGCAACAGGCAACAGGTGAGGTGAGTGCAAAGGAGCCTGCAATGGCGAAACTGTTCGCCAGCGAGGCGGCTCATCGGATCGCCCACAAGGCCATTCAGATACACGGTGGTTACGGTTATACCAGGGAGTTCGGTGTCGAGAGAATCTACCGCGACCAACGCATTATGGAACTGTTCGAAGGTACGTCCGAGATGCAACGCTGGACAATAGCCCGCCAGATCACCGGGCTTAGATGATACCTCCAGCCGGATTCTTTGGAAGAGTGAGGTGATATGGATTTCGAACTGAACGAAGAGCAGAAGATGTTTCAGGCCATGGTTCGGGATTTTGTAGAGAACGAGATAGCCCCGAATGCAGCCCGCTGGGATGAATCAGAGGAGTTCCCCCACGATGTAGTGAAGAAGATGGCGGAGGTCGGGCTGTATGGTCTCCACATGCCGGAGGAATATGGTGGCTCAGGCGACGATATAACGTTCGTCCTTGCAGTCGAGGAGATTTCGCGGGGTTGCGCCGGACTGGGAGCTTCTTACGTTACGACTATGAGCCTGGCGATGAACTCGATAGTCAAGCACGGCAATAAGCAGCAGAAAGAACGCTATATACCGTGGGTGATTCAGGGAGCGAACGTCGCCTTTGGCCTCACTGAGGCAATGGCTGGCAGCGACGTTGCGAGCCTCGACACGCGCTATGAACGTGACGGCGACGATTTCGTACTGAATGGGACCAAGATATTTATCACAAACGGACCTGAGGCAGATTTCCTGGTCACATTCGCGACCAGAGACAAGTCGCTCGGTTACAAGGGTATAAGCGCATTCATAATCGAGAAGGGCTTCCCCGGCTTCTCCATTGGTAAGACCGAACGTAAGATGGGCATGCACCCTGCATCAGCCGCAGAGCTGGTGTTCGACAACTGCCGTGTTCCCGCAGGGAACCTTATCGGCCAGGAAAGTCAGGGCTTCTCGATCGCCCTCGAAGCCATCGACACGTGTCGCGTCTGCGTCGCTGCGCAGGCAGTAGGCATCGCGCAGGCGGCATACGATGCGGCTGTCTCGTATGCCAAAGAACGCAAGCAATTCGGTGTCGAGATAGCACGGCACCAGGGCATCCAGTTCATGATCGCAGATATGGCAGTCGACCTCGATGCGGCGCGATTGCTCACGTACAGAGCCGCATGGCAGATTCAGACGACCGGAAAGGCGTCGGCGAAAGAGCCCGCCATGGCGAAACTGTTCGCCTCTGAAGCGGCTCACCGCATCTGCCACAAAGCATTACAGATACACGGAGGATACGGTTACACGAGAGAGTTCGCAATCGAGAGGCTGTATCGTGACCAGCGTATCACGGAGATCTATGAGGGCACTTCTGAGATGCAGCGCTGGACCATTGCACGGCAGATTACGGCGCTGAAATGAAAGGACCAAGGTAAGAAGGGAGAATACTCAAGCAATGAACTTCGAACTGAGTGAAGAGCACAAGATGTTTCAGTCGATGATACGAGATTTCGTTGCTAACGAGATCGAGCCCTGTGCGTCCAAATGGGACGAGACGAATGAGTTTCCGTATGACATGGTCAAGAAGATGGCGGAAGTGGGCCTGTACAGTGTGGGCTTCCCGGAGCAATATGGGGGCACAGGCGATGAGTTGACGTTTACCATAGCTGCCGAGGAAGTCTCAAGGGGGTCGGGAGGTCTCGGCATATCGTATCTCGTGACGCTGGGACTCGCGATGAATCCAATTACCATGCACGGCAGCGATGAGCAGAAGTCCCGCTATATCCCACGGGTTATCGATGGCGCAACCGTCGCCTTCGCACTCACCGAAGCCATGGCAGGCAGTGACGTCGCTAACCTCGACATGCGGTATGCAAGGGATGGAGATGAGTTCATTCTAAACGGCACAAAGATATTCATCACAAGCGGAGCAGAAGCCGAGTTCGTCACAACGTTTGCCACAAGGGATAGATCACTGGGCCATAAGGGCTTCAGTGCTTTCGTCGTAGACAAAGGCACACCCGGTTTTTCGGTTGGCAAGCTCGAGGATAAGATGGGCATTCACCCCACGTCAGCAGCAGAACTGGTCTTTGACAACTGCCGTATCCCTGCTGACAACCTCATCGGGGAGGAGGGCAAAGGCTTCCGCATTGCCCTCGAAGCCATCGATGCCAGCCGCGTAACCATAGCAGCACAAGCTGTCGGCATCGCACAGGCCGCATACGACGCAGCCGTGGCGTACGCCAAGGAACGCAGACAGTTTGGAGTCGAAATAGCCCGGCATCAGGGAATTCAATTCATGATCGCAGACATGGCCGTTGAATTGGACGCGGCAAGACTACTGACCTATCGCGCTGCGTGGCTCACGGAGCAGCAGGGAAGACCCCCTCTGAAAGAGGCTGCCATGGCGAAGCTCTACGCAAGCGAGGCAGCGCACCGGATCTGTCACAAGGCAGTTCAGATCTTCGGAGGTTATGGTTACACTCGAGAATTCCCGGTCGAGCGCTTCTACCGGGATCAACGCATCACCGAGATTTACGAAGGAACATCGGAGATGCAGCGCTGGACCATTGCACGACAGATAACGGGGACGCGCTAAGCGCGTCCCCGTTATGCAGGTCGATACGGATAGTATCCGTAAGGGTGGCTCTACGAGTCACCCTTTATTTTGCTGGCAGCCTCACGGATCTCTTCGATAGAGGCTTCTTCCTCCACCGTAGACAGGTCTCCGATGTCCTGACCCGTCAGAAGCGCCCGCATGACTCTCCGCATTATCTTGCCGCTCTTTGTTTTCGGCAACGAGTTGACGAACTGGATGTCGCCAATGACGACGATCGGCCCCATCGTCTGCCGGACATGGCTGATGAGTTCCTTCTTGAGTTCCTCACTCGGCTCATAGTCCTTGGAAAGCACGACGAACGCGCTCGCTACTTCGCCTCTCAGTTCATCCGGCACACCTGATACTCCAGCCTCCACTACTGAAGGATGGGAAATCAACGAACTCTCTATCTCAACCGTACCAATCCTGTGGGCAGCGATCTTGATAACCTCGTCAGCACGTCCTGCAAACCAGATGTAGCCATCCTCGTCTTTCGACGCGGAGTCTCCGGCGTAATACATGCCCTTTGTGCCTTCCTTGGTCTCCCAGTAATCTGCCTTGTAGCGCTCGGCATCTTCCCAGAGTGTGGAAGTAAGCCCCGGGAAAGGCTTCTTAATAACGAGGACTCCCTTCTCACCCGGCTCGCAGACATGGCCATCATTGGCATCAACGACATCAGCGATCAGGCCGGGCACCGGAACGGTCGAGGAACCAGGTTTAATGGGTGCTATCGCAACCCCGTATGGATTGGCGACGATCGGACCGCCGGTCTCTGTCTGCCACATGTGATCGATGACTGGAACGGCTCCGCCGAATACGTCATTCTGAAGCCATTCCCAAGCGGCGGGATTCAGCAATTCGCCGGCACAAAGCACACGTTCGACAGAACTCAGGTCGTGCTTCAATGCGTGTTCGATTCCCAGTCGCCTCAATCCACGAATACCCGTAGGGGAGAACCATAGGCCTGTAGCCCTGTTTCGCTCGATGAGGTCCCACCACATATCCGGCCTGGGATAGTCCGGTGTGCCCGAGAACAGTATCGAGGTACAGCCAACCAGGAGCGGGCCATACACGTTGTAGCTGTGACCGACTATCCATCCGATATCGGACGTACAGAACCAGACGTCGTCAGGTTCCAAGTCGTAGATCCACTTTGCCATCGAATAGATGAATACCTGATATCCGCCGTGGCGCTGCACAGTCACCTTAGGCTTTGCTGTGGTCCCCGACGTCGGCATGACAAACAACGGATCATCCGACTCCATAGGCGTGACGTCCGGGCTCTGGCCCTCGCCCTTCGCAAGAAACTCATCCCAGGTGATGTCACGTCCTTCCTTCATATTGACATCCACTCCACCGGTCTTGAGCACGACAACTGACTTGATCAGCGATGCATCATCAAGAAGGTCTATGGCCTCATCAACCATAATCTTGAGGGGGACGGGCTTGCCTCGCCTGGTGCCTGCATCCTGAGCAAAGATGTAACGCGTACCCGTCAGTGCAAGTCTGTCGACAACCGCTCCCGGGGAGAACCCCGCGAAGATAGCCATGTGAATGGCACCAATCCTCGCGCACGCCAGCATTATGACAGCGGCCTCAACGCCCATTGGCATGTAGATAGCTACTCTGTCGCCTTTTTGCACTCCAAGACCTCGAAGTGCGGCCGCATGCGTTTTCACCATCTCCAGTAACTGGAGGTACGTAACCGTGCGAGTCACACCAGTGTCACCGTCTTCAGCGATAAAGGCTGCCTTCATCCCAAGTCCCTGGCCGACCTTGTAGTCAACACAGCTATAGCACATATTCGTCAGGCCGCCCGTGAACCACCGGAACGTGGGATATTCCCACTCAAGCACAGTGTCCCATTGCTTGAACCAGTAGATGTCGTCCATGGCCGCTATAGCGGCATCCTCCCAGAACCCTTCATAGTCGTCCTCCGCCCGCTTCATGAAGCCCATCACCTGAGGTGGCAAAATCTGTGTCATATTCCCCTGTCTCCTTTCCCCGTGCATCCGCACGGCCATAGTCAATGTGTTTGAGAGTACAACCTCACGGATTGTAGCAACCGTTTCTGTCTTTATCAACGAAAGGACCACGTTGCCCCGATTGAGGCCCCTTGACCCTGTTTCGATGTGAGTCCGATCGGTGGAAGGTGCTAACGCCGAGAGGTGCGTCGGCGGCCGACTGCAGATATGCCCCACAGGAGCAGGACAATTGCGGGAAGGGGAACCGCCGGTAGAGCGGACGCGCGCCCGGTCTGCCGACTCACCGTCGTGGTGCGTTTGTCGGGAATCCCTTCACGAACGATTCCCTCGTCTCTGAGTTCGTACACAAGGATTTCAGAACCCATATACTCCTGCGGCATCCAACCCAGCGGATTGTTTCCTCCGGTGGCCTCAGCCCAGATCCATCCCGACTCCCCGTCGACCGTCAGTGAACGATTCGCCCGGTGATATCCCGGAAGATACAAGAGTACTGCCGCATGCCCCGGTGCAAGTACCACCGCAGAGCGCATGCCTGCTGCGATGTACATAACTCCCAGAAGGACTGCATAATCCTCGCAGTCTCCATACGCAACTCCATCCTGACCAATCACCAACATGAGTTCATCCGCGTTGACCGCAAACTCGGGATAGCCAAACTGTGCACTGTCTGACATATATCGGACCCGGTCACGGGCGTATGCGAAGATAGCCTCGGCGCGCTGGGTAAGGTCGGGGAACTCCGTTCCAAACTGTACGCCACGCATGTATGCCACATCAGCATTGGCGCCGAGACTCTGTGCGGCAATAACGGGCTCAAAACGACCATCCTGGTACTTGAAGAAACCGTCCGGCCCGTATCCGCGGGTGCGGCAGATGTCCCAGTCATCAAAGATCTCACCGCCTTCCTCGTAGAAGTTACCCGTAGGAATCGCCAGAACGGCAAGTGGACAGAGTAGTAGCAACCCGATGCAGCACAACAGAACGTGAGCCACACGAGTTCGAATAATCCTAGAAAGGCATCGTGAGTGCACCATTAAGTATGAACCCGAAGAAGACCAGGTAGCCGAAGACGTATACTCCAACAGCCAATGGATCCTCATCGACACAGGAAAACCGTATGCCTGGAGTAAGCCTGTCTACAATGTGCAGAAGCAGTATCCCTAGAAAGAGGCTCACGAAGAAGCTGACCGCTATCAGTCCCAGCCGTACGGGATCCACAACACTTCGGAGCAACCCAGCCCCAACAAGTACCGGACCTGTCACCACTCCATGTATAACAAGTCCGATCATTATCATAAATCCGCCCACGAACAGCCCAACTGCGACAGGATGTTCGCCGACTCGCTGACGCTGCCGGATACCAGGAGTGAGCACATCCAGCACCGATATACCAAGCCATCCGAGCAAGCACGCCACCAGCGCGAGAATCGCGGTCCTGCCTGTCCAAAGCAGGATTATCTCCAGATGTGTTGTCTCGAACCCCATCAGTATCCGTGAATCAGGCGTTGCAGCTGATCCGGGTCGCTGCTCTTTCTCACGGCCTCCTCGGCAGATATCACGCGTGTGTTCACCAGATGAGCCAGCGCCTGGTTGAGAGTCTGCATGCCTTCTCTGCTGCTCAACTGCAATACGCTCGTTAGTTCAAATGTCTTGTTAGTCCTGATAAGGTTGCGCACTGCCCCATTGGCGACGAGTATCTCGAACACCCCTATGCGCCCTTGACCCGTAGCCTTTGGCACGAGGGTCTGTGCAAGCACTCCTTCGATAACCTGGGATAATTGAAGGCGAACCTGGTGTTGATGCTCGGGCGGGAACGCATCGATAATACGGTCAACGGTCTGCACGGCATCCACAGTATGAAGTGTTCCCAGGACCAGGTGGCCTGTCTCGGCCGCGGTTATGGCGGTTGATATTGTCTCGAGGTCACGCATCTCACCTACGAGAATCACATCCGGGTCGTGCCGCAATGCGTGTTTGAGGGCATTCGCAAATGACTTGGTGTCATCTCCAAGGTCTCGCTGTGCGATCAGGCACTTCTTATTGTGATGCAGGAACTCGACCGGATCCTCGATCGTAATGACGTTGCGTGACATATGCTCATTGAGATAGTCAATCATGGCTGCCAGAGTAGTGCTCTTTCCACTGCCGGTGGGACCTGTCACAAGCACAAGTCCCCGCGGTTTCATTATGAGTGTCTTGCACAGATCAGGCAGGTCCAATTCAGCTATAGTCGGAATAGAGAAGGGGATGCGCCGAAATGCAATGCTCATGGAGCCTCGTTGCAGCATGACATTGACGCGAAACCGGGCTAACCCGGTCACACTGTATGCAAAATCCAGTTCAAGTTCCTCGAAGAATCGTTCACGTTGAGTCTCAGTCGTTGTCTGCCGGAATATGTCTTCCACGTCGTCAGGAGCCAGCCTCGCGAGACTGTCAGCCGCCACAAGCTCCCCGTCAATACGCAACATCGGTGGCGCCGGAACCCGGAGGTGGAGATCCGATGCGTTCTTCTCCGCCATCATGCGAAGGAGGTCCTTCACGTTCATTACCATACTGATGCCCTCCTCGAAATCGGCAAGGTGTCCATCTTAGACCTTCTCGTTCTGTATGAAAAGGGGAGCTGTTCTTCAAGGATGAACTCCGCATCACTGGGAACCTCAACGATGCTGTCGACAACATCGTTGCCGTACTTCGTGCCCCTCCCGGTCACGAGCCTTAAGACAATCGTTTTGGCGCTGAGTGATGCTCGGCACAGCCGGGATGAGCTTAATGATTCAACCACGTCTCGGGCCATGAACATACGATTCTGCATGCTCAGTGCTTCTGCTGTAAGCCCCGGAGGATAGCGTGAGCCGTCAAGTGCCTCGTGATGATGCAAAGCCATCTGGGTTACTGCCGCAGAGAGACCTGCGCCTCTCAATATCTCATATCCACGCTCCGCATGCGTCCGAACGAGTTTCATCTCTTCAGTCGTCAGTCTCCCGGGCTTTGCGAATATCTGGTCCGGAATGGCTCCTTCTTGACATCCTACATCGGGCTCCCGAGCCTCAGTGTCCAGAGTCGTCCATCACCCAGTCCGATCCGCGCCCCAACGAGAACCACAAGATCGGCAACGCGGCTCTGATGACTGGCCAGAGGCAATTCTGCGTTATGAGAACCCACGATGCAAGTACCGGCAGGGTACCGGCTTGTATGTTCGCGTGGCCGAAGGAAGTTGCCGCAAACAGTGCGGCTTGGTACGCTAGGTCAGCCCTATGACTACGAGACGATTGTTAAGTTGGAACGTAAACGGCATTCGCGCCATACAGAAACGTGGCTTCCTCGACTGGCTCACGGAGACGTCGCCCGACGTCCTCTGCTTACAGGAAACGAAGGCACGCCCCGAACAACTTCACGATGCTCTGCTCTCCCCTGACGATTATCACGTCTATTGGAACTATCCGGAACGCAAAGGGTACAGCGGTGTGGCAATATTCTCCCGTGAGAAGCCCCTGGAGGTCCATTCGGGTTTCTCCGTCGAGCGCTTTGATGCCGAAGGCAGAGTGCTCGCCGCTCGCTTTCCGGCGTTCCTGCTCTATAACGTCTATTTCCCCAACGGAAAAATGGGCCCCGAACGGCTGGCCTACAAGCTGGCCTTCTACGAGGCCTTTCTCAATCACATTGTCGAACTCAAACAGCAGGGGGAGAGAATCGTCGTATGCGGCGATTACAACACCGCACACACGGAGATCGATCTTTCCCATCCAAGGGAAAACGCCAAGGTATCGGGTTTCCTTCCTCAGGAACGCGAATGGATTGACAGACTGGTCGACCGTGGCTTCATCGACACGTTCCGTATGTTTCACAGCGCAGGGGGTCACTACACCTGGTGGGACGCCAAAACGCGATCTCGAGAACGAAACGTCGGCTGGCGTATTGACTACTTCTTCGTGAGCGATAACCTGGCTGAATCCGTCAGGGACGCAACCATATTGAATGAAGTCATGGGTTCCGATCATTGCCCTGTAAGCCTTACCCTCGATATCGACTAGGCCTCGCGCGACGTATGCTACAATGCCTTCTGGCCCGTCGCACGAGATGGGCCTCATCATTGTCACAATGAAGACACTCGTTCAGTGCGATTTTGACGGTACCATCACAGAAGACGACGCAAGCTTCTACCTTCTTGACGCCCATGCTGAAGGTGACTGGCGTTCGATACTCGAGCAGTACAAAGAGGGTAGAATCACGGTCGGCGAGTTCAATACACGAGCCTTCGCCATGATCAAGCAGGACGAGGCCACACTGCTGGAAACGCTTGATGAGAATGTCCGCATCAGGCCCGGATTCAGGGAGTTGCTCGACTACTGTAATTACCGTGGTTTCCGATTCGTGATAGTCAGCAACGGATTGCAATTCTACATTGAGGCCGTCTTACGGTCACTGGGCATCAAGGGCATAGAGGTTCGTGCAGCAACAAATGCGTTCCTCCCGGAGGGGGTCCAAGTGCAGTATATCGCTCCTGATGGTACGGTCCTCCAGGATGGGTTTAAGGAAGCACACATCAAGCATTACCTGAGCGAAGGATACCGGGTCATCTATGTTGGCAATGGCACTTCGGATTCGTATGCGTCCCGACATGCGCACATGGTATTTGCCACGGGTGAGTTGCTCAACTACTACCAGAAGCATGGACTCTCGTGCATTCCTTTCGACGACCTTTCGGACGTGGTCACGACTCTCGGTTCACGCTAGCCGATACGTTGGTCCTCCTTGCACAGCCTCGACCCCTCGCCCTTCTCGCATTGCCGATCTCATTCACGATTCGCTTCAAAGAAGTGCGTCCGCGCCAGCCCCTCACCCTACTCGCCGTATCAGCTACCCGGTTAATCTGCCGTATACCGGCAGTCAGATGTGCATGTGAGTCCCGGGCGCATTTTTGCCAGAGAGCCCAGGCACGCGTACCTCAACCTTCGCAATATGGAGCGCATAACGTTATCGAAGGGCAAAATCAGGTCTGGCGGCTCGCAAGGCACGAACGTCAGCCGATCCGATAGGAGTCGGCCGTATCGTCTCGTCAATGCAGCCGATCGAATTCGCTGACTCGGGGGCCGAATCGAGAGCCTCCCGTTCCGTGCGTGCTCCCCCGGAGTTCAAACCTCAGCACAGTATGCCGATGACAGGCATACGGGTACGCCACATCACGACGCAACGACATGTCCATTCTCCCGGACAAGAATTGGCTTCAGATAATGTCCGGTCACTGATTCAGGATCACTCGCCACCTTCTCAGGTGTTCCAGCCGTCACAAGCCATCCGCCCTCATCACCTGCCCCCGGGCCGAGGTCGAGAATCCAATCCGCGTTCTTCATCACATCAACGTGATGCTCGATCACAAGCATCGTGTTGCCATTATCAACGAGTCGCTGCAGTACGCGTAGCAGGCAATCAACATCGGCGAAAGCAAGTCCGGTCGTAGGTTCATCAAGGATGTACAGCGTATTTCCAGTTGAGCGCTTCGACAGTTCAGTCGCCAGCTTCACTCGTTGCGCTTCTCCTCCGGATAGCGTGGGTGCAGGTTGGCCCAGGTGAATATAACCCAGCCCCACGTCCCGAAGCGTCTCCAGTTTGCGCCTGATCGGCGGAATATTAGCGAAGAACACGAGTGCCTCTTCTACCGTCATGTCGAGAACATCGGCGATCGTCTTCCCCTTGAATCGTACCTCGAGAGCTTCACGGTTATAGCGACGGCCGCTACACACTTCGCAGGGAACAGTCACATCGGACAGGAATTGCATCTCAATCTGAACGAGACCTGCTCCCTGGCATGCCTCACACCGCCCGCCTTTCACATTGAACGAGAACCGTCCAGGTGCATAGCCCCGTGCCCGCGACTCCGGCACCTGCGCAAAGACTTCCCTTATCGGCGTGAATGTGCCGGTATACGTGACCGGGTTGCTTCGCGGTGTTCTGCCTATCGGCGACTGGTCTATATCCACCACTTTGTCGATATATGCCAGCCCTTCTATGGAATCACAGGTACCAGGCTTCTCTTTCGCGCGATAGAGGTTCCTTGCGAGGCGTTTGTACAGGACTTCATTGACAAGGGTGCTCTTGCCGGAGCCCGAGACTCCCGTCACACAGACGAACTTCCCCAGCGGAATCGCAACGTCAATGTTCTTGAGATTATTCTCACGAGCTCCTCGCACCACAATGCTCTTGCCGTTTCCGGCGCGTCGTAGCTGCGGCATAGGAATGCGCTGCCTGCCACTCAGGTATGTTCCCGTCGAAGACTCCTCACATGCCATAATGTCATCGATCATTCCGGTGGCTACCACACAGCCGCCGCTCTTTCCTGCGCCCGGGCCGATATCAATCACATGGTCGGCTGCTCTCATCATTGCTTCGTCATGTTCGACGACCAGCACCGTGTTATCAAGGTCTCGCAAACGTTTGAGCGTCGTGATAAGGCGGGAATCATCCGCCGGGTGCAGACCGACAGTGGGTTCATCGCATACATACAGTACCCCGGTGAGCCCACTTCCAATCTGAGTAGCGAGGTGGATGCGTTGGGCTTCTCCACCGCTTAGCGTGGAGGACGTCCTGTTTATCGTGATGTAGTCCAGCCCGATGTCTCGAAGAAAGCCGAGCCTGCTCTCTATCTCCTTCAGCACCTGCCTCGCAATTGTAAACTCGCGGGATGAGAGCGATTGTGGCAGGAGTTCCGACCACTGCAGCGCCGATAGAACCGACTTCTCAGCCACGTCCATGATGTTCAGTCCGGCTATCTTTACCGCAAGCGACTCCGGTTTCAATCGCTTTCCGCCACAGGCGGCGCACGGATGCGACGCCATATACCGGCTGATCTCTGCCCTCATCGCATCGGAATCGGTCTCACGAAAACGACGCTCGAGATTCGGGATGACTCCCTCAAACCGGGTATATCGCTGAACCAGCCCGTTTCTGCCATCGTAGGTAGCCAGTACCGGGCCACGATGATCTCCGTAAAGTATGGTATTCACCTGATCTGCGGACAGATCGCACAGCGGCTTCGAGAGCGAGAACCCGTCTCTCAGTGCAACTGATTCCAGCATGCTGGTATACCACACCGACATAGCGCCGTTTCTGGACCACGGGAACACTGCTCCCTCGTAGATGGACAACTCGCGATTGGGCACAACCAGACTTGGGTCGATCTCCCATTTCAATCCCAGTCCCGTGCAGACAGGACATGCGCCATGCGGATTGTTGAAGCTGAAAGTACGCGGTTCTATCTCACCGATGCTGATACCACAATACACGCAGGCGAAGTGTTCGGAGAACAGCATCTCGTCTCCATCAAGCACTTTGATCAGCACGACGCCGGAGCCTAGCTTCAGAGCGGTTTCAACAGAATCGGCCAGCCTGGTCGCACCCTCTTCGCCCGACACGATGAGCCTGTCCACAACCGCCTCAATCGTATGCTTCCTGTTTCGTTCAAGGTCGAATTCCTCAGAGAGGTCCCACACCTCGCCATCGACCCTTACGCGGACGAACCCACTCTTACGCAGATCATGAAACACCTGCTGGTGCTCACCCTTGCGATCCTTCACCAGCGGGGACAGAATGATGATCCTGCTTCCAATGGGAAGCGAAGTCACCGAGTCGACGATCTGCTGGACCGTCTGTCGTTGAATCTCCCTTCCACAACTGGGACAGTGCGGATGGCCGATACGGGCAAATAGGAGCCGAAGATAGTCATATATCTCTGTAACAGTCCCTACCGTTGAGCGGGGATTATGGCTTGGTCCCTTCTGGTCGATAGAAATAGCGGGACTCAATCCCTCAATATAGTCGACATCCGGTTTCTGCATCTGCCCGAGAAATTGACGGGCGTATGCCGACAGTGATTCGACGTATCGCCGCTGCCCTTCGGCATATATTGTGTCGAATGCCAGGGAACTCTTGCCGGAACCGGACACACCCGTGATAACCACAAGTTTTCCACGGGGAATAGTCACATCTATGTTCTTGAGGTTATGCTCACGCGCACCTCTCACAACTATCGCGTCTGCCATTGCCTCAGTGATTGTAGCACCGGGTCAAACAGGGCAACAAAGGAAGTTCTCTCACGCATGTCTGCCGAAAGGCAAGAGGGCGCTCGGACCGAGCGCCCTCTTGCTGCGCTGGAGAGATGGAATACAACTAGATGATACCGGTGAACTGAGTAAGGACGGGCGCAAGCATAAGCGCAATAACCGACATCAGTTTCAGCATGATATTGAGCGACGGACCGGCAGTATCCTTCATGGGATCACCGGCTGTATCGCCGACCACTGCTGCCTTGTGAGCGTCGGAACCCTTGCCTCCGTGCATTCCGGCCTCAATAAACTTCTTGGCATTGTCCCAGGCTCCTCCGGCGTTGTTAAGCATTACTGCCATTATGAAGCCAGTGACAACGGCCCCCACCAGGAATCCCGCAAGCGCATACTTGCCAAGAACCACGCCCACAATCACTGGAGCCACAATGGCCATGATTGAAGGTGCGAGCATGGCACGCAACGCCGCCTTGGTGCAGATGTCAACCACCAGGCCGTACTGGGGTTTGCTCGTGCCCTGCATCAAGCCTGGAATCTCACGCCACTGCCGACGTACCTCTGCAATAATGGCCTCAGTCGTGATTGCGACGGACTGCATCGTCATTGCGCAGAACACAGGCGGCATCAAAGCTCCCAGTAGCACGCCAATCAGCACTGGTGCGCTCAGCAGGCTCAGAGCACCAGGATCGGTGGTCTGAATCGAACCTCCGGCAATCGTCACGATCCCGACGGCAATGGCATAGGAAAGGATGAGTCCCAGAGAGTTCAATGCTGCGGCACCGATCGCAAATCCCTTCCCCGTTGCGGCGGTGGTATTACCCAAAGAGTCCAATGCATCTGTACGCTCGCGCACTTCCGGAGGCTGTCCGGTCATGGTAGTAATACCGCCAGCATTATCAGCCACCGGACCATAGGCGTCCGTAGCGAGCGTCACACCTAACGTCGACAGCATTCCTACGGCTCCGAGAGCAACACCATAGAAGCTGCCGAAATAGAAGGCCGCAATTATGGCGCCAACAATAAGAAGAACTGCAGGCCAGACACTCATCATGCCCACGGAGAAGCCCTGGATGATGGTAGCGCCCGCGCCCGACGCCGACGCCTCAGCGATGCCCTTGGTCGGCTTGAACTCATATGAGGTGAAATAGCTCGTGCTTTCTCCGATCAGCACGCCCGCAATGAGACCCGCGAGCATCGCCCAGAAAAGGCCGATGCTTGCATCGAGGAAGTGGATGATCAGGAAGGCAAATATCGCCGTGAGTATGGAGGCGGTCACGGTCCCTCTCCGTAGAGCCCCAAGAAGCTTACCCATATCGACAGTCTCTCCGACCCTCACTACGAAGCAGCCGATGATGGATGCCAGAATGCCGCCAGCCGCGATGAGCATTGGTATCAGCCACGCAGTCTCATGATCGCCAGCGATGCCCAGACCTACCACCACCACCGAGAGTGTCATGGTGGCGATGATGGACTGCACATAGGTCTCGAACAGGTCGGCGCCCATTCCTGCAACATCGCCGACGTTATCTCCAACGTTATCTGCGACAACAGCCGCATTGCGTGGGTCGTCCTCAGGGATGCCTGCTTCGACCTTGCCGACGAGATCAGATCCCGCGTCTGCTCCCTTGGTGAAAATCCCGCCACCGACCCTTCCGAAAAGGGCGACGAGTGATGCGCCTGTACCATAGGCGGGTATCACGGCGAGGAAGGCAGGATCGTCGTGCCAGAGGAAATACAGAATTACCACGCCCAGAATGCCAATGCTGACCACCGTCAGCCCCATGACCGCGCCACCGCGGAAAGCGACACGAAGCCCCTGATCCAGACTATGTGCCGCGGCGGCACACGTCCGGCCGTTGGCCCTGGTCGCCATGTTCATTCCGGCGAACCCTGCTCCCATGGAACACAATGCTCCGAAGACAAAGGCAACCGCTACCCTCCAGCCAAGTTCAGGCACTACCAGCAGTATGATCGTGATGATCACGATAACAACAGCAAGGCTCTGGTATTCCCGCCTCAGAAAAGCCATGGCGCCTTCCCGGATGGCAGCAGAGACTTCCCGCACCGCTTCAGACCCCTCGTCCTGCGCAAGCACGTACCGGGTGAAGTACGCCACCGCGCCGAAGCCCAGAATACCGGCAATCACACTCAGCCACATCAGATTCATATAAACGTCCTCCTTAACGTACATGAGAAAAGGCGCATCATCGACCTGAGCGCCTTATTCCACGTATCACGTTCGAGACATTACGTTCGTACACTTTAGGCAGAGCACTTCGATTTGTCAACATATTCGCCCCTCGAACTCCGCCAATCGCTGTTCAAGGGCATCCTGCCGCAGCGCATTCGTCAGGTCCCCCCGCGTCCGCTCGATTATCCCGCGGGCGGCATCGGAGTTCCGTCTGAGCCCGTGCGTGACCGTTTCGGGATAGTCCATGGCCATCAGGATGCCGTAGATGTCATCCATCGTGTCCAGGAGTTCTTCACACCGGGAGGTATCTCCGCGCCTCAGGCTGTCAAGAATGAATCGCCGCAGTTCACCCACAGTCTCACCGAGACCATTGAGATATGCCGGCGTTGAGACACCCAGGGCATCAGCCTCCGGCAAAGCAATGTTCTGGATCAAGGCAAAGGTGATAGAGGCTTCAGCGTACTCCTTTTGCGCATCGTGAATGAATCCTGCATTCCGCATCGTATCGCTTTCAGCAACAGCAGCAAGCAGTTGTCCATTGAGTGCTCGATTCGACTCGAGCAATTGCCTGGCGGCATCCGGATCTCGCCTGTGAGCGGCGCGAATGGCATTTCCGCTGTTCTGAATCATCTTCCTGCACAAGGGCAGAGCTTGCTCACGTGCCTGATTCTGCAAGGAGAAGTACTCGTGGGCCAACACTGATATCGCATCGAGCCGCTCGTTGCTCATCTCCATCTTTATTGCTCCTCCGATCGTTGGATCGCCAGTACCATATCTGCGGCAGCCTGTTTGGGATCAGGCTGCATAACCACTGAACCGATAACTGCGACTGCATCCGCGCCGGCCTCCACCACAGCCTTAGCATTACTCGGACCGATGCCTCCAATCGCGACAAGTGGAATGGATCCGCAGCATTCGCGAGTCGATCGCAGGAACTCTATCCCAACCAGCACATGGTTCGCTTTCTGGGACGTTGGAAATATTGCACCTACGGCGAGGTAGTCCGCCCCTTCTTCTATCGCACGACTGACATCCACAGCGTTCTCGCATGAGACGCCGACGATGGTATCGATTGAGAGCAATTTCCGCAAGACCGGAAGAGGGAGGTCACGCTGACCGATGTGCACTCCTGCAGCTCCAACAGCCTGGGTTATATCAGCATAGTCATTGATGATGAACAGAGCATTTTTCTCGATGCAGACGGCGTTCATCTCAAGCGCTACATGGTAGACGTCACCCCGTGCCCCCTCTTTGTCACGAAGTTGAATGACGCCCGCACCGCCATCGATAGCGTCCGAAGCCAGCTTCACAAGTGAACGCGACCCTGCAGCCTGACGATCGATCACAACGTAAAGCCCTCGTATCATGCCCGCTCGAAGCGTTCGAGCTACTCGCCCGGAGAGGTGCTTCTCGTTGTCATATACCGCGTACCTGAGCTTTTCAGCATCTGACGGATTAAGCGCCACGTTGATTTCGGGCAGTCTGCCCAATTCTTCCAGTACACGCAGCGACTCCTCCACGCGCTTTGCGTTGGCGCGTACCGTCGAGAGCAACGTACGTTCGCCTTCCGCTCGCACCCCGGACTCTCTACCCACGTCTGCAACGGAATCACGCGCAGTCAGCAGCCGGATGCCAAACGGCTGGGCAAGCTCCGCCAATCGATGACGCATCGCCCTCAAGTCCCTAGACAGGCGGTCATCAACAGTAACGAATCGTGCGATGTCTTCGAGAACCCGGAGCCCTTCTGAAGCCCTGTTCAGGTTGGCATCGACGAGTCGAAGAACTGGAGAGTCCATGCGCGTGCCATTCTACCATAGGCCACCGCGCACCAACGGCATGTCGCGACCGGACATCGCAGACTTCGGAAAGAGGCTGGAACCACGCCTCTCAAGTGTGAGTAAGTGTTCCCGTTTTCAGGAAAAGTTGAGTGCTGGCGCGTGGGCGAAAAGAAAGGGGGTGGATGAAGGGATCCATCCACCCCCTCGATATTCCGGGCAGCTGCCTGAATGAGCCTAGTCTTCCCAAGTTCCGCCGTGCCCGCGCCATTTCGCGAAACACCAGGACAGGCCGCCGAGGAACACCACCCAGAAGACCACCGCTGTTATGATTGCTTCAGTCGTCATCTCAGCATCACCTCCTGCTAGTCGACAGGACCCCGCGTTTTCATGGAGCCAAGTATGAAGCTCAATATGAGGGTGACTCCCAGAACGCCCCATATCGCGTTGCTGGCCCAGCGAGGATAGCCCTCATATGACTGGGGGATGTCGCTCATGAACCCGCCATATATGACTACAAACAGAAGCCCAGCGGGTACCACGAACTTCACCATCACATCAAACCATGGCCCGATCTTGAAATCGGATGTCTCATTGATGTATGCACGCAGTTTGTCTGCGCCGAAGACCCATCCTACGACGATGCATGAGAGCGCTCCGGTGAGGAGCAGACCATAGAATGATACAGCCCGGTCGAGAATGTCCGGCCCCCAGTAGAGGCCGCCATTTGTAGTGAATAGAATTCCTACCAGGAAGGCAACCAGACAAACGCCGAATGCCGTCCTTGAGGAGCCCCAGCCGAATTTGTCCATCAGTGGAGAAATCACGCCAGCGTACGCGAGGAAGTATGCCGACGATAGTCCGAGTATGAACAGGCAGAGAAAGAAGATAACCCCGAATATGGCATTTGCTCCGGGAAGCATCGAAACCGCCACCGGCCACGTGATGAACGCAAGGCCGACGCTTCTGACTGCCACCTCCCCCACCGGGATGGAAAGTGAGTGCATCAGGAATCCGACCGTGCTGAACACGGCGAAACCAGCGAAGAAGCTCGTCGCAGAGTCACCGAATCCAGTGATAAACGCGCTGTTGGTCACATCACCCTTGGACTTTATGAAGCTGCCGTATGCATACATCCCGGCCATACCGACCGACAAGGTGAATGCGATCTGGCTGAACGCCGCAAACCAGACTTCTGGAGTCGCAAGCATGCTCCAATCCGTCTCCAAGTAATAGTTCAAACCCTGAGACGCGCCTACCAGTGTTACGCCCCTGACGACCAGGATGGCCAGGAATATCCAGGCGACGATCATGACGACCTGCGATACCGGCCCAATGACCCTGCAGCCTTTGAACACCACCAGAAAAATAAGCACCCAGACCACCGCGAGACCGATAAGTAAATGTGGCACAGGAGTCCCAATTTCCCCGGGACCGGCCGACAGTCTCAGCACCGTCCCGAAGAAGAAGTCTGCCGCCCCTGCTGCTCCGGCCTCTCCCATACCCCACTCAACCGTGGCAGACGATACGACGTACTTCAGGACCCAAGCCATAACCACCGTGTAGTAGGTCACGATCAGGAACGCAACCCAGGCGGCCCACCAGCCAAGCCACTCCCATTTCCTGCCGATCCCTCCAAAAACGCCAGGTGCACTGGAATTAAAACGTTTGCCCATACCATATTCGACAATCAGCCATGGAACACCTATGGCAAACAGTCCCACCAGCCAAGCCACAAGAAACGCACCACCACCGTTGGCATAACTCAGGTAAGGGAAGCGCCACAGGTTACCCAATCCTACTGCCGAGCCGAGCGCAGCAAAGATGAAGTGGCTGCGCTTAGTCCAGCTATCTCTCAGACACACATTAACCTCAGCCAACGATTCGCCTCCTCTATTATTAGTCGTTGTCGTTCGTTCTCTATCAGACAACTCGACCTTTTGCCCCAACGCCTACGCACACAGGGACAGTTGCCGTACATGTCAATACCAACGGAAGAAAGGGCATCGTGCCGTGAAAGCGAAGAGCAGCTATACGGGAACGGTTCACTGACTACTCCTTACACGATGCTGTCATGGAGACCCCGTGCAGCCCGTTGCCAAACGGCACAACGTCTCGTCCCGGTGATCCTCGGATTTCTGAAGCGACTATTCTTAGCCAGTCAACTGTCATTGTCAATAGTTTCAGTGAAGAATCCGGCGCAGTGTCAACCTCCGAGCCGTCCTTTGTCCATCATCGCCGACAAGAGGCTGGTTCCAACACCGGCCCGCAGTCAGGATAGGCCGGGGGGTCTGCGCAGAAGCACATCGCGATGCGCCCGTTGGGGGTGTTCCCCGGGGACGCCACTTGTAGCATCTGCCGCCCAGGCGTCAACCGCCATAACCTGCACTGAGGCGGGCTTGTGATCCGGTGAATGGCCGGCAGGGGTGTGAAAACCCGCCGCTTGTGTCGCCATACTACCAGCGCCAGGCACTCCCGTCGTTCGGCCACGCTCTCCCTCCCGTCACTTCGCATCTCTCCCCGGTAGCATTCCAGAATGAGTGAACCATATCGCCCTGGTAACCTTCCGCATGAGTGAACGCGAGATCATGCAGGAGCGTCCGGGACATGCTACCATTGCGGTGACACTGGACACGGACAGCCATGTGGCACCATGAGCCCGGACAGCTTTGAGATAACCCGTGGAGGGGTGACCGAGAGGCTTATGGTGACGGTCTTGAAAACCGTTTTCGCGTCAGCGAACGTGGGTTCGAATCCCACCCCCTCCGCCAACATCCTTCAGCTACCAGCGATCTCCTGCTGGTTAGCACTGTGCAGGTTGCGTAGATGAAGCTTCACGAGTATCAGGCAAAGGAACTGCTGGCCAGCTATGGCGTCCCAGTGCCGACCAGCGATCTGGCGACGAGTCATAGGCAGGTGCACGATGCCGCCGGGAAGGTTTCGGGCCGCGTCGTTGTGAAGGCTCAAATCCATTCCGGTGGGAGAGGAAAGGCGGGAGGGATTGTTGCAGCGGACAGTCCGGACGAGGCGGAAAAGGCGGCATCTGTCCTGCTTGGCGCAACGTTAGCCACGGAACAGACGGGTTCGAGAGGATTGCCGGTTCACTCAGTTCTTGTAGAGCAGTGCGTGGTCCCCTTGCGAGAGATGTATCTCGGACTCGTCGTCGATGCTTCCCGCAAACGTCTAATGTTCATAGCAAGCGCTCGGGGAGGGATGGACATTGAGCAGCTGTCTGCCAGCCATCCAGGCGAAGTCGCGACGGTGGTCACCGACCCTCTCACAGGTCTCGTGCCCTACCAGGCACGTGCCCTTGCGCGCGCTCTTAACCTCACCGGCCCCCAGGCTGTCCAATCAGCGCAGATCATGCGGTCGCTGTACCGCCTCTTCGTCGGGAAGGATTGCAGCCTCGTAGAGATCAACCCTCTTGTGCTGACCGAAGCCGGCGAACTCGTGGCTCTCGATGCGAAGGTAAACATAGACGACAATGCTCTGTTTCGTCATCCGGATATGGCCGCGCTCAGAGATGACTCGCAGTCCGATCCTCTCGAACAGGAAGCTGCACATGCCGGCATCAGCTACGTCAAATTGGAGGGCACAATAGGTTGTCTCGTGAATGGAGCAGGCCTCGCCATGGCCACCATGGATCTTGTGACGTTGCTGGGAGGCCGTCCTGCCAACTTCCTGGATGTTGGGGGAACGGCAGATGAAAGCAGGGTACGCCGGGCGATAGAGTTGCTTCTCGATGACAGGAATGTCAAGGTCGCGTGGATTAACATCTTTGGAGGCATACTGCGATGCGATACGGTCGCCCGCGCCCTCTTGAAGGTCCTGGAGGAACGCCGGTCTTCAATCCCATTTATCGTACGTATGCAAGGCACGAATGCTTCTGAGGCTCATGCTCTCCTCGCCAAAGGCCCTATGAGCCTCATGGTAGAGCCCGATCTCAGCCGGGCTGCGCGCCTAGCAGTGGCTTCAGCCGGGGCATCCTCCAGCAAGATGAGGGGGCCTTCGCCATGATCTTGATCGATGAGAACACCCGTGTCCTTGTTCAAGGAATAACGGGCAGAGAAGCGAGCTTTCACACTCAGCGCTGCATCGAGTACGGCACAAAGGTTGTAGGCGGCGTCACCCCCGGAAAGGGTGGCTCTCTCTGGGAGAATAAGATACCCGTCTTCGAGAGTGTGGAACAGGCCAGGAACGAGTCCGGCGCGACAACAAGTCTCATCTTCGTTCCTGCGCAGTTCGCCTCGGATGCCATCATCGAGGCGGCCGACTCAGGTATGCGCCTCATCGTCTGCATCACCGAGCTTATTCCAACTCTTGATGAAGTCACCTGGCACAGGTATATCCAAGGCTCGGATATCGTCGTCATAGGACCTAATTGCCCGGGCATCATATCACCGGCTGCCCGTTGCAAGATAGGTATTATGCCCGGCTCTATTCACACGCCCGGAGATGTGGGAGTCGTCTCACGCAGCGGCACTCTTACCTACGAAGTAGTCGGGCAATTGACATCGCAGGGCATCGGCCAGTCAACCTGTATTGGTATCGGTGGGGACCAACTTCCGGGCACAGATTTCGCCCAGGCATTGCAGCTGTTCGAGGGCGATCCGGATACGGCGGCCGTCGTGATGGTCGGTGAGATCGGGGGAACGATGGAGCAGGAAGCGGCGGAGTATATTCGCACAATGATCAAGCCAGTCATTGCGTTCGTGGCCGGAGCAAGCGCGCCTCCAGGCCGGCGCATGGGACACGCCGGCGCAATCATCGCCGGACAGGCCGGCACGGCATCGCACAAGAAAGCTGCGCTGAAAACTTCGGGGGCTACGGTCGTGGATAACCCCGGAGAGATCGGGGCGGCTACGCTCAAAGTGTTGAAGGAGAGAGGATTGCGCTAGTCTCAGGGAACGCGCTTCCTCCTGCGATACCGGGCGCGTCCCTCCTCGTACAGGTCCCGTCCAGCCGCGTCATCGACAACCGTCACCGGCAGGTCCTTCACCTCGAGGCGCCGAAGCGCCTCCGGCCCAAGATCTTCGTATGCAATGACCTCAGCACTGACCACCGCCTTCGACAGCAGAGCGCCTGCTCCCCCTATTCCCCCCAGGAATACTGCGTTATGTTCACGCAATGCATTCCTCACCGTAGCCGACCTGGTGCCTTTTCCAATCATGGCCTTCAGCCCCAGTTCGATAAGACGTGGCGAATAGGGGTCCATTCTACTGGCGGTGGTCGGGCCTCCTGCTCCCATAGGACGACCGGGACGGGCGGGGGTCGGACCCATGAAGTAAACGGTTGTGCCTCTTATATCCACCGGAAGTGGTTCGCCTCGATCAAGCGTCTCGATCATTCGCTTGTGGGCCGCATCTCGTGCGACATACAGCGCACCCGTCAACAGAAGACGATCTCCGGCACGCAACTCCCGGACAAGGTCATCTGTGAATGGCAGAGTGACGCGTCTGGCTTCTCCCACGTAACCTGCCTTAGTCAAATCAGTGTAACCCCCCGCCGGGCACTGTGGCACTGGAGATTGACTGCGACAGGCAGACTGGCGATGTGACATGGAAACGACTCGACGTGTACAGACAGTGCAGTCACCGTACCCCCATATCCCAATGTGCCGATACCAAGATTGTTGATCTGCTCAAGCACGTCGCGTTCCAGTGCGGCGTTCTCTTCGTCTACGCTCGGCTGGCCCACGGGCCGCAACAGTGCCTTCTTTGCCATCATCATCGTCTTCTCGGTAGTCCCGCCAATGCCTACTCCTACCACGAGCGGGGGGCAGGGATTGCCTCCTGCCTCATCCACAACCGACGTCACGAAATCGATGATTCCCTGACGCCCCATCGCCGGGGTCAGTACAGTCAGCCGGCTCATGTTCTCCGAACCGGCTCCTTTTGGCAGCACTGAGATCTTGACCCTTTCGCCCGGGACTATCTCCACCCACACATCCGCAGGGGTATTGTCCTCCGTATTCACCCTGGTAGTGAATGGATGGCTGACGACCGACTTGCGTAGATAGCCATCGGCGTATCCCTGCCGCACGCCTTCTTCGACAGCATCACGCATATCTCCGCCAACGAGATGCACATCCTGTCCAAGTTCAATAAATACCACAGCGAGACCCGTATCCTGGCACAGGGGGATCATCTCCTGAGGCGCGAGCTCGGCATTCTGAAGCAGCTTGTCCAGGATGTCGCCGGACTCCGGAGACTCCTCCCTGTCCCGCGCGGCGCGCAGCGCCTCGACCACGTCTTCGGGCAACCGGTGACATGCTTCCTGAAACAGCCCTGATATCGCCGTTGTCAGTTCCGATACGTGTACTTCTCGCACTGGCCTCCACTCCATCTGTGAAATGCCGTCGGGCACCATCCCCGCGTTTCAGTAACCCATAGCTGAGACTGTCTCGCGCACTGAGTCGGCTGAACGCAGCAATGCGGCCGCTTCCTCATCAGTGAGCGCTAACTGCAATATTTGCTCGACTCCGGCCGCACCAAGCTGCACCATAACTCCCACAACCACACCTCCGATACCGTATTCGCCCTCCAGGCGAACTGCACACGGTACTATCTCCTTCCTGTCGAGGACGATGGCGTCGACCATGCTGACGGCAGCCGCGGCTGGAGCATAGTACGCGCTTCCGGACTGCAGCAGCTGTACGATCTCTGCCCCACCGTTCACAGCCCGGTCTACGAGAGCCTGCACCCGTTCGGGCGGTAACAGGTCAGTAAGAGGGACGCCTCCCACCATGCTGAGTCTGGGCAGTGCAACCATAGTATTCCCGTGCCCTCCGAGTATGTAAGCGGTGACGCTGGATACCGAGACTCCAAGTTCGGCCGCGATGAATGTTCGCAGTCGCGCGGCATCCAGAATTCCTGACTGTCCAATCACCTTCGTTCGTGGAAAACCGGTCACGTGCAGTGCCAGCTGTACCATGGCATCGAGTGGATTCGTAACCATCACAATGATGGAATCCGGGGCGACATGAGCAATTCTCTCACTGACTTCACTGATGACCTTCTTATTCATCAGCACCAGGTCCTCGCGAGTCATCCCGGGCTTTCGGGCGACTCCGGAAGTGACCACCACTACCTCCGACCCGCGCACGTCTTCGTACGAAGAGGTGCCCAGTACTCGAGCATCCGACCCGACTACGGGAAGAGACTGCAGGATATCCAGAGCCTTGCCCCTGGCGAGCCCCTCAACTACGTCAAGCAAGACGACATCGGCATACGTTCGTTCAGCCAGGCGTTGGGCGCAGGAGCCACCCACCATGCCCGCCCCGATAACTGAGATTCTGGTGCGCATGAGACCCTCCCACATGTGGGCAGATAGTGTCTGCCGGGAATAGCGGGCTCACTATACCATATCGACATGCCAGCGAGCGGCACGCACCGAAGTCTGTCTGGTATACTTTCTCCTTAGCTTGAACGTGCGCCTGATTACGATCGATGGCCCAGTAGCGGTCGGTAAGAGCAGCGTCGGCCTGTTGCTGGCTGAGACGCTGGGCTTCCAGTTCTTCGATACCGGGGTCATCTACCGGACATTCACCTGGAAGGCTCTTAACGCCGGTCTTTCGCCCTTTGATACGGAAGAGCTCATTAACCTGGCGTGCACAAGTGCGTTTGAGTTCGTGCCATCCCCTGGCGCCCGGCTCGTCGTGCTAATTGATGGACAAGACGTGTCTTCACTGGTCAGCACTCCGGAAGTCGAACAGTCAGTAGCTTTAATCGCGAAAATTCCGGAGGTACGCGAGCGGATGGTGTGTGAACAACGCCGGATGGCCACAGGGCTGCAGCTGGTCATGGCTGGACGGGATATCGGTACTATCGTGTTACCCTGGGCTGATCTCAAGGTATTTCTTCAGGCTTCTGTAACCGAAAGGGCGAACAGGCGCTACACTGAACTGGTTGAACGGGGAACAAAAGTTCCATACGAATCGGTGCTTGCGGAACTGCAAGAGAGAGACCACAATGACATCACACGTGCAGTCTCTCCGCTAAAGGCCGCCGACGACGCCGTGATCATCAATACTGATGGACTCAGCCTTGAAGAAGTGGTCGACACAATCCTTGCCCTGCAGCGCGAGCGCGAATGCTCGCATTGACAGCTACAGCCACGGAAGAGAGTTTCTCTTCAGCGGAGCGAATTCATGAAGATCAGCGTTCGCATCGCGTTGGCCATCTCGAGCGTGCTCTATCGCCTTCTGCTCAGCTGGACAGTTTCTGGCCGTGAACAGATTCCTCCTGAGGGGGGTCTAATCGTCGTTGCGAATCACGTCAACCTCACTGACCCTGTGCTACTTATGCTGGCGTTCCCGAGGCGGATCACCTACATGGCAAAGGAAGAGCTATTTCGGTATCCTGTCCTTGGCATGTTGCTGCGCGATGCCGGCATGTTCCCTGTCGCGCGGGGAGGAACTCTTGAGCAGAAACGGGATATCATGAGACGGGCCGAGGCGCTATTGAATCGAGGCCATGTAGTAGCTCTATTCCCCGAGGGAAAGAGGTCGCCTTCCGGAACTCTCCTGGAGGCAAAGCCCGGGGCAGCCATCCTGTCCCTGCGTACCGGTGCACCGCTCGTGCCGGTCGCCATCGAAGGCGCCCACAAGATCAAGGGCCGCTGGTGGTGGCTGCGAAGACCAAGAGTTACAGTAACCATCGGTCCTCCCTTTCACCTGACTGCTCCCGAGGGGCGACTAGTGCGGTCCGAGTCTGCAAGGCTCACCAGCGACCTGATGTGCAGGATTGCCGCCCTCCTGCCATATGAGAGGCGGGGCCCTTATGCAGGTTGAAAGAGCTCGCGAGCTCGGCTTGTGCTACGGCATCCGGCGCGCCCTGGATATGATCTACACAGCCACGGCGCGATATGGCACCCTTCAGACGCTCGGGCCGTTGGCACACAACCGCACGCTGCTGCGTGAATTGCAGGCACAAGGAGTGATGCAGGTGGATGCCCCCGAAGACCTGGCGGGTCCCACAGTGGTCGTATCGGCTCATGGTATTGCGCCAGACACCATGTCTCTTCTGAGAGACCGTGGATTCACGATACTCGACACGACCTGCCCCAATGTGACTCGCGTCCAGCACATCGCTGCACGCATGGCTCGCGAGGGGTTGACAATTGTCATCTTCGGCGATTCGCGTCATTCGGAAGTGCGAGGAGTTCTCGGCTGGACAGGAGGCCGGGGAGTCGCCACTCTCGATGCATCCGCCGTCACAGATCTTTGCGCCACCTGCAAGACAGGCGGCGTAGGGATCGTTTCACAGACGACGCAGCGACTGGAGGATTACACTTCATTCGTGCAGCATGCGTGCGCTGCAACTCTAGCGGAGTGCCGGGAGATACGCATCGTCAACACCCTCTGCGATGCGACGTGGCACCGTCAGAAAGCGGCAGCCGAACTCTCTCGAACCGTCGATGTAATGGTCGTCATAGGAGGCCGGAACAGCGCAAACACGCAACGCCTCGCGGAGACGTGCGCGGAATCTGTGGAGACTCACCTTGTGGAAACCGTCGACGAGTTGGATTCGTCTCTGCTGCAGGGAAAGGCACGTATCGGGCTGACGGCCGGCGCATCGACGCCGGACTCCAGCATTGAGGAAGTAGAGGCTCGTATCCTGCAACTCTAACCGATGCGGTTATCAAGCTTTCTGCCACCGATCAGATGCATGTGAATGTGAGCGACTGCCTGTCCGCTGTCGGAACCGGAGTTGACCACCAGGCGATAGCCCGCAGCAGCGATCCCTTCCGCCTCAGCCAGTGCTTGCGCCCGAAGTATCATTCTCCCTGCAAGCCCTTCATGGTGGGGTTGAAGGCTCGGCACAGACTCGATGTGCTCCCGCGGTACCAGCAGGATGTGCGTTGGTGCTACCGGATGAATATCCCGAAACGCCACCATCTCCTCGTCCTGATAGATGAAATCACTCGGCATCTCGCCGGCAATTATTCGACAGAAGACACAATTCTCAGACATCCACTCTCCCTCTTGTTACCAGACGCTCAATGCTATTGTGCGGCGCGAACTTCATACTCGCCAACAACAAACTCGTAGGTGCTGGACGCAGTCACCACGACTTTCTGTCCGTCAAACGACATAGTTGTCTCACCAACCACGGTATCCCGGTACAGATCATCAAACCATAACCATCCCGCAGGCCAATTGCCATCCGCTTTCGGCCCGGCCTTCCCATCGATCACGCCGTCCCCATCGCCATCCACCAGGTGCACCCAATTGATCACGCGGCCATCGCGCAGATACTCTATCCGGGCGAACAGGCCATCGACGTTCATTGGCTCCGCAACGATCCTGACACTCCGCGAATAAGCAGTTGTCTCGCACCCCAATAATCCTACGAGTGAGAGCACAACTACACATAACAGCGCAGTCAGATGTAGATGACGACCCGACCTGATCGCGAAGCCTCCCTGCGAACTCATATCCATGGTGCATTGTACCATTGCCGGGAGAGACGAGGAACAGCCCTTCGGTAATGCTTCCATATGAGTTGACACTCCGTCTCGTGCAAGACAGCGGCAGAGTGTCGTAGAATAGGTGGAAATCAGGGGCTGTCCGCGCGCATTCGTACGGGCGGACGAGGAGGTATTTGTGACTAGAACATCGTCGCTTCATGCTGAGCGTGATGCAATGCGAACAGTGGCCAATCTGATGGCAGCAGCAGCCCGAACCGCCCCAAAGGGGAGAGGGGTGGATGCCATAAGCACGATGGTGGTTGAAGGTGAAGACCTGGAGACCCTGGCCCGGGCGATGGAGGACACTGCCCCGGGAAGGCCTGAAATCATCTCCAACGGATTTCAGAGGGATGCCCGGAACGTGCGTGACTCACACTGCACACTGCTGATAGGTGTAACGGGGCTTCCAAAGAAACCGGAGAACCCCTTTGATTGCGGCGCCTGCGGATTCCGAACCTGCAGTAACCTGATGAACGCTCGAGACAAGGTGACCGTGAGTTCCGACTTTTTCGGACCGATATGTGTCTTCGCTTCGATTGATCTTGGCATTGCACTCGGCTCAGCTGTCCGGGTGGCGGCCGATCACAACATCGACAACAGGATGATGTACACGATGGGTGTTGCAGCGGCAAATCTGAAGTGGCTCGACGCCGATATTGTCATCGGCATACCTCTCTCCGCCACGGGCAAGAGCATCTATTTCGATAGAGGGTAGCCGGGTCTGGTCCCAATGACGCCCATCAGGGCTGCTTACGACGGCTCTCGTGAAACTCCATGGCCTGTTTGCGGTACTCCCGCATCAGGCCATGGTCAGCGAAGCTGAAGTGCGAATTCGCCCCTATGATGATGTGGTCCAGTATTCCCACACCAAGAAATTCGGCTGCGAGGATCATGTCCCGGGTTATCTGCCGGTCGTGTTCACTCGGCTCGATACTTCCGGAAGGGTGATTGTGCGCAAGGATGACCGATGCCGCATTGTGATCAAGCGCCTTTCTGAAGACCTCGCGAGGATAGACAACGCTGGAGGTCAGCGTTCCCTCGAAGAGTATTTCAACCGTCTTGGGTACATGCTGTGCATTGAGATAGACCACTCGGAAAGCCTCCCGGTCCAGCGCCCCCATCGTAACCTTCAGGTAGTCAACAACTGCCTGTGAGTTACCAAGAGCTGAGCCGTCCTGGTGCATGCGTTCGCCGTAGTAATACTCGGCGAGAGCGCGCACAAGCTTGATGACAAAGACACTCTTCCGGCCAATCCCGTGAATCTGCTCAAGATTCCTGGTAGGAGCATCAAGAACCCCCCGCACGCTGTGAAACTGCTTGATGGCCTGCTTGCCGGCAGGCTTGCAGTCCACCTGCTCCTTCGACAGCGTAAGCAGCAATTCGATCACCTCATAATCGCTGAAACCGGCCAGTCCGTCTTTCTCAAACCGCTGGCGCAGGCGCTTCCGGTGATCTTTGTGTGAGTCTATGCTTTCTTTCGGTTTGCTGGACACGAGAGCATACTCTACTATATTAATCTCCCGCAGGAATATAGTCGCTTATGCCACGCTATCATTTATGGACTATCGGATGCCAGATGAACAAGGCAGAATCCCAGCGTGTCGCCGGGTTGCTGTCTTCAGCTGGCTACGATCAGGAGTCGCGTCTCGACGCCGCTGACCTTGTAGTGCTTAACACTTGCGTCGTGAGGAAGAGCGCTGAGGACCGCGTGATTGGCACCCTCGGCCTGCTCGCAGGCATGAAGCGGAAGCGGCCTCACTTGAGAATCGCGGTAACCGGGTGCTTCACTGCCCAAGATCTCAAGTCCCTGCAGCGTCGCTTCCCACAGGTAGACCTGTTCTTCGGTTCCGGACAGTACGATACATTGTCGACCTGGCTTGAGGAGGCGCCCGAACACGCAGAGCCCGGCTGTCATCCATGTCTCCCACCTGGCACTCTCGAGGTGGTTGCGCAGTCCACCGCTTCCTCCTTCGTGCCCATTATTCAGGGATGCAACAACTTCTGCACGTATTGCATCGTGCCATATACAAGAGGGCGCGAAATTAGTCGACCGCCTGAATACATAGAGGAGGAGATCCGGCGCCTTGTATCAGGCGGAACCAGGGAGATTGTGCTACTCGGACAGAACGTGGATTCGTACGGACATGACCTTCCCGGCAAACCTGACCTGGCTGACCTGCTGGCGCGACTGCAGCCGATCGAAGGCCTGAGCAGGCTACGGTTCCTCACGAATCATCCCAAGGACATGAGCAACAAGCTCATTCAATCAATGGCCTCCCTTGACAAGGTCTGCGAGCATCTTGACCTCGCCCTTCAGTCCGGAGACAATGATATCCTGCGCGCTATGGCCCGAGGATACACGGTCGACCACTTCCGCAGACTCGTAGGCGACATCCGGACCGCTATCCCCGACATCGCCATTTCCACCGACATTATCGTTGGGTTCCCGGGCGAAACAGACGACCAATTTGAGAACACGCTCTCAACACTTGAGGAGATGCGCTTCGACACCGTACATGTCGCCGCTTACTCTCCACGCTCCGGCACGGTTGCAGCCAGCCGATACCAGGATTCTGTTTCCGGACAGACGAAACTTGAACGGCTGCACCGGATTGAAGAGCTTCAGGAAACGATTGCCACGGAAATAAACGCTCGCTACCTGCAGCGGGAGTTCGAGATACTCGTGCAGGGATACAAACGCGGAAAGTGGTTCGGAAGGACGCGAACTCACAAGCTCGTTTTCTTCAGCGGAGAGGATATCCAAGAGGGCGCACTGATCCGTGTCGGCATCTCCAGGACCAGCCCCTGGGCATTGCAAGGCGAAGTCGTCTACAATAGCACTATCTGAGAAGGAGGATTTTCCAACTATGGATGACCAGCTTGCCGGGATACTGCCGCTGCTGCTCTTCTTCGTTCTGATGTTTGCGGCGATGTACTTCTTCACTATACGGCCACAGAGAAGGCGCCAGAAAGAGCAAGAGGAACTGCTCCTGAGCCTCAAGAAGGGAGCGAGAGTTGTTACCAGCGGAGGCATCTACGGTTCAGTGGATGTAATCGACGACATTTCCATTGTCCTTAAGACGGAATCTGGTGCGCTTATACGAGTGGCAAAGATGAGCGTGGTCGGTCGTCAGCCAGGAAGCTGAATCGCGCCTCATCTTCACAGTCAGATGTGTTTGCCCGACGATAGCTTCTCGGCGAGGTATCCGAGGAACTCGTCGGCCTTTTCTGTCGGAGGACGCGTCACGAGGCTGACGGCGACGAACAGCACAATGCACAGGAGCAGCCCCCACACTCCCGGCCACCAGCCAAGCGGCCGGGCACCGGTAACCTGCAGAACGAGGACCACAACTGCTCCTGCCACGATGCTGGTGATGGAGCCTGCTGCAGTTGCCTTCTTCCAGAAGAAAGCTCCGAAAATGCTCGGGACTACCATGAGAAGGCCGGCAGACGCAGCGGCAGACAAAGGCGCAATCATGAAATCAATGCCGGCCCGTGTCGATGCCTGCCACGCGAAGACCATGGCAACTAGAGCCATTACGGGGATGACCCATTGTCCAATGCGAAGCTCCTTCTGCTCGCTGACTCCCGGATTGATTACACCCTTGTAGACATCGCGCGCCCACACAGACGAAAGCGTCAGCAGTATCGAGTCGATCGTCGATACTGCCGCAGCGACGATGCCGACCATAGCAATGAGCGCAAGGGCCCTTGGCACGAACGGCAGCGCAAGCAACGTCGGAGTAGCCATGTCCGGATTGTCGAGTCCAGGCACAAGCATTCGGGCACCAAAGCCCCAGAGCACAGCGATCAACGTATAGACAAATCCGAAGACCAGAAACCCTCCCAACAGCTGGCGCATTGCTGTCACAGATTCGGGTATGAAGAAACGCTGACTCACTTGGGGGTTGGAAATGGAGAAGAAGAACCAGGGCAGAGACAAGCCGATGAACATGTTGATACTCCACAGGCCGTCACCTGTCGGAACCGTCAGCAGGTCGGCGTGTTGCATCTCGAAGCGAGAGAAGAACGCCATTGGGCCACCAAGTTCCGAGATGATGAGGGCGAGAAGAACGCCGGCACTCACGATCATGACCAGCGCCTGAAACGCATCAGTCCAGGCAATCGAGCGTAGCCCGGCGATCCTGGACCAGGCGATTGCCAGAAGAGTCGCCACAAGAATCCCGGCCAGAACCGGAATGCCCCCTTCGCTCATGCCATTCAGAAGAAGTCCGATTCCCAGCAATTGAGCAGCGCTATAGGGGACAAGAAACACGAGTGCCAGAAGTGCGGCAACCATTCCCACAATTCTGCTCTGATACCTGTCAGAAAGCAGATCCATGGGTGTGATGTACCCGTAGTGGCGCCCGACCAGCCAGAATCTGGGTAGAAAGAAAACTGCGAGAAAGAGCCCGGCAAGATAGGTCATCTCAAACCCCAGAGCTCCCACTCCTCCTACATAGGTCAATCCCACCAACCCGACCAGCATGAAGGCACTATATGTCGTGGCGCTATAGGTGAGGGCGGAGACGAATCCTCCCATTTTGCGATTAGCGAGGAAGAAATCGCTCAGGCCGACACCTACGTATCGCCGTGCGGCAACAGCGATCACGAACCCCATCACGACATAGAGCCCAATAGCGAGCCACGCCCAACCTGCAGCATTCATCCTCTCCACCTCGCAAACACCAGGAACATGCTCGCTACTGCAACCGCAGCCCAAATCGTCCAGAAGAGAAAGGCGCCGATGAAGCGTGGTACGTCAGCAAGGACGTACCACGGGATGAGGATGTTAATGAGGAGGAGGAAGCCCAGCCAGCCCCATATGAGCCAGCCCTTAGTCACCATCAAGGGATTATAGCAACCCAGGATAGAAACGTCTCGCGAGTGAGTGCGACTCCCTGGACGCTCAGGTTCATGATCGCCGGCTCTCGAGCAGAACCGTCACCGGCCCGTCATTGGCGATGTCCACACGCATATATTGCTGGAAGACACCTGTCGCCACGGTCAATCCCTGTGTGCGGAGGGCGTCCACGAAGCGCTCGTAGAGAGGACGTGCATCTTCGGGGCGCGCAGCTTCACCGAAGCTGGGGCGCCTGCCCTTCCGGGTATCAGCCATCAGAGTGAACTGACTCACTACGAGCACACCGCCACTGATATCCTGCACAGATAGATCGAACTCTGCGTCTTCGCGCGCAAAGACCCTGAGTCCCGCCACACGATGGGCAAGGTAATCAGCATCTTCCGGACCATCTTCCCTGCCCACTCCGAGGAACACCACCAGCCCCGGTCCAATAGAACCGACAACCGTTTCATTCACAGAAACGGAACCGGCCAGTACTCGCTGAATCAGTGCCTTCATATACAGAGGACGCTATTCTAAAGGTGAGTAACCGGGATGGTCAATGACGAAAAGAAGGATGGCGTGATTCGAATTGAGCGTAGTGCGTTCAGCGACTATAATGGAGTAACGAATCGTGAGCATACCGGAATCTATCTTCCGCGGAGTGTCCCGGCCGGCCAGATACACTGGTAACGAGTGGAATTCCGTCATTAAGCCTTGGGATAGCGCGTCGCTTCGCGCTGTTCTGTGCTATCCGGACATCTACGAGGTAGGCATGTCCAATCTTGCGTTGCATATCATCTACGAACTGTTGAACTCATCTCCCAGTATGCTTGCAGAGAGGGTATTTGCACCGTGGGTTGACATGGAAATGGCGCTGAGACAGAACGGGCACCGGCTTTTTTCACTCGAGTCCAGACACGATCTGTCCGAATTTGACATCATTGCATTCTCTCTCGGCTATGAACTCAACTACACGAACGTCATTACTGTCCTCGACCTTGGAGGAGTTCCGGTTCTCAGGAGGGACAGAACGCAGCACCATCCAATCGTCATCGCGGGTGGCAACTGCACAGTTAACCCGGAGCCGATGTCGGATTTCGTTGACCTATTCTTCATCGGCGAGGCCGAAAACGGCCTGTCCGCTCTGTGTGACGTTCTGCTCGCGAACAAACACAATCGCCAAGATCTTCTCAATGCCGCAGCGGGCGTACCCGGTGTATACGTGCCTTCTCTCTATGAGCCTCGATATGCCGGCGATGGCTCGTTTGAGGCATTGGAGCCTGTGGGACCGAATGTCCCTCGCATCGTATCGCGAAGAATTGCGACTGACCTACCTCCTCCGCCAACCCGAATGATCGTCCCGTTGCTCGAGATTGTCCACGACTATGGCAGTGTCGAGATTCAACGGGGATGTACCAGAGGATGTCGCTTCTGTCAGGCAGGAATGATTTGCCGGCCTGTCCGTTCACGAACACCCGAGCAGATTGTCGATGCGTGCGAGCAGATCGCAACCAACTGCGGCTACAGTGATATGTCGCTTCTATCTCTCAGCAGCAGCGACTACCCGCATATCGAGATGCTCGTGGGGGACCTCACACCGCTCTGTCGCCGCAGAAACATCTCCCTCTCGCTGCCCAGTCTGCGCCTGGGGCCAGAGTCGGTCCAATTACTTGAATCCCTCCCTGGACGGCGAGGAGGGTCGTTCACCTTCGCTCCCGAGGCAGGAACTGAACGTCTGCGGCGCGCAATCAACAAGAACGTGACGGAAGAGGACATATTCAGCACACTTGATGCTCTAAGGACGGGGGGTTGGACCAAGGTGAAGCTCTATTTCATGATAGGACTTCCTACAGAGACGGAGGAAGACGTCGCCGGTATTGCTTCGCTTGTTCGGCGAGTCGCCTCACACGATCCCGCTCTACGCCTCAACGTGAGCGTCTCCCTTCTGGTGCCGAAACCCCACACACCCTGCCAGTGGCATGTTCAGGATTCGCCGCAGCTCGTGGATGCTAAGGTCGCAATCCTCAAGAAAGGCCTCCGTGCTGACCGGGTTAAGCTTTCCTGGCCGGATGCAAGGATTGGCCAACTCGAAGCCGCTTTGTCGAGGGGAGACCGTCGCTTAGGCCGGGTTATTCTTCACGCGTGGCAGTTAGGTAGCCGGTTCGACTCCTGGGGAGAGTGCTTCACATATGACAACTGGCGTATCGCTTTTGAGTCATGTGGCCTGCGGATGGAGCACTTTCTTGGTGACGCAACAGGATTGACCGCGCCGCTGCCGTGGGCACATATCAATACGGGGGTCTCACAAGATTACCTCAGGGGGGAGCATCGGAGAATGCTGCGTGGAGAGACGACTCCGGATTGCAGGATAGAGAGATGTAACACGTGCGGCCTTCAAGACCTGGATGGCGGCCGCCCGGAGACCATTACAACGACCTGAGGAAATAACTGATCGCGCGATTGGTCTGTTCGGGTTTCTCTGCGAAGAAATGGTGAGTGCCTCCCTCAATCACTACGAACTGTGCCCCCTCAATGTTATCCGCGAGATACTGCCCGTATTTCGGTGGAGTGAGCAGATCAAGGCTGCCTGACAGTACAAGAGTGGGTACCTTCACCTCCGCCAGGCGATTCATGACATTGAACCTGTCACAGCACAGAAAGTCATTCAATTGCACCTTCGCTCCCACAGCGGCAACGTCAGCGAGGATGTGTTCGCGAAGGCCGCGGTCCATACCGACCTCACGCTCTACTGCATCGAAAACGCCGTCATAGATAGCGCGCAACTGAGATTCGACGAACTCACTCAACCAGGTATGCGGATCCTCGATGCCCTTCTCGATAGCCTGAAGCACATGTGGCGCAACCCGCAGCTTCGCCCCCGTGCCGATCAGAATCAGTCCTCTGAGCTGCTCAGGATAATCAAGCGCGTACTGGAGCGCAATTGCGCCCCCGAGAGAGTGTCCCACCAGCACTGGACGATCGTACGATTTCATCGTCACGTATTCGTGAAGCCAGGAGGCATAGTCTTCCACGCTCTCACACGGGTCTCCTTCGGAAAGATGTCCAGGCAGGTTCACCGCATCCGCATCGCGGAAGAAGTCAGTCTGATGTTTCCATACCACCCGCGTGCTTCCTGATCCGTGAATGAATATCAGTTTCATGTAACGTCTCCTCTATGCCACGCGGAGCAGGTTCAGACGGGCAACCAATTCACTCGCCAGCAGCAAGTTCCACTTCCCCGGTCGATGTGACCGACACTACCGTTTCGCCTCGCTCGAGGGCCATCAAGTGCACACCTCGTGCGTTCCTGCTTTGCACTGAAATCTGCTCCATCGGAATCACCACGACGTTTCCCGAGGAAGACAACAGCACAAGCGAACCCTGGGGTGGCACAAGCCTGGCTATTGCAAGCTTTCCTGTCTCGGCACTGATCCTGTGTACGCGGAGGCCTTTGCCGCCTCGCTTGTGGATGGGAATGCTATCGACACGCGTCAACTTCCCATAACCTTTCTGGGTCACGGTAAGGAGGTACACATCGATGCGCACCGGATCCATTCCCACCACTTCATCACCCGATACCCGCAGACCACGCACTCCACCGCTACTGCGGGAGGCAGTGCGAAGATCCTCAACCGTGAACCTGTTGGCATTGCCGTTCTGGCTTACCAGCACCAACTGATCTCTGTTACTGACCACCTGCGCCGAGACCAGGTGATCTCCCTCTCTCAGATTAATCGCAATCACACCCGAGCGGCGGATGGAAGAGAAGGCATCGAGGGGAGTCTTCTTCACCACACCGCGGCGACTTGCCATCACAAGAAACCTGTTCGCCTCAAACCTGGGAATGGCCAGTAACGCCGTGATATCGTCTCTTAGGTCAACGGGAACCACGTTGACCAGCGCAGTACCCTTTGCAGTCCTGGATGACTCTTCAGGCAGCCGATAACACTTGACGCTGTAGACCCTGCCTTTCTCCGTGAAGAAGAGAATGCTGTCGTGCGTGTCGGCAGACAGTATGTGCCTCACCGAGTCATTCTCACGTACCACCATGCCCATCACGCCACGCCCTCCGCGATGCTGCACACGATAGGTGCTGGCAGGGAGCCGCTTGATAAATCCACTCGCGGTTAGTGTGACGATCATTCTCTGATGCGGTATCAGGTCCTCCCGCGTAAACTCTGTGGCCTCCTCTTCCCAGACCTGAGTTCGTCTCTTGTCAGCGAACTTATTTCTCAGCGCAACAACCTCATCTTTGATGAGGTAGAGTATCTTCTTAGGATTCGCGAGCAGGTCCTCGAGGTAGGCGATGGTCCTGACCAGTTCGGCATACTCCTCAGCGATCTTCTCCCGTTCGAGCTGTGCCAGTCTGCGCAGTGGCATGTCCAGAATCGCCTGTGCCTGTTCATGGGAGAGCGAGAATCGAGCGATGAGGTTTTCACGTGCAGCGTCGACGTTACCCGACCCTCGTATCACGGCGATCACCTCGTCAAGGTGGTCCAGGGCTATTTGCAGCCCTTCCAGGATATGCGCGCGCTTCGATGCTTTGTCAAGCTCAAAACGGGATCTCCTCGTGATGACATCCGTGCGGAAGTCGACGTAGCAGGTCAGCGCCTCCCGCAGGTCTATCGTCTTCGGCTTGCCGTTCACGAGGGCGACCATATTGACGAAGTACGTTGTCTGCATCGCAGTATTCTGATGCAGATTGTTCATGATGCGACCGGCTTGTGCTTCCTTCTTGAGGTCGATCACGACGCGAAGACCTTCGCGATCAGACTCGTCCCTCACCTCAGCGATACCGGTGATCTTTTTCTCTCTGGCCAGCACCGCGATCCGCTCAACAAGAGCCGCCTTGTTCACCTGGAACGGTATTTCGGTGATGATGATCTGGCGTTTTCCGGCCTTATTCGTTACCTCTTCAGCCCTCGCGCGCATCACTATCCTGCCGCGCCCGGTCGTATAAGCACTGCGGATACCCTCGGAGCCGAGGATGATGGCCCCCGTGGGAAAGTCCGGTCCGGTGACGAACTGCATCAACTCTTCACTGGTAGCCAGCGGATTGTCAATGAGAAAGACGATCGCGTCGCAGATCTCACCCAGATTGTGAGGCGGAATGTTCGTAGCCATCCCAACAGCGATACCCGATGCTCCATTCAACAGCAGGTTTGGCAGCCGTGCCGGCAGAACTGAAGGCTCTTTCAACGAATCATCGAAATTGGGGACGAAGTCGACCGTGTCCTTGTCGATGTCGACGAGCATCTCCATGGCTATAGAAGAAAGCCGCGCCTCGGTATAGCGCATTGCAGCGGGCGGGTCATTGTCGACGCTCCCAAAATTGCCCTGCCCATCAACCAGTGGATTTCGCAGCGAGAACGGCTGCGCCATCCGCACCATCGCTTCATACACTGAGGAATCGCCATGCGGGTGGTACTTGCCCAGCACCTCACCCACCAGGCGCGCACTTTTCTTGTACGCTGTATTCGGACGCATTCCGAGATCTTCCATCGCGAAGAGCACTCGACGCTGGACCGGCTTCAGTCCGTCACGCGCATCAGGTAATGCCCTGGAGACGATGACGCTCATGGCATAATCGAGATAAGAGCGCCTCATCTCCTGTTCGATATCAATTGGCTTGACGAGTCCTATGGATGTCACTCGTGGCTCCTCTCCGCCTCATGTGGCTCATCAATCATTGTGAACCCTTCCAGATAGCTTCTGTCATCGTCTTCCGCCACAGGTTCGTCCGTATCGCCCTGTCCCATCCCTCGAAGTGCGGAAGACTTTCGTCCTTCATCGACTATGGGTGGAGTTTCGACAGGTGACGCCCTGCCGGGATGACCATACAGCCTGTCAGGCTGAGTGGGGGGGAAGGAGGGGGACCCGGTCTGAGTCGGATGCTGATACTCCTCCCTCACCAATAGCTGCGGCCCGCCTTCTTCGGTAGATAAAATGGTCGCGTTGTAGCGATTTCCTCCCTGAATGAGTTTCGCTAAACGAACCCCATGCTTCGGCTCCAGTTCACCAATGACCTTGCCCGCTTCATCTTCCACCAGGATGCGCTTGCCCTGCTGGCGCAATGCCACCGCCCCACCGATGCCGATTTCCGAGATGCGCTCAAGAGAAGTGACATTGGTCAACGCCACGATGCCGGTCTTTCCGATAGTTGAGGCGAAGAAATCCTTGCCAAGGGCGCGAGCCTTATTGGAGTCGAGACTGCCAACCCCCCTCCAGTCCTTCAGGCGCTCGATATTCTTTGATGCGATGCTATTGTTGGGTTCTATCTGCAGGGTCTTCCGATAGGCCTCTTCCGCCTCCGCAAACCGCCCGAGCTCGATGAGCGCCCTCCCAAGGCGATTACAGGCAGCCACATCATCAGGGAAACGTTCAATAATAGCGCGATTCGCAGCAATAGCTTCTTCCCACCTTCCTTCGACCGCCAGAGCGATAGCCTCCTGGGAAATCTTACGGTTCAGCCGCGTTCGTTCTTCTTCCTGCTGCAATGACACTATGCCTTGACTCCTGCATTCAATTCAGAACTCCACTCCTATCCGGTTGTCTGAAACTCTACCTCAAACGCCTTGTGCAACGCACGGACTGCGTCGTGTATCCGGCTCTTCGAGATAATACACGTGATACGAATCTCGGACGTGGTGATGAGCTGTATATTGATATCCTCTGCCGCCAGCGCGTGAAACATTCGCGCCGCATACCCGGGAGTATTCTGCATTCCCGTACCCACGATGCTCACTTTCCCCAGGGATTCATCGCTCGTCACCCTGACAGCCCCGATCGACTTGCCAACCGGTTCCACTATGGAAAGAGCCTTCAGCACATCAGTCTGTGTGACGGTGAATGTGATATCAGTAACGTTGTTGATTCCAGCGTTCTGCACGATAGTATCCACACTGATGTTGGCACGCGCAAGGGGCTCAAAGAGAGCCTGCGCTATGCCCGGCTGATCAGCAACGCCGATGACCATTATCTTCGCTACGTTCGTGTCATGAGCTATTCCACTCACTTTGTTGCGCAGTTCCATGGAGCCCTCCTTACATATGAGCGTGCCGGTCCCGTCGCTCTTGGCTGAGGCAACCATTATCGGCATTCCGTAGACCTGGCCCAGCTCAACCGCTCTCGGCGCCATCACGCCGGCGCCATAAGTGGCAAGCTCGAGCATCTCCTCATAGCCTATCCTGTCGAGCTTCACCGCGTCAGGCACAACACGCGGATCGGCGGAGAAGACTCCTTCAACATCAGTATAGATCTCGCACACGTGCGCCTCCAGGCTGATGGCGAGCGCCACAGCTGTGGTATCGGAGCCCCCTCGGCCAAGGGTTGTTGTGTCCATCTGAGAATCGACTCCCTGAAATCCGGCGATTATGACAGCATTGCCTCTCGCAAGTTCATCCCTGATCCGTTGCGGTTCGACCGCAGTTATGCGTGCTTTGCTGTACCTTCCGTCAGTGTGAATACCAGCCTGCAACCCGGTCAAGCTCACTGCATTGTGCCCCATGTCTTTGAGTGTCATCGCAAGGAGTGTGCTCGACACAATCTCCCCGGTGGAAAGCAGTACATCCATCTCTCTCTCATCAGGTTGCTCCACAAGCTGGTGTGCCAGCGCAATGAGTTCATCAGTGGTCTTTCCCATGGCAGACACCACGACCACCATGTCATTGCCAGCCTCGCGGCCGCGAGCGATGCGCGAGGCGACATTTCGTATCAGCTCTGCATCAGCAACGGAACTTCCGCCATATTTCTGCACTATGCGTGACATGTCCGGACCTCTCAGCCAATCAAGTCTGACATAAGGCGATGTCCTTCGTCGACAAACAGGCCGGTTCGAGCTGCCTCCTTTTCAGTGAAGCGCGCGGCACCGTTCGGCGCAATGCGGGCACCCCACATCAGGAATGGAACTGGGTCCGCGACATGAGTCCGCACCTGAATAGGCGTGGGGTGATCCGGCGTTACGAGCACGCGAATCTGATGGGGATCAAGCTCCCTGACAGCAGCAATCATGTCCCGGTCGATCCGCTCGATAGCCAGTGTCTTGTCTGCCACCGAGCCATCATGTCCTGCTTCGTCGGGAGCCTCCACATGTACCACCACAAGATCGCTCGACTCAAGCGCATCGATGGCTCCACTCATCTGAGCAGCGTAGTTGTTCGCAATGTCACCCGTAACCCCCGGTATGGCGAGCACCCGCATGTCGAGCATCTTGGCAAGACCAAGCAACAGGTCCACGCCCGAAGTCATGGCCGCATTCAAGCCATAGGTCTCACGAAAAGGCGGCATAGAGGGTATCCGTCCACTTCCCCAGAACAGCCATATCATATTGGCGGGCGTCTCGTTCCTGGCGCAGCGTTTCACATTCACCGGGTGCATAGCCAGCACTTCCATTGAGCGCAGCATCAGGTCTCGAAGGTATTCGCTTCCCTCTCCTTTGGGCAGGTACTGCTCAATCAATCTACCCGGAATATCATGAGCCGGCGTGCACGCAGCAGCGAGTATTTCTTGGTGTCCGCTGATTCTACATATATGCCGATAGCTGATGCCCGGATAGAAGCTGACTTCATGGTTACCTATCACCTCATTCAGAGTCGCAATGAGTTCATGCGCTTCATCATCAGGGATATAGCCCGAACTGTAACTCTCCATTCTGCCGTTGCGCACACTCACCAGGTTGCACCGGAAGACAACCTCCCCCTCTCCCAGAGGAATCTCCATGCTGCGTGCCTCTATGGAACCTCGTCCCATATAGTACACGCGGGGATCGTAGCCGAGAAGCGACATGCAGGCGCAGGCACTGCTCGGTTCCATGCCCTCTGGGACAGTACGCACGAGCCCCACCGCCCCTTCTTGCGCCAGAAGGTCCAGATTGGGCGTCTGAGCAAGTTCGAGGCAGGTCTTTCCCGCGTGCGCCGGAAGCGGCCATCCGGCGGCGCCGTCCATAATAAGGACAAGGTACTTCATGTTTGCAGTCCCTATTGAAGCACTTTATAATGGCATGGGCAAACGGGGCGTAGCGCAGTCTGGTAGCGCGCAGCGTTCGGGACGCTGAGGCCGGAGGTTCGAGTCCTCTCGCCCCGAGTCTATTCCTTCTGACCTGCAGCTGCTGCGTTCGTGCGTTTCGTGTCATGCACTCTCTCTCCCTATGCTAAAATGGCACAGTTTACGACCATTCGCACGCAGGAGGTGCTATGTCTCTCAAGACCCCGGAGCAATACAAAGAGGCTCTCACAAGATTACGGCCAAACATGTACAAGTTCGGCCAGCTTATTGAAGATGTTACAACCAATCCCAACACCAAGGGGACGGTCGAAGGGCACGCGCAGCTTTATGCGGCGGCATTGGACCCCGATTACGCAGATACCTTCTCCACGATATCGCATCTGACCGGAGACCGCGTCTCACGCTATCTTGCAGTGTTGCAGACTGCAGACGACATGATCGCTAACTGCAGGATGAAACGTGAAGCGTACCATCTCACCGGAACGTGTACCGGCGGCAGGTGTGCGGGTCACGCGGCTCTCAATACCATGTGGCCCACGACATACGACCTTGATCAGGACCAGGGCACCAACTACCACGACCGATTGAAGGATTGGATCCGGTATGCTCAGGATAATGACATCACCGTCTCCGGCGCGCTGACTGACGCAAAGGGCAATCGTGCGCTGACTCCTTCACAGCAGGAAGACCCCGACATGAATGTCCGGATTGTGGACGTCCGGGACGACGGTATCGTAGTCCGCGGCGCAAAGGTCATGATATGCGGCACGGCAGCAGCACAGGAAGTGTTCGTCCTTCCCGGGTCCAATTACAGGGAAGCCGACAAGGACTACACCGTCTCCTTCGTCATCCCGAAAGATGTGGAGGGACTCACCATCGTGGAGGCCCGACATCCCAGCGACACGCGTGAAGCGGAAGAGGGCTTTGACATTCCCGTTAAGATCGGAGGAATCACGCAGGCGTACTTGTTCTTCGAGGACGTCTTTGTTCCCAAGGAGCGGGTGTTTCTCTGCGGAGAGTGCAAGGCGACGGGCTCGGTCCTGATGAACTTCATCAGTCCGTATCGTGCAGCCATCGGTGGATGCGTCGCGGGACAGGGGGATGTCATGGCTGGCGCGGCAGCCCTTATCGCACGCGCAAATGGGCTGTCAACCAAGGCGTTCAACGAGAAGCTCACCCAGATGTACGTGAATAATGAGACCACGTTTGCCGTGGGCGTGGCTGCTTCCGCTTTGGGCAAGAAGCATCCTTCGGGCGCATGGATCACCAACCCCCTTCTCGCAAACGTGAACAAGGTGCACGTTGCCACACTCCCATATGAGACGAAGCGGCTCACTCAGGAAATCGCCGGTGGTATAGGGGAGACAGGATGCCTGCCGTCATCTGCTGATTTCAACGACCCGACATACGGGCATTTAGTCCAGAAGTACCTTAAGGCTGCTTCGTCAGCAGAGTCACGCGCAAAGGTTGCGCGTCTCATCGAATGGCTGACGCTGGGGGCCGGCGTCCCCGGCTGTATGCATGGTGGCGGCTCGCCCGAAGGTGCCAAGCTGGTCGTGAGAATGAATGCGGGGCTTGATCAGTCTGTCGAGTGCGCGCGGCGGCTCATTGCACTTGAAGAGGAAATCATCGAACCTGCTCCAAAAAAGTAGCAGGGCAGCTCAATAAACCATGTAGCGCGACACAGGCCTGTCTCCCGGCAAAACCGGGGGAGGCAGGCAAAGTCGCTGATATCTGCACGAACCTGATTGATTCGGTACCATTCTACAGAAGCATTTGTTAAGGAGGTAGTCAGCCATGGGAAAGTTCCCCTATTTCACTGAGGAGCATGACGCTATCAGGGAGATCGCTCGCGGGGCCGCAGAAGAGTTCAAGAAGACTGCTGAAGAGGCCGACCGGAATCACGATTACAAGATAATCTATAAGAACCTTCAACGACTTGCTGAACTCAACCTGATCGGCATCCACGTTCCGACCGAGTACGGAGGCGAGGGTCTCGACCTTGTGGGACACTACGTGGCGCTCGAGGAGATTGCGAAGGGCTGCCTTTCGACGGCATTCTCATTCAATACCCAGCGCCTGGGCATGGATGCTATTCGCCTGGGCGGTAACGAGGAACAAAAGAAGAAGTACCTGATCCCTGCGTGTGGCGGTTCGATTGTGTCTTTCGCCACCACTGAACCCGAGGCAGGTTCAGACGTGTCTGCAATCAAGACCACTGCCGTCAAAGACGGAGACAAGTGGGTCATTAACGGCACGAAGCACTATATTACCAACGCAATCTTTGCCGACACTCATGTACTGGTGGCCAAGACGGACCCGGAGGGCGGAGCTAAGGGATTCACCGCGTTCATAGTCGAGAACGATACTCCCGGTGTCAAGATGGGTAAGGTTGAGGTCAAGATGGGGGCCACTGCGACTCCAACCACGGAATACTTTCTTGAGAATTGCCGCGTCGGCGACGATGCCGTACTTGGCACCGTCGGAGGCGGAATGCCGCTCGCCCTGTCTGCGCTGGAGATTGCTCGAATCGGCATAGGAACTCAGGGCCTTGGCCTGATGCAGGCGGCTATGGAGCAGGCCATCGCATATGCAAAAGAGCGCGTCCAGTTCGGCCGCCCCATTCTCAAGAACCAGGCTATTCAATTTCATATCGCAAATATGTCCTCCCGCGTTGAGATCACCCGGAATCTGCTCTTTCACGCGGCATGGCTTAAGGATCAGGGCCTTCCTGCAGCGAAAGAGGCAGCGATCGCGAAGCTGTTCGCAACCGAGGAATGCACCTGGGTCTGCAACATGGCCATGAACGTGCTCTGCGGACCAGGATACACGACGGACTACCCGGTGGAACGGTTCCTCAGAGACACCAAGGTGCTCGAGATGGGTGGCGGCACGTCCGAAATCATGCGTATGATCATCTCCCGAGAAGAGGTGGGCAAGTTCTAGAGATAGCGATCGGTAGATGGAAGCCGGCCGCATGAATCCCGGCTTCCGTCTTCACCTGGTGGATGAGACCGCGATGCGACAGGAAGAAGGAGGTGTGTTCAGGTGCATATCATCGTGCTAGCAAAGCAGGTGCCCGACATCGAGCGGGTCAAGTTCTCTCCGGACACCAACAGGGTGGACAGAAAGTCCGCCGATGTCGAGATTAACCCCTTCGATCTCAATGCTATAGAAGCTGCTCAACAGATGAAAGAGAAGATGGGTGGCACCATCACGGTTATCAGCATGGGGCCGAAGTCAGCCGAGGCAGTCCTGCGGGAGGCCATTGCCAGGGACGCGGACCGTGGAATCCTTCTTCATGACGACAAGTTCGCGGGCGCTGACACTCTCGCCACTACGTACACACTGGCCGCTGCTATACGGCAGGTTGGTACCTTCGATGTGATCGTGTGCGGAGAGAAGACCGTTGACGGCGATACCGGGCACGTAGGCCCCGGGATTGCCGAAAGGCTCGGTGTTTCTCTGCTTCCCTTCGTTTCACACATCACAGAGGTAACAGGCGATAAGATAACCGCTGTGGCCGAGACATCAGCAGGATCTCTCAACATAGAGGCTTCTTTTCCTCTCGTGCTCACCGGCACCAAGGAGATCAATACTCCACGACTTCCAACGCTCAAGGAAAAGTTGCGCGCACGAAAAGCAGAGATCGAGACATGGAGCGCTACCGATTTGGGCGACGTCGACGCCTCGAATTTCGGCCGCGCAGGCTCAGCCACCTGGGTCGAGAGCATAGAGGTGCCGCCGGAGAAGAAACGCAAGGGTGAAATTCTCACCGGTGAGGACGCGGCCAATCAACTCGTCGCAGCGCTTGACAAAGCGGGACTGCTGAAAGGGTAGGGTGTGATGGATAACAAAGACATACTGATTTATGTTGAACAGGAAGGGGGGCGAGTCCACCCTATCTCTTACGAACTCCTCGGCAAGGGTCGGGAACTGGCTGACAAGACTGCTTCAAACGTGTCCTGTGCCCTTCTGGGATCAGGGGTCTCTGGTGCTGCACAGGAGTTGATCGAGTACGGAGCGGACACCGTATACGTGTTCGATGACGACTCATTGGCGATATTTGACTCCCTCAGGTATAAGCAGAACCTGGTTGGGCTTCTTCGTGAGATACAGCCATCGGTGGTGATGTTTGGCGCAACCCTAACCGGCAAGGCACTTGCACCACGCGTAGCAACCGCACTGGAAGCTGGACTCACGTCAAACTGCACGGCACTCGAAGTACAGGAAGACGGCTCATTGCTCCAGGTACGTCCAGCCTTCACCGGCAACTTCCTGGCGCATGTGAAGACAAGGTCTAAACCTATCATGGTAACAGTCCGCTACCGGGCACTGGAGAGCGCTCCGAAGGATGAGTCCCGCAAAGGAGAGATCATTCAGAAAGATTCGGAGAAGGTCGACAGCGGAGTCAAGGTACTTGGCAAAGGCGCCATGAAAGAGGCGAGCATTGCCGGGGCTGACGTCGTTGTCTGCGGGGGACGAGGTTTGAAGAAGGCCGAGGATCTCGCTCTTGTGAAACAACTTGCGGATGCGCTCGGTGGAGTGGTTGGGGCAACCCGGCCGCTGGTCGATGACGGATGGATAAGCAAGGATCACCAGGTAGGATTCAGTGGTACCATCGTCAAACCCAAATTGTACGTTGGGGTGGGGGTATCAGGCTCACCCCAGCACCTTGCCGGGATTCGCGATTCAGGTACGATAGTGGCTATCAATTCTGACCCATCGGTCGCCCTGTTCCGTATAGCAGACTATGCGGTCGTAGGTGACATATACGAGGTCGTTCCGAAGATGATCGAGTTGTTGAACAAGTAGTCGCAGTTCTCTCCTTACCAGTATATACAGGGGGCGGTTCGCTGATCCGCCCCCTGTACTTGAGTCAGAGCCATGGTCGAGTTGTCTTTGCTCAGGCTCGAGCTTCCGCCCAAAGGCTGTCGCTGCCGAATTCCTCCCCTGATAGCTTTGCCGTGATCGCCTCTTCCAGATTGTCAACCGACAAGCGTATCTGCGCGAGGGAGTCTCTGTCGCGAATGGTTACCTGGTTATCATCAATCGAATCGAAGTCCACCGTCACACACAACGGCGTGCCAATCTCGTCCTGGCGCCGGTACCGGCGTCCGATGCTCTGCGTATCATCATACTCGGTCACGAACGTGCGGCTCAGCTTCTCATGAATCTGTCTGGCCAGTGGTGTGAGTCTCTCATTCCGGCTGAGAGGCAACACTGCAACCTTCACTGGAGCGAGTGATGGATGCAGCTTCAGAACCACGCGGGTAGCTCCTTCCACCTCTTCCTGACGATAGGCGTCCACGAGGAATGCGAGGACAGAACGATCTGCTCCGGCAGATGGTTCGATGACGTAGGGTACATACCGTTCGTTCGTCTGAGGGTCAAGGTAACTCAAGTCCTTTCCACTCCACTTTGAGTGTTGCGACAGGTCGAAGTCCGTCCGATTCGCAATACCCTCCAGTTCAGACCAGCCAATGGGAAACAAGTACTCGACATCTACACACGACTTGGCATAATGCGCCAACTCGTCCTTTGCATGCTCTCTCATGCGCAGGTTCTCCTCTCGAATACCAAACTCCACGTACCAGTCAAATCGTTCCTTCGCCCAGTACTGATACCATTGCTCATCTGTCCCGGGCTTCACGAAGAACTCCAGTTCCATCTGCTCGAATTCCCGTGTCCTGAACGTGAAGTTTCCCGGAGTGATCTCGTTCCGGAATGACTTCCCAATCTGTGCGATACCCAGCGGCAACCGTTTTCGGCTGGTGGTCACCACATTCTCAAAATTGACGAAGATGCCCTGCGCAGTCTCCGGCCTCAGGTACACCACGGCGGCTTCTTCTTCAACCGGACCCATAAACGTCTTGAACATCAGGTTGAAGTTCTTGGGCTCGGTAAGTTCCCCGCCGCATGCAGGGCATGCAGGCTTCTCGAGTTGGTCGGCTCGCCATCGCATGTGGCACATCTTACACTCCACCAGCGGATCACTGAATCCTTCCAGGTGACCGCTTGCCTGCCACACCTTGGGATGCATCATGATGCTGCAATCAAGTCCCACCACATCCCCACGCGAAGCGACGACGCTATTCCACCAGGCATTCTTCACGTTCCGCTTCAGTTCTACTCCTACAGGTCCGTAATCCCAACAACTGGCGAGACCTCCGTATATCTCGCTGCTCTGAAAAACGAAGCCTCTGCGCTTGCAGAGTGAGACGATAGTGTCCATAGTAATGCTGTCTGACATGTATCCGTGACCTCCAAGGTTCGTAGATTACCAGCTTGCTGAGTGCTGCGCAAAGACTGTTCTTTTTCAGTTCTTCTCATATCGGTCTTTGGTTGCTTGAACCAGTGCCGTGCACAACATAATGGATGGTGCCATCCTTGAGAATCGGGACGCAGCGCGTTCAGCACCAGTGGATGAATTGCGGTCAAACGTGAACAACACCGGTGAGATTGGGGCAAGCTGCTTCAGGCGTTGCTTCGTCCTCTTTCAAAGCTTACTTCGCGAAAGCTTGCAAACGACTCGCCTCGCCGCCGCAGTAGTGCTAGACTATCGGTACGCCATAACGAAGGTGTAGCTATGACTGAGACGCCAGAAGAAAGCACAACCAAACAGCATACGAACCCGAAGAGGACTGACAGGAACACTGACATTGCGGGGTGTACTGTCGCAGCCGTGGTATTGGTCCTGGTGGTCAGCATCAATGCGGGGTGGCTGCCTGTATCTGCATGGGACGAATCGGCGCGACCACTACGTGAGAACAACCCCCCAGAGATAGTCAGCTTTACCCCGTCAACGGATCGGATCGCTCCTCTGGACACGATCTCCATCGCGTGCGAAGCGGTCGACCCGGACGGCAGTGAGTTGTCTTATTTTTGGTCTGCCAGCGACGGAGAACTAGTGGGAGAAGGGTCCGAGGTGAATTGGGTGGCGCCGCCGGCTGAAGGTCTTCACCGCGTGTTCGTGACGGTTGATGATGGGCATGGTGGCACTGATGAAGGGTCTCTGGCGCTTCGTGTCCGAGAGAATCGGCCGCCAGAGATACTGGTGATGGCATCCGAGATTGGCCAGGATGTTGAGTGGGTGATTCCAGGATCTCCTGTGCGTGTCTGGTGCGAGGCAGAAGATGCCGATGGCGATGCGCTCACCTATGAGTGGTCAGCCAGCCAGGGCGAGATGTTCGGAGACGGACGGTCCATTATATGGCTCGCCCCCGACACCCTGGGGATGCATTGGATAACCGTGATTGTTTACGACTCCCACGGTGGTGTAACTGAGCGGTCGATCCCGCTTACCGTGAGTGCGGCAGAGCCGCCATCGATATCCGGTTTCCAATTGAAAGCGATCGACACTGATATGTTCAAGCCACACGGTGATTCGTGGCGAATCTTCAAGGAGAGGACCTGCTCCATCGAGGCCCTTGTTGATGAGGACGAACGGACGTACAACTATCACTGGACGGCTGATGCAGGCACCATTACTGCTGATGGGCCGAATGCTGTGTGGCAAGCGCCGGCGGGTCCGAAGGGATGGGTAACCATCCTTCTTGAGGTCAGTGATCCGCACGGCAATGTATCGAGTGAAAGCGTCCGCATATACGTCGAGACATGTCCGTCCTGTATGTAGAGAGCTTTGCAAACGCTGTCGCTCCACACGGTATCTTCTCGCGGACTTTCGACTGCATCATCTGCCGCGCTTTGTTCCCCCAGCCGCTAAGTCCGGCAGATGCCCTGTTTTCAGTGTGCAGGAGGCGGCCCGCCGCCTACCTCAGGGCTCGGATAAGCGAGTTCCAAGCCCGGAAGGCTGACAGCTATACACTCCCCGGCAGGAGGCGTGGCCGGGCGCCGTACCACGCACAGTTCTGCGGAACTGGCGATTCCCACGAGTACCGGCGTGCATCGCTCAGTGCTATCGGCCGCAGCCACGTGCTACTTCGCAAGGCTCTTCACAACGTCCGGCGCAGTACGCACCAGAGAAGCTATTAACTCTTCGCTGGGCTCAACGTACGCATAGACAACATTCGTACTTGAGGTAAACGACAGATGCTTTACCAATGAGTGATCCGGGATCTTCAGGGCATCCGCCCATCGAAGGAGCGCTTTCTCACCACGCGAATCGAGGTAAAGAAGACGGTACTCAACACCCCCAAGAGTTACGTCTCGTTGCCGAAACTGCTCCTCATTTTCGATTCCAGGAGGTACGAACCGGTACTGTCCTTTCTTAATGAGGTGCCCTTCGCCCGGTATGCTCTGTTTGCTCTCGAACACGAGATACAACTTGTCGTGCCTCATCGTGAAGCGGGCTACAGGGTAGTACATAAGACTCACCCTTGGCATAAGGTGAAGTGTAGCCTTGACGGCTTTGAAAGAGTCATCTTTGACCTTGTAATCCGCCTTGAACCCGACGTAACCCCCAACCCATGTGTACGTTTGATCGACAGGCCTCAGAGCCTCCTCGAGTGCGTTTGCGTACACCCGCATCAGAAGAACGTTGTGCTTCCTTCCCATGAAATATGTAGCTGTCGTAAGTATTGCGACGAGAATCACGACCGGAAGAATCCATGTTGTGGCACCCATTGTGATCTATATCCTTTCGCCGGCGTCTCCGTACCGGCTGGCAATGCCGGAGGCGTCAATCTCACGCATCACTCATTATGCCCCGGTATCCACTCGAGGAAATCAATATGTTGCGCAAATTGCTCGACCGCCGAACTCCCGAAAAGCTCATCCTGAATGAACGGAATTGTCCTGACCTTACATCGAAGCTCTGCCTCGATCTGTTCCACTGTGCGGCTGTCGGTGATCTTCAGCCCGATCTTGTTCACGATAACGGAGCCGATGGGCATTCCAAGCGCTTTCAGAGAGGAGAACGCTCGCTTCGTTTCAAACAGAGACAGTCTGTCAGCGTTCATCACCGGCATCACGCGGGTTCTCGCTGTGTCTGCCTGAAGACTCGTCAGTGCCTGCATGCGAGAAACGTATTCGTTCAGTTCCTTCATGACCGCATCGCTCTTTTCATCGCTGCTGAGGCTATACTCGGTACCATCAACTACGAACTTGCGCTCTCCCTGGATGCTCTGGATAGCGCCCCGCTTATTGAGTATCTCGCGACGAAGCAGTCGCAGGCGCTCTCCCCAAAGCAAGGAGATCCGGGGCAGGGCTAGAACCCGAAGTGTCAGCCCTGTAGGAGGGGTATCAAACACAAGGACTTCATAGCGCTGCTCCGCCTCCCGGATCAGTTCTTCCATGGCCTGCAAAGTCGCATATTCTTCAATGCCGGGTGACAGCTTCAGTGCGTCGAGGTACCCCTCGATATTGATGACCTTTAGGTAGTGGTACATCTGCTTCAGCCTCTCTGCACTCTCTTTCAGGTAGCGTGCGATGGCAGCTTCCATATCGATTTCACTTGCCCAGAGATTCTCGGACTGCTTCTTGTGGCTATCCGACAGTCTGGTATCAAGAACATCTCCCAGGTTGTGAGCCGGGTCAAGCGATACGACCAGAGTGCGCCACGTCCGAGATGATTGAACAGCGAGGGCGGCGGCACAAGTGGTCTTGCCCACACCGCCCTTGCCGATGGAATACACTATCCTGAGAGCCATCAGTACACCACGTCAATCGACAAACAGTCCCCCGATCTGTCCCGAGATGTCGTCCATCTCGCCCGCCCGGCTGCCCATCACGTACATCTCCCGCGCCATGTGCGGCATGAGCCGTGATGATAAGTCTGACGGTGGACTCGGCATGCCCAGGAACGAGCTAAACAGAAGCAGGGCTAAGATGTTCTCCAACTCCCTGAGTTCGAATTCTACGTACTCAGTGGAGTGAGCTCTTAGCCCGCTTCCGAAATCTCTGACAAACTCTCGTAGAGACTTAAGTATCACCTGACTTCTACTGTTTTGGCCCTGCCCTGAGTGCCGCTATGGCCTCTATGAGCAGTATTACGGACAGGACAATCATCACCGCCATGAAACCCAGAGTGAGCGGACTCACTATCCCCATCATGGTGAAGAAGTACCAGACCATGGCGGTAAACACGGTGACCCAGAGGAAGAAAGCCGGAATCAACGTAACCCAGCAGAACTTACCCTTTCGCAGGACATTGGTGGAGAACACGCACGCGGCCATCATGGCCACTGCCGCAAGCATCTGGTTGGCAGCACCAAACCCCGCCCAGATCGCCGTAAACGTATCCGTCGTTGCCACGTAGACGCCAATACCCGCGGCTATCAGGGATGCGATCCACCGGTGCGTGAGGAACTTGTAGAATCCGCCGGCCTGTCCCGCCGGACTGACCAGGCGACCAAGGATGTCCTGCCAGGCGAAGCGCCCCAGCCGGGCAGTGGTGTCAAGCGACGTCAGTGCAAACGCTGCCACGGTGAGTGACGCGAAGGTCATTCCAAAGCTCACCGACATGCCGAATGCCTGGTTCGCGCCCATCGCGTATGCCTCACTGAAGTGTGCGATAGCGAGAGGGACCCAACCTGCGACACCGACCTCTCCAGCCGTCACTCCGGCAACCTGGAGCCCAAAGACACCCAGAGAAACGACCACTATGGTGGCGAGAAAGCCCTCGAGGAGCATTCCGCCGTAGCCGATCCGCAACGAATGCATCTCGTTGCCCAACATCTTGGATGTCGTACCCGAGCCCACAATGGCATGGAATCCGGAGAGCGAGCCGCACGCGATAATAAGCGGTACGGTCGGCCAGAAAGGCGATGGTTGGCCGGCGATTGTGTGAGCCGAGAACTGCGTAAACCCAGGCCAGGACAAGGGTTCGTTGATAATGATGAAGGCAACGCCGCCCACGGCGAGGAAGGCCATGAGTATGTACGCATTCAGGTAGTCACGTGGCTGCAGCAGGATCGTCACCGGTAGCGCAGCTGCGATTATTATGTATACAAGCAGAACCAGAAGCCACGCTGTCCTCTCCATGAAGATCGGTAATGTCTGCGCCAGGAACACTCCACCGACGAGCAGAATGAGGCCCAGAACGGTCATCGCCGCCAGGCTCTGCTTCTTCCAGTAGAGCAGGTAGCCGATTATGACGGCTATGATTATGAAGAAGATAGACGCGGTAGCCACAGCCGGAATCGCGATGAAGAGTCCCGAGACAACATTCGTGAAGGCCGCTATGATGAGAACCATCGCAATCCACACAAAGATGCCGAAGATGACCGAGACCCTGGGTTTCATCACCTCCCCGGCGACCCATTGGATCGACTTTCCGTCGTACCGTATGGACGCCACGATGGCCATGAAATCATGTACGGCGCCGATAAAAGCATTGCCTAACCATATCCACAAAATGGCAGGGACCCAGCCCCAGGTAACACCAACGATCGGTCCGACGATAGGGCCCGCACCTGCAATCGATGCGAAATGGTGGCCGAAGACCACAGGCCATCGGCTCGGCACGTAGTCAACTCCGTCATACAGCCTGTGAGCGGGAGTTTGCGTCTTCGCATCAAGTTTCGCCACATTGGTAGCGATGCGTTTGCCGTACAGGAAGTACACGGCAACATAGATGAGAAGTGCAACGATGATAATCAATGTGCTAGTCAACTGCTCTCACCTCCTTTCCAAAAGGATGTAACTGGGGAACTGTGAAGAGAGACGTCCGGATACCGACTCTGCTACATAGGCTTCACCTCCATTCGTCTCGGGGTTTTTGAGATATATCGTGACACGATGTATAGTCGTACAAGACATACTAGAGTCATGCCTTACCTTTGTCAATAGGTTGCAG